>CADAUB010000019.1:14586-41219 GCA_902790965.1 uncultured Eubacteriales bacterium | reverse complement strand
CCTGAAGAAGACAGGTTCTTTGAGACAAAGGGCCATATGATCAACAACATCAAGCATCTGCTCGGCGGAAGAGTAGCGGAAGAACTCAAGCTCGACGACATTTCGACAGGCGCCAGCAACGACCTCGAAAGAGCTACGGGCATCGCAAGACAGATGATCACCAAGTACGGCTTCAGCGAAAAGCTCGGCCCTGTGTCGTTCAGCTCCAACGACGAGGTGTTCCTCGGAAGGGACTTCTCGACAAGGCAGAACTTCTCAGAGGAAGTGGCTTCAGAGGTAGACCGCGAGATCAGGTCGCTTCTTGAAGAGTGCTACGCAGAGACCCGCAGGATCCTTCAGGAAAATGACGCGGCATTCGAAAGAGTAGCTCAGGCACTTCTGCTCGTAGAGACACTCGACGGCGATCAGTTCGAAAGACTCTTCACCGGCGAAGCTGATCCTGAAAGCATCAAGGCTGAGATCGAAAACGAGGCTAAGGACATAGCCCGCAAGAATAAGGAAGAAGCTGAGGAGAGCAAACGCAGAGAAGAAGAAGAAAAGAAGGCGATGGAGGAAGAACTCGAAAAGCTGAGATCTGCCGTGCTTCGCGAACCATCGGAAGACGAACCTGACGTAGTCAGATTTGACTCCGATGACAAAGTTGACGAATAAATAGGGGATAAAAGGGACAAACATATGAAGATCAACGTAAATGACTGTTTAAAACTGGATGCTTTCAGAGGGGCGAGCGTTATCGCGTGCAGAGAGAACTGCGACAGGCGCGTCAGGACTATCTCAGTCCTCGACGAAGACGATCTGGATATGGGCGTACAGCGCAATGGCGTAAAAGACCAGATGGTCATCACGCATTTCTGGACAAGCAAGGATGACGCCGATGCTCAGGCAAAGGCTGTAAAAGAGCTCGGAAGCAAAGGGATAAGCGCTCTTGTCGTATATCTCAATGACAGAGGCGTTACTTCCGTTGCGCCTAAGACTATCGAGGCAGCAGAGAGTGTGGGGCTTCCGTTGATTACCATAAACGATACCGGAAGAGTTACATATTCCATGCTGATAGAAGAAGTGCTGGATAAGATCCTCTACGGAGAGAATTACAGCGATAATATACTCAACAACACTATCTATCATCTGCTCAACTTCGACAGGCACAGCAATTTCCCATCAGCCCTCAGAGAGGCTGCGCTTCACAATAACTATCAGGTAGTGCTGATGACCGAGGAGTTCAACACGATACTCACGGTCGAGACAAGGCATCTTGTAAAGATAGAAGATGCCGTCTCCGCGGCGCGCAAACTTGACGCCTTCAATATGACAGGCTTCACAAGAGTCGAGATAGAAGAAGTG
Organism: uncultured Eubacteriales bacterium; assembly: GCA_902790965.1. Classification (GTDB taxonomy): domain Bacteria; phylum Bacillota; class Clostridia; order Peptostreptococcales; family Anaerovoracaceae; genus Crickella. The sequence goes on along the minus strand of CADAUB010000019.1, from coordinate 39,878 downwards.
ATCACTTACTGGGGCTTCATAAATATCAAGGACAAGAAATACATCCTTGTTATCGTAGACAACGAAGACGATTACTCATCCTCAGAGATGACAAAGCTCGCCCAGACTATCGAGCTCGCCATCGGAATGTGGAAATACACTCCTGACAGGGATTCCAGGGCAGAATTCATCAAATCCGCGGTAAGGGGAGACGTATCGTTCTGCCATACACTTCTCGACGAGTCGGGCCTAAGAGGCATGCAGTTCTCAAGCGCATTCTACATAAAGAACGTTGGTGAGAACGAGAATGATTTCCTCAATCTTCTAAGCGCGCACAGGATCAAAATGGACTGCGGCATGCTCATAACTTCCGAGGCCGGCGAGATCTACGGCATCGTATACGCCGAGGGCGGACAGGAAAGAGGCATCGAGATCAAGAACGGCTGCCTCAAGATGTTCGACGAGATCAAAGGCCTCTGCAAAGAAGAAAAGATATTCCATGTAACGGGCACGGAGACTCTCGAAACCTGTATCGATGGCTTCAAGATGATCAACAAGACCGCGAAGTACATCGAGAAGATCTTCCCATATAAGAGGATGTTCTCAAAATACGAGATATCCATGGTAAGCGAATGTGTATACATGGAAGAGGGTTCTCAGAGCCAGCGCAAGATGTATCTCGATCTTCTTGAGCCTTTCGAAAGAGAGGTTTCCAAGAACAAGGGCAATATGCTTATCGAGACTCTTTCGACATTCGTGCTCGACGCGGGCATGAATTCCGGAAAGACAGCGAAGTTCATGGATATCCACAATAACACGGTACAGTACAGGCTGAAAAAAGCAAACGAGATACTCGGGGCCGAGATGACAGGTAACAGAGTCATCCCGGGGCTCACTATGGCTTTGGCGCTCAAAAGACTGGAGGATCAATAGGAGATGCTGCTTGCGATAGATGTCGGTAATACCAATCTTGTTGTCGGAGTGTTTGAAGGTAGCAAGCTCATCGAGAGCTGGAGACTCGCGACAGATAACAGAAGGTCGGCAGACGAATACGGCACAATGATCGAGTCGATGATAATCCGCGAGGGCATAAAGCCTTCGGAGATAGACGATATCATCATAAGTTCTGTTGTGCCATCTATACTCTTTACGCTTGAGCATATGTGCCTCAAGTTCTACAACAAGAACCCTATAGTGGTAGAGCAGGGCATCAAGACAGGGATCAAGAACAAATACGAAAACCCTAAGCAGCTTGGTTCGGACAGGATCGTCAATTGCGTAGCTGCTCACCAGAGATATGGTGGCAATCTTATCGTCATAGACTTTGGCACGGCTACTACTTTAAGCTGCGTCACAAGTGATGGCGAATTTATCGGAGGAGCCATAGCGCCGGGACTCAAAACTCAGGCGGCTGCTCTCTTCGAACATACAGCCAAGCTCCCTAATGTAGATCTGGAGCTGCCTGGCAAATTCATATGCCGCAATACAACGGAATCCATGCAGTCGGGCCTTATTTACGGACATATGGGATTCACTGAATACATGGTAGCTGGCTTTAAGAAGGAAATGAGCGAAAACCTCGGATGCAAGCCTGAAGAGATAAAAGTGATCGCAACAGGCGGAATGGCCACCATGGTAGAAAGCGGCATAGACTGCATAGATGTGATCGACAGAAGACTGACACTCGACGGTCTTCAGATGCTGCACGAAAAGAACAAAGGACTCAACAAGAAACGTATACTTCAGGATTGAAAATAGGAGATCTGGAACTTAATAATCCGTGGCTTTTGGCGCCAATGGCCGGATTTACGGATGCTGTGATGCGGACTCTCTGCGAAGAGCAGGGAGCCTCGCTTACGTATACGGAGATGGTGAGTGCCAAAGGCCTTTTTTATGGAGGGAGCCGCAGCAAGACTGCTGAGCTCACATACATACCTGAAGGCGCCGGGCCAACTGCCATACAGATATTCGGGTCTGAGCCCGATGTCATGGCCTTTGCGGCAAGAGAGCTTGAAAAGCTTCCGAATAAGATACTGGATATCAATATGGGCTGCCCTGTTCCAAAGGTAGTAAGAAACGGTGACGGCTCGGCTCTCATGCAAGACCCATCGCTTGTATACGACATAGTAAAGGCCGTGTGCGACGCGACAGATAAGCCGGTGACCATCAAGACGAGAAAGGGCTTCACAGACGATAAGCCTATGGCTGTGGAGGTGGCGCTCGCTGCCGAAGAGGCCGGGGCTTCGGCTGTATGTATCCACGGAAGGACTCGCAGCCAGTACTACAGCGGCACGGCCGACAGGGGTATAATAAGTGAGGTCAAAGAGGCTCTTCACATCCCTGTCATAGCGAGCGGAGATGTGATCGATGCAGAATCGGGCATGAGCATGCTTAAAGAGACGGGCTGCGATCTTGTCATGATAGGGCGAGGCGCCCTTGGAAACCCGTGGGTCTTCAGGGAACTGGATGCCGCCTACAGAGGTGAAGAGATACCTGACCCTCCGTCTCCCGAAGAGATAAGGGAAATGATGATCAGGCATCTGGATATGCTCGCTTCACTAAAGGGTGAGCACGTAGCTGTCAGAGAATTCAGAAAGTATATAATGCGCTACACCAAAGGCATGAAAGGGGCATCGAGCCTCAGGCGGAGCGCGTGTGAGATAACGGATATAGGGGAAATGAGGGCTCTTATAGCACAAGGTAATGAGAAATAATAATACCAGCGGAAACAAAAGAATAAAGATAATGATCGCTGTTCTTACGGCAGCCTGCATTCTTACGTTTACAGGATGCTCAACGTACAGCAGCTTCAGCCAGACGTTTATCAACAAACCTGAATCCGTAACGGAGCCGGCGTTCACCATAGGCGTCATAGAGCCTCAGTCGGGCAAGAACGCCGAGAGGGGCAAGGCTGAGATCAAGGGGATCGAGCTCGCCAACAGCATCTATAACAACGTTGACGGCTATAAAGTCAATCTGGTCAAGGTAGATACCCAGTCAACGGTAGGCGCGACAGAGACGGCCATACAGGCTCTTATCGAGATGAAGCCGGTAGCTATCATCGGATCCTGCGGCGACGCGTCTTCGCTCGCCATCACCGACTATATAGACGATGCCCAGATCCCAACCATCACGCCTTCCGCGACCAATCCTCTGATCACGCAAAACAGCGCATACTACTTCAGAGCGTGTCTTACAGAGTCGCAGATGGGCGAGGGCCTCGCCGAATACGCGTATAACGCGCTCGGATCGACAAAGATCGGTGTCGTCAGCATCAAGAACGACACAAGTACGTCAGCTCTTCTCGACGGCTTCTACTCTAAAATCAGAGAACTGGCAGGTAAAAAGAGCAAGGCCATAGCTGCCAGCGCCGAAATAACTTCTGACGAAGAAGAAATGAAAAAGGCTCTTAGGGATATCAGGTCGGCAGGCGTAGACGTCTGCTTCGTATCCATGGGAGCCGAAGAAATGGACACATTCTTTACAAACGCTGAGGCTATGGGGCTCAAGGGCGTTACTTTCCTCGGCACAAAGTCATGGGGAGATGAAGCCTTTATCTCCATGATGAGCAAGCATAACGGGATCAAAGTAGTGTTCCCTTATGAAACGGTGCTCTCAAAGCCTGGCGACAGCGAGGATTCACAGAGCGAGGAAGGCCAGAAATTCCGGATAGAATACGCCAGCAGATATGGCGATGCCGATATCCCGACAGACAATGCCGCGCTCGGATACGATTCATATCTGCTTCTCATAAATGCGATACACAACGCGAAATCGCTCGAAGGCCCGGCCATAAGGGAAGCCATATGGAATTTCGATGGACTAAAATGCGCGACCGGGGTGTTCTCGTTCGACAAGACGGGAAACGTAGTACGATCTGTTACACTGGCTACCATAAGGGATGGTAAGGCGGTGCTTGAATACACAACAGATAGCGAGGCTCAGGCTAAGAGACTCGAAGAAATTGAAAATGAAGGGGTAGGGAGTAATCAATGAGTTATCTTGAAAGATTAGATTCGTACAAAGAAGAAATGCTTGAGACCCTCTCGGAATCGGTCTCAAATCCAAGCGTCAACTCTGACGCTGTGCAGACGGAAGCCGGAGAAGTGCTTCCTTTCGGAAAGGGCGTATACGACGCTCTTAAGCATATGCTGGCCAAGGGCGAAGAGCTCGGCTTTTCCGCAGTCAATGACGATAATTACGCCGGACACATAGAGTGGAAGGCGCCGAATTCACCGGCATCCGAGTATTTTGGGATAGTCGGTCATCTGGATGTTGTTCCGGTAGGGGACGGATGGAACTCTGATCCGTTTACGATGAAAACAGAAGACGGCTTCGTTTACGGAAGAGGCGTGTTAGACGACAAGGGCCCTGTGGTGGCCTGCCTCTACGCGTTGAAGGCCCTTAAGGAAGAGGGTTTAGAGCCTAAGATGAACATCAGGCTGGTGCTTGGCTGTGATGAGGAGACAGGGTCGATAAGCGCCGATCACTATACCGAACACCAGGGCCATCCTACGATGGGATTTACGCCAGACGCTAACTTCCCGCTGGTAAACGGCGAGATGGGCATCATGGTATTCGACCTGGCTCAGAAGTTTAACACAAAGCCGGCCAAGGATGAACTCAGGCTTACTAAGCTTGAAGGCGGCAACGCTCACAACGCTGTTCCTGCTTACGCCAAGGCCGTGATCGCCGGAAACAGCGAGCAATATAAGTCGATCAGCGAAAGAGCCGCTCTCTACTGCGAAGAGACCGGATACAAGCTTAAAGCCAAAAAGCAGGGAAGTTCACTTGTAGTCGAGGCAGAGGGCAAGGCAGCTCACGGAGCTCATCCTGAAGAGGGGCTGAACGCTGTCAGCATCCTGATGGACTTCCTCGGAAGGATAAACTTCGCTTCAGAGGAACTCAATGACTACATCGAGTTCTACAACGAACACATCGGATTCGACCTTCACGGCGAGAGGCTCGGCTGCAACTTCTCCGATGAGAAATCCGGGCCGCTTATCCTGAACGTGGGCATCGCTTCCGGAACTGAAGACATAGTAAGCGTTACCGTTAACGTCAGATATCCTGTTACCTGCACCGACGAGAAGGTGCTCTCGGGCATGGAAGAGGTGATCGGCGACAGCAGAGTGGGCATAGTCATCAAGACAGTGGCACATCCTATCTATATGGATCTTGACGATCCTATGGTAGTGAAGATGATGGATGCCTACCATGAGGAGACCGGAGACGTCGACGCGAAGCCTATGGTTATCGGTGGAGGCACATACGCTAAGATGTTCAACAACATTCTGGCATATGGAGCGGAGTTCCCTGATGAAGAGGCCACCATGCATCAGGCCAACGAGAAGCTCAGCATAGAGTCGTTTATGAAGATGGCGCGTATTTACGCAAGAGCAATTTATTATCTTTGTTGCCAATAGAGGGTTATAGTAGTATAATCCCTACATCAATAAAAAATCTGTTTCAGGGCGTGGTGAAAGTCCACACCGGCGGTGAACGCATTCGATGTGTAAGTCCGCGAGCCAATAGGCCGAACCGGTTAGAATCCGGTACCGACGGTATAGTCCGGATGAAAGAAACAAGACATCTAAGTTTACTTGTGATGAATGGCCTTGATTCCTATCGAGGCCATATTTTATGCCTGACAGATTCCACTCGAAGCCGCCTGTATATCGGTGGCTGAAGCGCAATGTTCAGAGGAGGAATATGTTATGAACACTGACAAAAACACTGCTAAACTCGCCAAACTCGCAATGATGACAGCGGTATCACTGGTGCTGCTCTTCATCGTAAGACTTCCATGGCCACCTGCGCCATTCCTGGTCTATGACCCTGCAGACGTGCCTATCTACATCACTGCGTTTGCATTTGGCCCGGTCGAAGGGCTGATCGTGACGCTCGTCGTATGCCTTATTCAGGCATTCGGCCTTGGAGGCGACGGACTCTATGGATTCGTCATGCACTTTGTCGCGACGGGTATCGTAGCGCTTATCATCGGTACGATGTACAGGAACAGCAAGACAAGAAAGAGAGCGATCATTTCGCTGGTAGTCGGTGTCATAGCTGCTGTTGTCATCATGTCAATTATGAATATAATAGTTACACCGATATACATGGGAGCGCCAAGGGAGGCCGTAATAGCGATGCTGCCAACGGTGATCATACCGTTCAACCTCGTGAAGGCCGGCGCAAACTCACTGCTGACATTGGTGCTGTATAAGAGGATATCCGGATTCCTCCACGGCACAGGCAGGACAGTTAAAGCGGATGAAAGAGATAAAATACAGAAAGTTACGACTGAATAACGAAGAAGAAACGCGTTCGCTCGGGCTTGAGATCGCAGATGCTCTCGAGCCCGGCGACATCGTAGCGCTAATAGGTGACCTCGGTACGGGCAAGACTGCCCTCACAAAGTACATCGCCGAGGGACTCGGGATAAAGGAAGAGATCAGCAGCCCTACCTTTACGATAGTAAAGGAATACAAGAGCGGCAGACTCCCCCTTTATCATTTTGATGTGTACAGACTTGGGAGCGGAGAAGAACTCCTGGACATAGGGGCCGAGGAGATGCTTGACGGCGACGGCGCCTGTGTTATAGAGTGGGCAGACATTGTAGCCAATGTATTGCCGGCTGATTCTCTTATCGTAAAGCTGGACTACGGAGAGGATATGGGCTCACGAATGGCTGAGCTTATGTAATAAAAAAGAAATGAAAATACTCGCTATAGAAACTACAGGTAAATACGGGTCGGCGGCCGTTATAGATGAAGAGGGCCGCATTTGGAGCGCGGAGTCACGCGAAGAGATGAACCACCTAAGGGGGATCATCTCTTTGATCGACGAGGCTCTTGGCTCTGCCGGTATTACTAAGAATGATCTGACGCATATAGCCGCGTCGATCGGGCCGGGGTCCTTCACTGGGATCAGGATCGGTGTGACGACCGCGCGCACTATGGCTCAGATGCTTGGCGTGCCGTGCATCGCGGTATCGTCCATTGAGGCCCTTGCGGAAGGCTCTCTTTCAGCGGCCATATCGGCAAACGCTCTTTATGTGGTGCCTATCATCAACGCCAGAAGGCATCAGACATATGGCGCTATATATGAGGCCGAATTCACATCGGATTACGAGCATCAGGCTCTTAACCTTATCTCAGAAGAGAAGCAGTACATGATCGAAGAACTGCTCGAGAAGCTCGGCGGCAATGAATCGTACTTTACGGGCGATGGCATCGACGCGTATAAGGATATAATCGAGAGCGCTCTTCCTGAAGGAACTTACAAATTTGCCGGCGAGGATATGAGGTATCAGAGCGCGGAGTCTGTAGCCGTGATCGCTCTCAAGAAGGCAAAGATAGGGGACACCCTTACATATGACAAGCTGATGCCTGAATACATGAGGCTCGCCGAGGCCGAGCAGAGGCTCAGGGCGGGCACCCTCAGTGACAGGATCAAAAATCCAAAGGTGTAAGGCGATATGGGAGAGATATTGATCAGACAGGCAAAGCTCAGCGATGTGCCGGCTATATCTAGAATAGAAGTCGATTCATTTGACTCCCCATGGAGCGCGAAGGAGATCACCAAGGACGTGACCGCCGGAGGTGGCATTTATTTCGTAGTAGCTGTGGATGGAAGTGAATGCGTAGGCTTCGCTGAGATGAGAAGCATAGCGGGCGAGGCCCAGATATATAATATAGCCGTCGCAGAGGAAGCCAGAGGCCGCGGCATAGGAGAGGCTCTTTTCAGGCACCTTATAGATAAAGCTGAAGAGAGTGGCTGCGACGTGGTAAACCTTGAAGTCAGGGCCGGTAACGAAGCAGCCATTGGGCTGTACAGGAAGCTCGGATTCGTAGAGGTGGGCCGCCGCCGGAAATACTATTACGGCAAGGAAGACGCGATCCTGATGGATCTTGACCTGAGAAAAGTGCAGGTAGATGTCGTGATAGAAAACTGATCAAAACCGGTTGAATATGTTGAATATATAGTAAAGATTATTAAAAAGATAAAGATTTAGATGAAAGACGGAAAATTCCTTACACTCGGAATAGAGACAAGCTGTGACGAGACCGCCGCTTCAGTCGTAGCGGACGGCCGTTTTATGATGAGCAATATCATAAGCTCTCAGATAGATATACATACTGCTTACGGCGGGGTAGTGCCTGAGATCGCGTCTCGCAAACATTTGGAGTGTATAAACGATGTTATAGAAAGAGCGCTTAAAGAGGCAGATGTCAGCGTAAAGGATATAGACCTTATAGGCGTCACTTATGGCCCTGGCCTTGTTGGTGCTCTCCTTATAGGGGTAGCGGCGGCCAAGGCTATGGCCTATGCTGCGGATATCCCTCTTATTGGAGTCAACCACATGCACGGCCATATAGCTGCCAATTATCTTGAACATCACGAGCTTGAGCCTCCATTCATGGCTCTTGTGGTATCCGGAGGGCATACGGAAATAGTAAACGTGCCTTCGTACAACAGCTGCGAAAAGCTTGGCGGCACAAGAGACGACGCAGCCGGGGAAGCTTTCGACAAGGTAGCAAGGGTGATCGGCCTCGGATACCCAGGCGGGCCAAAGATCGACAAGGCAGCCAAGGAGGGCAATCCTGAAGCCATAGCGTTCAAGAGGGTATATCTTGAGCCAGGCAGCCTCGACTTCAGTTTTTCAGGCCTAAAGACACAGGCCCTTAATTATCTCAACAGTGAAAAGCAGGCCGGCCGCGAGATAAACGTAAACGACGTGGCGGCAAGCTTCCAGGAGGCTGTTGTCGAAGTTATTGCGGATAAAGCTGTGGACGCCGCAGTAAGATATGATCAGAAAAGAATAGTGATGGCAGGCGGCGTCGCGTCTAACTCGAGGCTCCGTGCGCTTATCAGCGCCAAGGCTTCAGCCAGGGGCATAGACGTGCTGAAGCCGAGCCCGGTGCTCTGCACCGACAACGGAGCCATGATAGCTTCCGCCGCTTACTATGCGTATAAATCGGGCGAGCGCACAGACTACGAGCTCGACGCTGTGCCCGGACTGGAGTTTTAGTTAATGCAGATATTGTCAGGTAAAGACATAAGCAAAGCCTACGGAACAGACATCATTTTCGAGGATGTCTGTTTTGGCGTAGATAAAGGCGACCGCGTCGGCATAGTCGGGCCAAACGGCTGCGGAAAATCCACGCTTCTGGGCATAATAGCCGGCAATATCGAAGCGACTTCGGGCGAGATATACATAAGAAGCGGCTACTCTCTCGGCTACCTCAGGCAGCAGAACCAGTTCCTCGGAAGCGGCACAGTGATCGAGGAAGCGGAGAAGAGCTTCGAGCATCTATACGAGATAGAACGCAGGCTTGCTGAGCTTCAGGACGCGATCTCAGATCACAGCAGTGACAGCTTCGAAAAGGATCTCGCCGACTTTACAGAGCTGAGCGAAAAGTACGAAGAGCTCGGCGGCTACACGTATAAAAGCGAGCTGAGCGCTACGCTGGCTCATATGGGCTTCAAGGAAGAAGACAAAAGCAAGACTATAAGCACGCTGTCAGGAGGGGAGAGGACAAGGCTCGCCCTAAGCTGCATGCTTCTAAGAAAGCCTGATATACTTATGCTCGACGAGCCTACCAACCATCTCGACTTACACATGCTGGCGTGGCTCGAGAGCTTCCTTGAAAGCTACAAGGGAACGATCATAGTCGTATCCCACGACAGATACTTCCTCGACCGCATCACAAACAAGATCTTCGACCTTTCGGCCGGGACGCTCGACGCGTACAAGGGAAATTACTCGGAATTTACCGTAAAGCGCGAGGAGCGCCTTGAAGTGATGCGTCGCGAGTACGAAAAACAGCAGGCAGAGATCGCAAGGCAAGAGGAGATGATAAGGCGCTTCAAACAGCACGGCACCGAGCATCTTACAAAGCGCGCTAAGTCGCGCGAAAAGAGGCTTGCAATGCTGGAAGTCGTCGAAAAGCCTAAGATCAAGCAGGATAAAATGAAGATTTCCTTTGAGGCCGATTACAAGAGCGGCAGCGAAGTGCTCGAAGCCGAGGGGCTCTCGAAGAGTTTTGGCGACAGGCAGCTATTCAAAAACGCGGGTCTCCTGATCCGAAAGGGCGAGAGAGTCTGCATCATTGGCGAAAACGGGATAGGCAAGACAACGCTTATCAGGATACTCATAGGGCTCGAGACAGCCGACGAGGGATATCTCAGGACAGGCTACAACGTCAACTTCGGTTATTACGACCAGGGCCAGCTTCTGCTCGACGAAAACGAGACGGTGCTTGGTGAGATGAAAAACGCTTACAGACTCTACACCGACACAGAGATGAGGTCGCTCCTCGGCAGATTCCTCTTCAAAGGCGATGATGTCTTCAAGCAGGTGAGAGATCTTTCAGGCGGTGAAAAGGCCAAGCTGTCGCTTCTCAAACTGATGCTCTCAGGAGCCAACACGCTGGTGCTCGACGAGCCTACCAACCACCTCGATATAGAGTCTAAGGAGATAGTCGAGGAAGCCCTCCTCGAATTCAAGGGCACCCTCATCATAGTCTCACACGACAGATACCTACTGAACATCATCCCTGACAGGATCCTTGAACTGACCGAAGACGGCCTGGTGGAATACAAAGGCAAGTTCGATTACTACCTTGAGAAGACCGCGGGCAAAGAGCCTTCGGACGCACCGGATAAAGCAGACAGCGCGGAGGAGTTCGCGGAGATGCTCAGAAGCTCTGAGGCGGAGCGAAAAGCGAAGAAGCAGCAGGAAGCCGAGGACAGACGAAGGGCCAGAAGGGCAGATGAAACAGAGTCCAGGATCCACGAGCTCGAGGCCGCGATCACTGATCTTCAAGATGAGATGATGCTTCCTGAAAACTCCGTCGATCCGGAATGGATGAGGGCGAAGTCGGAAGAACTGGCAGAGCTTGAAGCCGAAGTCAATGCGCTTTATGATGAGTGGATGGAACTACAGCAGTAGGGACAGGTTTACATTGTGAAAAACTTGAACAACTTTGTGAAATTTCATACAAGTTATATTGAAAGACAAGTTGCAGCGAGTGTATAATGATATAACTGAATCAAGAAAAGGAGATCATTATTATGGTTTTTGAAAAAGTAAGAGCATTGATAGTTGAACAGCTCGACGTTGATGAGTCAGCAGTTACTATGGATACAGACTTCATGAAGGACCTCGAAGCAGATTCGCTTGACGCTGTAGAGATCATCCTCGGCGTAGAAGAAGAATACGGAATCGAGATTCCTGACGAAGTAGCTGAAAACTTCACAAAAGTCGGAGACATCGTAAAATATATCGAAGAGAATAAGTAAGCAAGAAGAGGCGGGTGAGCATTCATGAGCAGAGCAAAAGTTTCAAATGCAATAATACGCCGTCTGCCTCGCTACAGAAGATACCTCGGGCAACTCCAGGTCAAAGGCATTAAAAAGATCTCGTCTGGTGAGCTGAGTGAGCTTATCGGATATACCGCTTCTCAGATCAGACAAGATCTCAATACTTTTGGTGAATTCGGGCAGCAAGGCTACGGATACGAAGTAGACAAACTCTACAAGGAGATCAACAAGATCCTCGGACTCGACAGAGAATACCGCACTGTTGTTGTAGGCGTCGGTAATCTCGGCCAGGCCATCACAAATTACACGTATTATTACAAGATTGGCTTCAACATCATAGGGCTTTTCGACAAAGACCCTGAAGTCATCGGCAAGGAAATAAACGATGTAAAGATAATGGACGGAAATCTCCTCGAAGACTACGTCAGAGATAACGCAGTCGATATCGGTATTATCTGCGTAACCAGAGATAATGCTCAGGAGGTAGCTGATTCGCTTATACGTGGCGGAGTAAAGGGCATATGGAACTTCGCCCCTATCGATCTTGATGTGCCGGATGATATCGCGCTCGAGTCAGTGCATCTTTCGGACAGCCTGCACGCTCTGTCGTTCATGATCAAGAGCAAGAGCGAGGAGGAAGAATAGCCAGCAGCGTCAAATCGACGTAAAACAAAATCCCGTAGCTTTGCTACGGGATTTTAGATGATTGGTTTGTTTACTGATTACGCCTCGGATGGAGCGCCAACTGGGCAGTTAGCCTCGCAAGCACCGCAGTCGATGCAAGCGCTCTCGTCGATAACGTAAGGTGTGCCTTCGCTGATTGCCTGAACTGGGCAGCCTTCCATGCAAGCACCACAACCGATGCACTCATCACTGATCTTATAAGCCATTATATTTCCTCCTTCTTAAAGTAATATCTACAAGCGAAGTATAGCACCTGAATTAGAGAATGTAAACAAATATTTGCACATGAAAGTAGTCTCATTTACAGGGAAAAGCGGAACAGGAAAAAGCTTCCAAGCCACTGCGCTCGCGCAGAGGCGTGGCTTTGATGCGATCATTGACGACGGCCTTCTCATATATAAAGGCCAGATCGTCGCCGGCACCTCAGCCAAGAAATGTGCATCCAAAGCTGCTGCCATGAGAACAGCCTTGTTCAACTACGATGACCACCGCGAATCGGTAAAAGCCGCTATAGCCGAATACGATCCTGCCACCCTCATGATAATCGGTACATCAGACCGAATGACAGACTTAGTAGCGGATCAGCTCGGTATAGGGCCGATCGAAGAGCGCATATACATAGAGGATGTCACTACACCGGAAGAGCGCGAGATAGCGAAGCACTTCAGACAGGACGAAGGCGAACATGTCATACCGGCGCCGGTCGGCCAGCTTCGCAGGGACTTCGCGGGCTACTTCATGGACCCTATAAAGAGCTTCATCAACATGGCCAGAGGAAACGCTGTCCAGGATGATAAAAAGACTGAAGATGAAGACCCGGATGACAGGACTGTCGTGAGGCCTACATTCAGTTATTTCGGCAGTTTTACGATAAGCGAGCAGGTAATAAGGGACATCATCAGGATAGCCGCCGAGAAATACGACAGCCACATAGTCGTTGTAGACAGGATGAACAACGGCAAGCAGCAGAACATGAGCGTGACGATAGACGTGATGGCGGTTCGCGACCCCGAGTCAGTGGATAAATGCATCGGCCTTCAAAAGGACGTATTCGATGCGCTTTCATCCATGACCGCCTTCACTATAGAAAGCGTCAACGTAAGAATTAGGGATATAGTCGGAAGCCGTGAGGAGATGCGCGCAAGGAGACTTCACTAGATATGGATAAGAGCCCTGTAATTGAGTTCAAAAACTTCGGTTTCAAATATTTCGCCCAGATGGAGCCTACGCTGTATGACATCGATCTTACGATAAACCGCGGAGAAAAGGTGGTGATCGTCGGGCCTTCGGGAAGCGGCAAAAGTACCATAGGCCACTGCATAAACGGCCTCATTCCGTTCTCCCTCAAAGGCGAGATAAGCGGCAGCCTTAAAGTGTGCGGCGAAGAGACCAAAAACTGCGATATCTTCAGCCTGTCAAAGCACGTCGGTACAGTGCTACAGGATTCAGACGGGCAGTTTGTGGGCCTCTCGGTGGGAGAAGACATAGCTTTTGCTCTCGAGAACGATCTCGTCCCCGTAGACGAGATGAGAGAGACCGTAAAGCGCGTCGCGGATATAGTAGATATGGGAGGGCATCTCAAGTCGTCACCGCATGAGCTCTCTGGCGGACAAAAGCAGAGGGTATCCTTTGCGGGCGTAATGGTAGACGATGTGGATATACTGCTCTTCGACGAGCCACTCGCCAATCTCGACCCTGCGACGGGCAAGACAGCCATCGCCCTCATAGACGACGTATGGCGTCAGTACGAAAAGACAGTGATAATAATCGAGCACAGGCTCGAAGACGTGCTCTACAGGGACGTCGACCGCATAATCGTTATTTCCGAGGGCCGCATAGTGGCGGACATGACTCCCGATGAGATGATGGCATCAGGAGTGCTCCCTGGGCTTGGCATAAGAGAGCCTCTCTATGTTACGGCGATGAAATACGCGGGCATAGACGTGACACCGGATATACACGCCGGCAGGCTCGAGACCCTCGACATAGACGCGGTCAAGGAGCCTCTCCTCAAATGGGCCGCCCAAAAGATAGACAGAGAGATAGAGGAGGAAAGGCCTGTTATTCTCGAAGCCGAGGATATGGATTTCCAGTACACATCCAGGCGAAAGATCCTCCAGAACATAAACTTCAAGATACATGAGGGCGAGATGGTAAGCATAGTCGGCACAAACGGAGCCGGCAAGAGCACCCTCGCCAAGGTAATATGCGGATTCGTCCACGAGGACAAAGGCTGCATCAAGTATTACGGCGAGAACATAAAGGATTGGACCATCAAGGAGCGTGGCGAGAGATTCGGCTACGTGATGCAAAACCCAAATCAGATGATCTCCAAGCCGATGATATACGATGAAGTAGCGCTTGGCCTCACTATCCGCGGTGTGCCGCAGGAACAGATAGAGGAGAGAGTCAATCAGGCGCTTAGAGTCTGCGGGCTCTATCCTTTCAAGAAGTGGCCCGTCTCGGCGCTTAGCTTCGGACAAAAGAAGAGGGTCACCATAGCGTCGATGCTGGTACTCGATCCTCAGATACTCATCCTTGATGAGCCGACCGCCGGCCAGGATTACAGGCACTACACCGACATAATGGAGTTCCTCAAGAGCCTCAACGACAAGGGTGTGACCATCATAATGATCACCCACGACATGCACCTGATGCTCGAGTACACTCCTCACGCCATAGTTATCCACGACGGCCAGATAATTGGCGATTCGACCGCGGTCAGCATATTGACTAACGAAGAGATAGCTTCAAAGGCGAGCCTCAAGCTCACATCACTATACGATCTCGCTCTTAAGATCGGAGCGGACGACCCTGAAGGCTTCGTTGATCACTTCATCACATACGAGAGGGAGGTGGTCAGGCGTGAAGACTAAGCTTTTCGACTACATCGAGCGCGACAACGTCATATTCAGGCTCTCAGGACTCACCAAGCTCATATGCTTCATCTGCATGACTTTCTCGGTGATGTTCTCGTACGACATCAGATACATACTGTTTGTGACTGTGCTCTCGTGCATATTCTTCTGGATGTCCAAGCTGAAGTTCAGACAGATAAGGCTGATGCTTATATACGTGGCGATCTTCCTGGCGCTAAACTTCGTACTTACATACCTCTTCAGCCCTGCGTACGGCACAGAGATATACGGCACCACGCACGAACTCTTCAGATTTAGCAACAGATACACCGTAACGGAAGAACAGCTGCTCTACCAGATAACCAAGATAATGAAGTACGCTTCGATGGTGCCTATGGGGATGCTGTTCCTGCTCACCACCAACCCGAGCGAGTTCGCGGCGTCACTCAACCGCGCCGGAGTCAGCTATAAAGCCACCTACGCTCTGTCACTAACTCTCAGGTATTTCCCGGACATCATAAGGGAATACAATGATATTGCGCTCGCGCAGCAGAGCAGGGGACTCGACTTCTCGAAGAAGGAGAAATTCGGGCAGAGAGTGAAGAATGTAGTGGCGGTGATGGTGCCTCTCATACTCTCGACCCTCGAGAGGATAGACCTCATAAGCAACGCGATGGATCTTCGAAGCTTCGGCAAGCACAAGAAGCGCACGTGGTACGTGGCCGAGCCTCTCAAGAGAAACGACTTCATAGCGATCGCGATCGGACTACTGGTACTTCTCGGGTCACTCGCGATGACCTTCTTCGTAAACGGAGGCTCGCGCTTCTGGAACCCGTTCATAAAATAAGGAGACGAAATGAAACCTATACTCGTATTTCAGACAGATTTTACATATTTGGAAGGAGCTGTAAGCTCCATGTACGGCGTGGTCAAGACAGTAGACCGCGAGCTCGAGATAATGGACGGCACTCACGAGCTTCCTCAGTTCGATACTTGGAGCGCCAGCTACAGGCTTTATCAGAGCCTGCCTTTCTGGCCTAAGGGAACTATCTACGTATCCGTTGTAGACCCTGGCGTTGGCACCGACAGAAGGGCATGCGTCGCTCTTACGGAATCCGGTCACTACGTGGTAACACCAGATAACGGCAGCCTCACACATGTAAAGAAGCTGATCGGCATCAAGGCTGTAAGGCAGATCGATGAGAGCGTCAACCGCCTCCGGGTAGGCGGAGACGAGGAAGTTGCTGTATTCCACGGAAGAGACCTGTTTGGGTATACCGCTGCTAGGCTCGGAAGTGGTATAATCGACTTCGAGGGCGTAGGTCCTGAATACCCTGTAGATGAGATAGTTATGCACGATATGGCAGAGCCTGAGATCGGAGATGGCGTAGTCAAGGGCATCTTCGAGATCGACGATCCGAATTTCGGAAATCTCTGGACCAACATCCCTACGGCGGATTTCAAGAAGGCCGGCTTCGCCTACGGCGACAAAGCGTTTCTCACTATAGAGCATAACGGAGAGAAAGTCTTCGAAGACAGCGTATTGTTCCACCAGAGCTTTGGCTTTGTGGACAAGGGTGAGCCGCTTGCATATAACAACGAGCTGACCAAGGTGGCGCTCGCCGTGAGCCAGGGTAGCTTCGCGAAACAGTATAATATTGGGTATGGACCTGAGTGGAAGGTCACCTTTACGAAAATATCTAACTAACTAATCAATGTGGAGGACAAAATGGAAAAGAAGAAACTGTTTGAGTTCAAGACAAGAACCATCGTAGCTACAGGCCTTGGCGCTGCGCTTTTCACAGTAATGTTCATGTATCTCAAGGTGCCTACAGGCATTCCTGAGACAGAGATCCAGACTGCTTATGGCGTAGGCGGATTCTTCGCTGCGCTCTTTGGGCCTATCGCCGGATTCCTTATCCAGTTCATCGGTCATGCTCTCTCTGACTCCGTCCAGTATGGCTCGGTATGGTGGAGCTGGGTAGTAGCCAGCGGCATTTCCGGATGCATCGTAGGCCTTACATATCGCAGGCTGAAAGTCGATCAGGGCATCTTCGGCGCTAACGACATCATCTACTTCAACGTAATGCAGCTCATTGCGAACGCTATCGCATGGATAGTGATCGCTCCTGTGCTCGATATAGTTATATATTCAGAGCCGGCTAATCTTGTATTCACACAGGGCCTCGTTGCCGCTATCTCCAACGCGGTATCAACAGGCGTTATCGGAACTATACTGCTCGCGCTTTACAGCCGCACAAGATCCCAGAAGGGAAGCCTCACAAAGGAAGAGGAATAATCCCCGGGAGTTGATGAGCAGAGTAATAATTGAGAATGTAAAGGACGCTGACCTTACGCACATCTTTGAGTGCGGCCAGGTATTCAGATGGCGTCCATATGGGGAAGGGTATAGAGGCGCTGCAGGCGATAAGTCTGCCAGCGTCTCTTATGATTCCGGCGTTTTTACAATAGACGCGACAGGCGGAGATGAAGATTTCTGGAGGCACTACTTCGACCTGGATACAGACTACGGGGAGATCAAATCGGCTCTTGTAAGCAGCGAGCCACGCATCAAGGCCGCGACCGATTACGGTTACGGCATACGCATCCTCAATCAGGATCTCTACGAGACCATCATCTCGTTCATAATCTCCCAGAACAACAACATACCGCGCATACGAAAGAACATCGAAGCTCTTTGTGACAGTTACGGCGAGCGCATCAATGACGACTTCGCGGCATTCCCAAGCCCGGAGGCATTAGCTTCCGCAAAGGAAGATGACCTCGCGAAACTGAGGCTCGGCTACCGAAGCAGATATATAATCGAGAGCTCGAAGCAGTATTTGAACGACGGCCCGCCAAGCACCAGAGAAGGGCTTCTCAGCTTCTGCGGCATCGGCCCAAAGGTAGCGGATTGCATCATGCTGTTTGGACTTCACCAAGTCGCGGCTTTCCCAATTGATACATGGGTGAAGCACATCATGAACGACATGTACGGCTTCGACGAGAAGGACGTAAAGGGCATGCAGAGATTCGCGGATGAGAGATTCGGAGAGCTCGCCGGCTACGCACAGCAATACCTTTTCTACTACTATAGGGACAGAGGCTAAAGTCTTTACATTTTCTTCATATTTCGGTGTTGACATGCATCAGCACGCTGAGTACAATATGTTTTGGTGATTGGCACTCGGTTGTTGAGAGTGCTAACAAGCATAAATATCAGGAGGCAAAAAATGAGTATCGGAATCAAGCCACTCGGAGCAAGAGTAGTTATCAAGAAGATGGAAGCCGAGGAGAAGACCGAAGCAGGTCTGTTGCTCAGCGGCACTGCTAAGGAAAAGCCACAGCAGGCAGAAGTTCTCGCTGTAGGCCCTGGAACAGAAGAAGAGCCAATGGAGCTCAAGGTAGGCGATATCGTAGTCTTCTCGAGATACGGCGGAAATGATCTTAAATATAAAGGTGTAGAGTACACTATCATCAATCAGAGAGACATCCTCGCGACTATTGAGAAATAATAGAAACGGGATATAGATACTAGGAGGAATCAAATGGCTAAAGAATTATTTTACGGCGAGGAATCAAGAAGAAAGCTGCTCGCCGGCGTAGACAAGCTTGCAGATACAGTAAAGATCACACTCGGTCCTAAGGGTAGAAACGTTCTCATCGAGAGAACATACGGCTCACCGCTCATCACAAATGACGGTGTCAGCATCGCAAGAGAGATCGACCTCGAAGATCAGGTCGAGAACATGGGAGCTTCCCTCGTAAGAGAAGTTGCCACTAAGACAAATGACGTTGCCGGCGACGGTACAACAACAGCTACACTGCTCGCTCAGGCCATCATCAGAGAGGGCTTCAAGAACGTAACAGCAGGCGCTAACCCAATGGTACTCAAGAGAGGTATCTCCGGTGCTGTAGACGCTGCAGTAGAGTATCTCAAGGGCGCAGCTAAGCAGGTAGACGACAAGGCAGCTATCGCTCAGGTAGCTTCCGTTTCCGCAAACGACAAAGAGATCGGTGAGATGATCGCCGAGGCTATGGAAAAAGTCGGCAAGGACGGAGTCATCACAGTAGAGGAATCCAAGACTCTCGGAACTACACTCGAGGTAGTTGAGGGTATGCAGTTCGACAGAGGATACCTCTCCCCATACATGGCAAACAACGAAAAGATGGAGGCTGTAATGAGCAAGCCTTACATCCTTCTCACAGATAAGAAACTCAGCAACATCCAGGATATCATCCCACTGCTCGAGGGCATCATGAAGGCTGGCAGAAGCCTCCTCATCATCGCTGAGGACGTAGACGGCGAAGCACTCGCTACACTCGTACTCAACAAACTGAGAGGCACACTCGACGTAGTAGCTGTCAAGGCTCCTGGATTCGGCGACAGACGTAAAGCAATGATGGAAGATATCGCTGTTCTTACAGGCGGCGTAGTCATCTCCGAGGAACTCGGTTATGAGCTCAAAGAGGCTACAATCGACATGCTCGGCCAGGCTGAGACAGTCAAGGTCAACAAGGACAACACAGTTATCGTAGGCGGAGCCGGCTCCAAGGACGAGCTCGCTGCAAGAGTTGCTCAGATCAAGGCAACACTCGAAGAGACAACATCCGATTTCGATAGAGAAAAGCTTCAGGAAAGACTCGCCAAGCTCAGCGGCGGTGTTGCAGTCATCAACGCAGGCGCTGCTTCCGAGACAGAGCTCAAAGAGAAGAAGCTCAGACTCGAAGACGCACTCAACGCTACAAAGGCTGCTGTTGAAGAGGGTATCGTAGCTGGCGGCGGCGTATCCCTGATCCGTGCTATCGAGGCCGTAAAGGCTTACGCAGACAAGCAGGAAGGCGACATGAAGACAGGCGCTAAGATCGTCGAGAGAGCTCTCGAGGAACCTGTAAGACAGATCGCTGAGAACGCCGGATTCGACGGCGCTGTAGTAGTTGCCAAGGTAAAAGAGCAGAAGGGCGACGTTGGATTCAACGCTGCTGTTGAGAAGTACGAAGACATGATCAAGGCCGGTATCGTAGATCCAGTCAAGGTCACAAGATCAGCACTTCAGAACGCAGGCTCCGTTGCAGGAATGCTCCTGACAACAGAGGCAGGCATCACACAGATCAAAGAGCCAGAACCAGCAATGCCACAGGGCGGCGCCGGCGGAATGGGCATGATGTAAGCATCTCTACGGATCTTACGGCATTGCCGTAATGTCGAGATGCTTGATCTCCGGAGGCATAGCTCCTCCGATAAACAGCATCACTATAAATCAAGCGGATCCTCATCACGGGGATCCGTTTTTCATATAACAGACTCCGGACGTATTTCTTCGAAGTTATATGGAAAACGCCCTATAGAGGCCGAAACCATATAAACCCAAGTCCACGGCAGGCGTGTAGGGGCAAAGACAGTTATATGGAAAACGCCCTATAGAGGCCGAAACCATATAAACCCAAGTCTACAGCAGGCGTGTAGAGGCAAAGACAGTTATATGGAAACCGCTCTTTAGAGGTCGAAACCATATAACTCAAACGCCGCAGTGAGATCTATCAAGAGGGGCTGGTTATATGGAAAATGCCTCGTATCACCTGAAACCATATAACTCAAATATATGCTGTAAATGAGCAATATAAAAGCTGAGTGGTCAGCCCTGTTAATAGAACTGATTCACTCAGCTATATGGTCCCAATCTCCTATGAAGCATATTAGGCGTATAGCGAGGCAAACCCACATTACCGATGAGACCCCGCCTTAGTCCATTACAGATCAGGGCTAATATGCTTTCTCAAAACGCTCATCACTTGCCGCACATCTAGTGTTTCTTTTGCATTGTCAAAGGTGAAGAAGAGATTGTTGTTAGGTGTCCACTCTGACTTTAGATACAGTTTTAGTGAGCGAATAAACTTGTCCGCATAATCATCCACAAATACCATCCCCTGATGCTCGATTATTATTACTGTTTTCAAATCTATAAGAGATAGTATCCTAAAATCAGGAAGCAACATCTGTCCATCGATGAACATTGGCACCTCATATACAAAAGGTATACCCGCCATGATCATAATATTAGCAATGATCACTTCTGATTTAGATCTCATCATCGTTCCATCCAGTGCAGGATGCTTTAGTTGCTCTGGCTTGTAAGGCGGGTGTTTAGCTTTCTCTTGCTCAAGAGATTCTTTCCACTTTATCGCTTCTTCAGGAAAACTTGCTTTTATTGTGTCGGATGGACCTTTAGATATGTCCGTCCGGTAGGTTACGGGTAGCTTGCTGTTAATGGTGGCATAGTCGGTATCGGTGTAATTATCCGTGAGCATCTCCAGTAACTGGATGTTTTTACATAGAACATCTGCGGCCTCCTTGGCATACTGGAGCCTTTTTACATTGATCACATCAGGATGGCGGTCATTCCCAAGATACCTTTTCCCAGGCTTTCCGGATATTGTAGCAATATAATATGAAACACCAGATTTCAAAGTTCGAATTCTCTCTAGATGCCAGCCTTCATACGTGGATAAACTACTGATCTGAGCAGCCAGTCTCTTTTCCCTAAGCTTGGAATCTTCCAGTATTAACTTTACTTCATTCAACAGGTAGTTTTTCATAGTAAAATGCTACAGTTTTTATGAAAAAAAGTCGAACAATTCACTCCCTAATTTCGACATAATAATCCCTAATTTCAACAATTTTTCCACCCCAATTTTCAATGTCAAAAAACGGTCGCCTATCAATGGGGAGAACTGCGAATTATCAGATCAAATGAGTCGATCCATGAGCGGGACCGTTGGCTCCGTACATTCTTCAGCTGTGGAGTTATGGACAATCACATCATGGCCATGGATAAGTGCATGGACGGCAGTCCATAAATCTCCGCCCACCCACTTATCCACAGCCATGCAACAAGGGAATGATGATATGCTTTTTAAGTTGATTATTCATTTGTGATTGCCCACAGCCTCCACAGCTGCGACTACGAAAAAGCAGACCCTGGAGAGCTAAGAAATAGATACAATCATATATCTTCATTGACCCGATGATAGCAGCAGTGGCTGTGGATCGTGTGGGTAACCGCTCCTCATAGTTTAGAGCTGTGAAAAAGGCTGTTGAAGAGATTTGACAGTTACATGGCTCTCTTCAATAGGCTTTTCCATGGCTCTGCGGTTATCCACATGATCCATGGCCAAACGACAGAATGACTTTGTCGATAGAGTTATATGGAATTCATCCCAGAAGGATTAAAACCATGTAAATAGGGAAATAGGGCACAGTTCAGCCTGAATGAAAAGTTATAGGGAAATGACCACAAAGTGTCTGAAACCATATAAACCCACGGCCACGGCGGGATCTATCGGATAGTGTCAACTGATCTATGAAAACAGCGACAGGCATACGCCAGTCGCAACAGAACCTTGAAAACAACAAATATTGAACTTTGAAACACAGAAATAGAGGCTGAATTTAAGACTGAAGCCGTGTAAAAGCGCGTAAAGACGCGTCCTGCGGGCAGGAGTTTAGCAGATTCACCGGCCGGCATCAAGGGTGAAATGCACCGCTTGCGCGGCCCTTGACGCGGTCCGTCTCATCTGCGTGTTTGCCATTAAGCAGGACGTCGCTGATGGAGATGCGTTAGTTGATCGCTTCGTTCAGGCTGGGATTTCAGACTGAAGTTTGATGATCTGCCTCTGACCGAGGAGCATGAGCTGCTGCCACTTGTCAGGCATCCGCTGCACGCACTCGAGTGCAGGCACAGGATTCAGGACTTTGCGTCCGAAGTAGTGATGCGGTCTGAGGAAGTTGTAGTAAGCGACCCAGAGCGCAAGATCGAGGTTGGCATTCTCGTAACTGTCATAGCCGCAGGTCTTGCGGTAAGAAGCCTTGAACGTGCGGTTGAGTCTCTCTATCAATTGCTTGAAAGGCCTGAACTCAGCAGAGACTTCATCGTCGTTGGTAAGGCCGATGACCTGAGTGATGTCGAACCGGAAATTCTCGCCATATTTGAGATCGAATTGCATGGCAGCAAGAGGATAGGCACTGTAGCCGTCAGCAATGAATCTGAAACCTTCGGGGAGTTTATCCCGGAAGTGCTTCAAGGCCTGCCGCATGGTGAGGATGCAGGCACCAACGCCCCGGTTATCCGAGCAACGGTAACCAAGGATCGAACGCTTAACAGCATCCATGATGAGCCAGACATAGCCTTTGACTCCCTTGACCTTGATGTAGGTCTCATCGGCGGCAAGATCACCTGAAGGTTTGTAGTCATAGTGATCCACGAACGGTTTTACGAGCATGGCAGCCGTCTTGCAGTAATTGGCGATCTGCTGGTGCGAGATCCTGATGCCGTGGATGTCCCACAGAATGTCTTTGGTACGCCGGAGAGAGATCTGGTAGTTGATGTGGTATGTGAGACACAGCGTGACTACCTTCATGGAGAACTTATCGAACCTGAATGAAGACGCGTTCTTCGGCAGCGAATCGAGATCCAGCGCAAAGAAGTCTTCGGTGAATTCGCGGTAGATGTAGTGGAGCTTGAATTCGGAGCGCTTCTGCTCATCATGCTTTTCGTCATCGCTGAGGTTGCTGAGATTGTCGAGATAATATGAGCAATGCTCGTTCACACACTTGTAGATGGTGAAGTCCTTGCGGGTCTTGATCCTTGAAAGAGCGCGGCCGCAGTACGGACAGCGCAGAGTGTATTGCTTGCTGAATCGGTTCTTTGATGGTGTGAAGAGAGTGCTGCAAACCTTGCACTGAAGCTGACCGCCTTTGCCGTTGTTGCGGTAGAGATAATCATGAGGGGCGCCACATTCGGGACAGATACAGCCCTCGGGTATGTTGCATTCACTGCGGTGTTTTACCGGCTTGATGATCTTGCCGTAGCGCTGGCGATAGTAATCTAAGAGCCCTTCCCAGGTCCAGCTGTTCTGATGGTACTGGAACTTAGGGAGAATGTCAGTCTTGAACTTCTGGTAGTCAGGGGACTTTGAGTCTTCAGGCTTGAACTGTTTCAGAGGGATATATTTGGCGATGAAAGTCATCAGCCATGCGATTTGTGTGTGAAGGTAATAGATTTCATCGATAAGTAATTGTATAATGGCCATGAGCAATAAATCCTTTCTCGTGTAGAGGTTGTTTGGCGATTACCATTATACAAGAAAAGGGGGTGTTGCTCACTTTTTATGTAAAAAGAGTTCAACCTCCTGAAATACAACACAATAATACGAGGAGGAAATTATGGAAACATTGAAAACACTTAAGACACGCCGCAGCTGCCGCGCCTACAAACCGGAAAGAGTAGAGGCGAAAAAGATCGATGCTATCGTTGAAGCCGGCACATACGCTGCTACAGGAATGGGAAAGCAGTCGCCGATCATCATCGTGGTGCAGGATCAGGAAGTGCGCGACAAGCTGTCGAAGATGAATGCTGAGATCATGGGCGTGGACTTTGACCCGTTCTATGGCGCGCAAGATCTCCTTATAGTACTCGCCAACAAGGATGTGCCAACTTACATTTATGACGGAAGCCTGGTAATGGGCAACCTGATGAACGCGGCGGCCGACCTTGGCGTATCCAGCTGCTGGATCCACCGCGCTAAGGAAGAGTTTGAGAGCGAGTATGGCAAGGAACTGCTGAAGAAGCTCGGCATCGAAGGAAATTATGAAGGCATCGGCCACCTGGTGCTCGGATACGCCGCAAAAGAGGCCGCCGACCCAGCCCCAAGAAAAGCGGATTACGTGTATACGATCTAATCAGCTAGACAAGGTACATAAGTTAGGTACGAAAAGACAAATCAGAGTCGCACGTACCTAACTTTTTTTGTAACGACTCGCCACGGCCTTGTAGTTGAGTGGATCAGGTAGTGCGGAGCATTTCCACTCAACTATCAGCCCCTGATCCTGCTCGCCGCGGCCTTGGAGTTGAGTGGATCAGGCAGTGCAGAGCATTTCCACTCAACTATCAGCCCCTGATCCTGCTCGCCGCGGCCTTGGAGTTGAGTGGATCAGGTAGTGCGGAGCATTTCCACTCAACTATCAGCCCCTGATCCTGCTCGCCGCGGCCTTTGAGTTGAGTGGATCAGGTAGTGCGGAGCATTTCCACTCAACTATCAGCCTCTGATCCGACTTGCCGCGGCTTCAGGCTATGGAAAAGGAGATGAAGTATAGGGGGCTGTCGCACAATAAAAGTGTGGCAGCCCCATTTATCCGGCGTTATCCGGCGCATTCCCGGTAGCCAGAGCGTTCTGTATTATCAGCTCCGCTGACCCTCTCTTGAGCTGGCATATCCTGTTCATATCCTGAACGTACTCTTCGCTCATGCCGCACTGCAGCCAGTCGATGATCAGCCCGAAACATGTGCACTTGTGGTACCTGATGAAGAGCTCCCTGTCGCTTTCGGATATAGGCACGTCAGGGAAGACCGTCTCCGAGTATTTTCTGATCACGTGCTCGCATAT
>CADAUB010000019.1:0-14561 GCA_902790965.1 uncultured Eubacteriales bacterium | reverse complement strand
AACTGAATATGTGCATGATGACGCGCTTGTTGGCGCGGGCGAATTCCATTGCCGCAGCAATGCACTCATCTATGGAGTTGAGCTGCGGATACTCAAGTACAAAATCATCCGCCTCATCTGACAGGATGCCCTCAAGAAGTGCGGGGATATCCTGGTAGTGGTAGTAGAAAGTGTTGCGGTTGATCCCGCATCGCTCAGTTATATCTCTTACAGTTATCTTCTCTAGAGGCTTTTCGGCAAGGATATCCAGAAAAGCCTGGTTGATCGCTTTCTTGGTAAGCTCAGAAGCGGCCATATGAGAACCCCCTTTCTTTGCTTTGGCCTGAAAGTCAGGCAAAACCGGTGATTTGCCCGGTTTCTGTGCATCACCTGACAATTATCTGTGCAACATTCTTTCCCGGAGAGTTATTATGAAGCCGGTAAAAGATGACCATCGGTCAGATAATGATATCAGATGGCCGTCTGAAATTAAAGATTCATGAAAGGTCGTGAAAGATATGAAGATTAGTAAAAGAGTTATAAACGTAGCGGTATTTACAGTTGTGGCTCTGATGCTCGTTATGGTTTTCGGTTACACATTCAGAATGTTCAGCGAGATCAAAGCTATGGATCTCAGCGGACTTGATTCAGATAAAATGGGCATCGCAGCGACAGATATGACAGTGGACAGCAGCAAGGCTGAGCCGGGCGAGGCTGATGCGGTCGACAAAGTTGAGACTGTAATGCTGAACAGCATGGATGCCAGAGACATGACAGCCAGCATCAAGGCAGACTATGACAACAACAGAATGGTCCTCCTGATCCTCTCGGACGGAACCGAGGCGGCAGCAAAGGCAGATGACCCGGCAGAGTGGAATAAGGTCATCGAACTCGGAGACACCTGCTCAGCAGAAGGTGAGCAGATCCTCAGCAGAAGCGGACTGGAAGGCTGGAGCTTCGATGTTGAGATCCTGAACGATACCTATCCGCAGAACGCGCTCCTTAAATTCGCAGACGGTGAGTGCACATACAATGCAAGAACTACAGAATAACTGATCTGCGTTCACCTGATCCCTGTTAACCCACATACCTGAAATGGGGCTGTCGCACAAGAAAGTGTGACAGCCCCTTTTAAATGTCGCCTGCTATGCGACCTTTGGTCCCTTACAAAGCTCTAGAATGTCACTGTAAGCAATAGATAGCCGCTGCAAATAGATGGCAAACATCATCGAGCAGCGCATGCAAGTGGCAGCATTAGAGCAGTAAGGAGGCACAAAATGAGTAAGGATAACAACAAGGACAATAACAAGACTAATAACAGAGTAGAAGTAGTATTCATCATGGACAGAAGCGGCTCGATGGCAGGGCTCGAGGCCGATACGATCGGCGGATTCAACAGCATGCTCGAGAAGCAAAAGAAAGAGGCAGATAACATCATATGGTCAACAGTGCTCTTCGACCATGTCTCGGAAGTCGTTCACGATAGAGTTCCGGTGGACAAGGTGAAGGAGCTGGATGAAAACACCTATTATGTGAGAGGCTGCACAGCTCTTCTCGACGCAGTGGGCGGCGCGATCCATCATATCGGCAACGTGCACAAGTACGCGAGGAAGGAAGACGTGCCTGAGAAGACGCTCTTCGTCATCACTACCGACGGCATGGAGAACGCGAGCGTTATCTACGGCTACGAGGATGTAAAGCGCATGATAACTCGCCAGCAGGAGAGATACGGATGGGAGTTCATATTCCTCGGAGCGAATATCGACGCGGTCGAGGCTGCGGGCAGGATCGGCATCAGAGAGGAAAGGGCCGCGAGGTTCCATAACGATGGAGCCGGCATTGCCAAGAACTTCGCTGTAGTCTCGGATTCCGTGAGCATGATGTCGGTAGGGTGCGCGATCAAGGAAGACGTGCTTGATGAAGTGCGTGAGGACTATAAGTTGAGGAAAAAGGATCAGAAGCCATCCAGAAGACAGGCTAAGAAAACTAGAAGATAGTGCGATTATAGCGCTAAGATGCCGCGGCTCAAGCTATCGGGCACACCTGAGCATAATAGAACGCTTCAGGATGAATACCGATACGCAGAGGGCCGCGGTATGTTGTACAATGTATATAAGATCAGTATAAGAGTAACGCCCATTAGGGGCATAGAATCATCATTTGTGTAACGACTATGGTGTGTGTGACAAACATATTGCACTGATCATCAATAAGACAAAGAAGGCAAAATAATATGGCACTTCAAATAGTAAGGAACAACATAATAAATGTCTCGGCGGATGCTATCGTCAATACCGCTAACCCAAAGGTTGCAGTAGGCCCGGGAGTCGATCAGGCCATCTATGAGGCAGCGGGATGGGATTGCTTGCTTGCAGACCGTGAGAAGATCGGCGAGATGAAACCAGGCCAGGTAGCATACACTCCGGCCTATGATCTTAATGCGAAGTACATCATCCACGCTATAGGCCCTGCATGGAGAGGCGGCAGTTATGGAGAGCGCGAGACAGTAGCTCTTTGCTATAGCAGATCTCTGGCTCTGGCAGCAGACCTTGGTTGCGAATCGATAGCTTTTCCTCTGATGGCGACAGGCACGTACGGTTTCCCAAAGGACGAAGCTCTTAAGATCGCCATTCGTGAGATTAGCGATTTCCTGCTGACTCACGAGATGGAAGTGCTACTCGTAGTCTATGACAAGGAATCCTTTGAGGTATCGGGCAGGCTCTTCACGGACATCAAGTCGTATATAGAGGAGCCGGAAATACTGTTGGCGGAAGAGCAGCGCTCTGCGTATCGTGACGAAGTCAGCAGACGCCAGGAAAACAGAATGGAGCCTGACTCGCTCAGCAGGCCTCTGGAAAGTGGGCGATTATCGAATGAGAGAAATAGGCTGCTTGATCGAGGGAGGCGTCTCGAAGAGGAAAGAGAGAATCGGGCAAGAAAAAGGTCGCTGTTTAGAAGGCGTAGTAAAGAAGACTCAGAAGCGTTCGAATCCTCAGAGGCAGATTCGAATCTTATGGGCCGAGGAACTCCGGTTACAGATGAAGAGGCTACACTTTCTGATTTCTCAATTTTAGAGAAAAGCAAGTCGATCGGTAGCGCGACTGAGCCGCAGATGTCTTTCCCATCGGAAGGCAAGACCGGCGACTATGTAGCTAATACAGTGCCGTTCCCGACGGAGAAGATGTCGTTAGAGGAACGCCTTAAGCACCTCGACAAGACCTTCCAGGAATATCTCTTCATGCTCATTGACCGCAAGGGCTTCGAGGACACAGAAGTGTACAAGAGGGCGAATATAGACAGGAAGCACTTCTCCAAAATTAGGAGCAACAAGGACTACAAACCATCAAAGAAGACAGCGCTCGCTCTCGCGATAGCGCTCGAGCTCGGTCTCGACGAGACCAGAGACCTGCTCAGCCGAGCAGGCCTCGCGCTGTCTCCATCCAGCACCTTCGACAAGATCGTCGAATACTGCATCGACAACGGCGAGTACGACATTTACGAGATCAACTGCGTCTTGTTCAAATACGACCAGGATACATTGGGGGCTTAATGTAGTTGTCGCAAAATTTGCGACAACCATTCAGCGTAGAGATATCTGGCATTCCTTAAACCTATACAACTGACATGGTTATAAGAAAAGCAATATGCATTTTTTGCATATTGCAAATTCAGGCAGGTCGTGTGACATTGCGCTTGTTTAGAGAAATCGATGGACGATAGAATCGCAGAACTGAAAAAGATAATAGAGCGTTCGAGGCGCATCGTCTTCTTTGGCGGTGCAGGAGTCTCCACCGCAAGCGGTATCCCGGATTTCAGGTCGGAGACCGGCCTTTACTCAAAGGATTATCACGGGCTGCAGGCGGAGGAGATCCTGAGCGCCGTGTATTTTGCGTTGCATACAAAGGAGTTCTACGACTTCCATCGCAAGTATATGGTGCATCCGGAAGCAGAGCCGGCCGCCGTCCATAGATATCTGTATGAACTCGAGAAAAGGGACAAGCTAAGGGGCATTGTGACCCAGAACATAGATGGCCTGCACAAGAAGGCCGGCAACAAGAGAGTGTACGAGCTCCATGGTAGCATATACGAGAATTACTGCGTGGACTGCGAGACTGACTATCCGCTCGAAAAGATTATAGAGACGGACGGGATACCGCGCTGCGATAAGTGCGGCGGCATCATAAGGCCGGGAGTCGTTTTGTACGGCGAAGCTCCCGACAAGTACACCATGATAGGAGCTGAGCGTGAGATCACAGGCGCGGATTGCCTGATAGTCGCGGGTACGTCGCTCGCGGTAGAGCCGGCCGCATCGCTGATCGGCTATTTCACAGGCCCGCATCTCATAGTGATCAACAAGGAGCCGACTCCGGCAGACGAAAGAGCGACGCTCGTGATCCGCGCCGACATAGACGAGGTGTTCCGGGCACTCGACGTATCAGAAGGATAGAATGACAGACAATATAGCGGAACGGATAGCTGAATATGTAAACGAAGCTGGCGGCAGGACTTTCTATGTCGGTGGTTTTGTGCGCGACCGATTGATGGAAGCCCGTGGGATAATGCCGGCAGACTGTGACGCGACTGACCATGAAGCAACTGGCGTTATAGTATCGGAAGATCACAATATGTCTGGTCGCGAAGCGGAAAGCGGCGATGCGACTGATCGTGAAGTAGCAGGCGGAATAGTAACGGCAGACGGCAGCGACGTGGACATCGAGGTGCACGGCATCGAGCCAGACGAGCTCTTCGCCATCCTCGGCAAAGTCGGTGAGCCGCTTTCGTTTGGCAAGAGTTTCGGTGTCTATTCGCTCAAGGGCGAGAACATAGACATCGCCATGCCGCGTACAGAGCGCGCCATAGGGTCCGGCCACAGAGATTTCGAGGTCGAAGTAGATCCTTGCATCGGAACTCTAAAAGCCGCGAAAAGAAGAGACTTCACCATCAACGCTCTGATGCAGGACGTCCTCACCGGCGAGATCATCGATCACTTCGGCGGGCTTAGGGATATGGAGGACCACATCATACGGCATGTCGATGACGATTCGTTTGGGGAGGACCCGCTCAGAGTTCTTCGTGGTGCTCAGTTCGCGGCGAGATTCGAGTTCGGTATCGCTGAAGAGACCGTGGAGATCTGCAAAACGATAGATCTTAGTACGCTTTCAAGGGAGCGCATCGAGGGCGAGATGAAGAAAGCTCTTCTAAAGGCTGACAAGCCTTCGATCTTCTTCGAATCGCTTCGGAAGATGGACCAGCTCGACGTCTGGTTCCCGGAACTGAAGCAACTTATCGGTCTCATTCAGGACCCGATCTATCATCCGGAGGGAGATGTCTGGGTACACACGATGGAAGTCATCGACAGAGCGGCAAAGTATCGGGAGGACGCATCCGAGCCGTACAGCTTCATGCTGCTATGCCTCACTCACGACTTCGGAAAGCTGGTTACGACTGAGGAGGTCAAGGGACGCGTGCACTCCTATGAACACGAGATAAAGGGGCTTCCTATTATAGAGACTTTCCTGAAAAGGCTGACCGGCGAGAAAGACGTCATCGAGTACGTTCTTAATATGGTGCCGCTTCATATGAGGCCCAATGTCGCGGCGTATTCGAAGCCTTCTCTCAAATCGACAAACAAGCTGTTCGACGCTGCGGTCGCGCCGAAAGATCTCATATATTTTGCGGCAACAGACAGGCCGCTGTTCGCCGGCACCGAATCGTTTTCAGGCGACATGGATTTTCTCTTTGAGCGCCTCAGGGTCTACGAAGAGACGATGGCAAAGCCATACGTGATGGGGCGCGACCTCATAGAAGCGGGTCTCGAGCCCGGTGAGGACTTTGGCGAGATACTTGCGCATGCGCACAAGCTGAGGCTCGCGGGGATCGACAAAGATTCGGCCCTGAAGCAGACCCTGGCTTACGCCCGAACTTTGCGGAAGCACTGACACTGGCTTACGCCCGCACATTACGCAAGCCCTGACCACAGAGGTCGCACGTGAACGCCTAAGATGCTAAGCGTTGACATAGATCATGTTCCGTATTACAATGTAATACGGAAGGAGGTGGCATATTATGCTATCACTTAGAATGTCAGATGAAGATGAGCGCCTGATTAGAAATTTCGCTCGATACAATCAGCTAACGGTGTCAGAATTTCTGCGCATGGCTGCACTGGAGCGTATCGAGAACGAATATGATCTTCAGATACTCAGAGAGTATGAAAATCTTAAAGAAGCCGGAGAGTTGAAACTATACGGCCATGAAGAGGTCTGGGAAGATCAATGATTTACGAACTGAAATACGAAGCTAAAGCTGTCAGGCAGATCAGGAAGCTGGATCCCGCCACAAGAAAGCTTTTAAAGTCATGGATCGAGAAGAACCTTCTAAACACGACCGACCCCAGGCAGCATGGCAAGGCACTGACAGGCACTTTAGGTCAATATTGGAGATATCGAGTAGGTGATTATAGGATCCTTGCTGAGATCAACGACACGGAGGTTGTGATCATAATCATCGAAATTGGTCACAGAAGAGAGATTTACAGATAACAGAAAGGTGAGATTATGGCAACTGTAGAAGAACTCATCAAGCAGTACGAGACTGACGAAGAACTGAAGAAGGAAGTAGACGCGGTGCTCGCAGACGGCAAGATCACGATCACAGAGTTTCTTACATTCGCAGCGAAGCACGATGTCGACGTTTCGCTGTCGGACTTCCCAAAACTGTTAGAAGAAGCCAAGAAGGCCGGCGTTATTAAATAGCAGCCGCGACCGGAACACAGCAGAGAAGATGCCTATGACACCCGTATTAGCGATATGTTACGACTTCGATAAAACGCTCTCGCCCGACAACATGCAGGCGCAGGGTTATCTTCAGGCGATCAATTATGAAGACCAGGACGAGTTCTGGAAGGAGACCATTGAGCTCGCGAATTCGCACGAAATGGACTCCAACCTCGCGTGGATGTACCTGATGCTGAAAGGCGCCAGGGGCAAGGAGATATTCCGCAAGGAGATGCTCATGGATTACGGCGCAAAGGTAGAACTCTACAAGGGCGTCAGGGACTGGTTCGAGCGCACCCGCCGCTATGGCGAAGAGCGAGGCGTCAAAGTCGAGCACTACATCATCTCATCGGGCTCCAAGGAAATGATCGAGGGCACGGTGATTGCAGGCGAATTCGAAAAGATCTACGCGAGCTCGTTTTTCTATGACGACGACGGGATCGCTGTGTGGCCCGCGCAGGTGGTGAACTTTACCAACAAAACGCAGTTCCTCTTCAGGATCTCAAAGGGCGTGCTAGACATTAACGACAGCCGGGTCAACGACTACTTCCCGCCGGACAAGATAAGGATACCGTTTCGCAATTTCGTGTACATAGGCGACAGCGAGACGGACATCCCGTGCATGAAGCTGGTCAATTCGTATGGCGGCCACTCGATCGGCGTGTACGATCCGGAAACCGGAAACACTGACAGAGTCCACAAGCTCATACAGGAGAACAGGATCAAGTACTTCGCTCCGGCCGACTACACCGAAGGCTCGGAGATGGATTGCCTGATCAAGCAGATAATAAACAAGACCGCTGAGGCGGACAAACTCGAACGCATTTATTACGACAAACTCGCGGAAGCGGGAAAGTGACAGTTAATGAAAACTCGCGCATGCGGGGAGGTAACGGACATGAGAAACCACGAAGTGACGAAATCGCAGCTCCTGCTCGATGAGCACGGAGAACTCAGAGAGCCGGGCTGGTCGAGAAGCCTTGTGCAGCAATACCGCCGCTCGGACATAAAGGCGCCAAAATTCAGGATCAAGGAATGGGATTATTATCTGGTCGTGAACAAAGACTTCGCGGCAGCGTTCACGATCTCTGACGACGGTTATATCGGGCTCCAGTCCGTATCGGATAACCCTCACGAACACACCGAGACCGTGCTCAACGTCTTCCCGATGGGCAGCATGAGGCTCCCTGACGACTCGTCCTACGGCACCACAAAGTTCGAGAACGAGCGACTTCAGATGAGGTTTGAGGCCAAGTACCACATGCGCCAGATCAAGTGCCACTTCGAGGACTTCCAGGACGGCAAGCCACTCGACGCAGACATCACGCTTGAGCAACCACCGATGGATTCGATGGTCATCGCGACGCCGTGGCCAGAGAAGCACGCTTTCTACTATAATCAGAAGATCAACTGCATGAGAGCTTCGGGCTACGTTAAGTTCGACGGCAAGACATACCGCTTCGACCCGGCGACCGACTTCGGCACGCTCGACTGGGGAAGAGGCGTCTGGACTTACGACAACACCTGGTATTGGGGCTCGGGCAACTGCGACGTGAAGGGCAACAGCTTCGGCTGGAACATCGGCTACGGATTTGGCGACACCAGTGCGGCCAGCGAGAACATACTCTTCTGGAACGGCACAGCGCACAAGCTCGATGACGTGGAATTCGTGATCCCGCCGGAAGGTTACATGGGCCAGTGGAAGTTCACTTCGTCGGACGGACGCTTCGAGATGACCTTCGATCCGGTCATCGACAGAGCAGCGTGCCTCGACTACAAGGTGATAGTTTCCGACCAGCATCAGGTGTTCGGCAAGATAAGCGGCACCGCGATACTGGACGACGGTAAGAAGATCGAGATAAAGGACGTGATGTGCTTCGCCGAAAAGGTGCATAACAAGTACTGATCCGTAAGCGCAACGGTCCGAGGCGAGGGCAGACGATCTTCCGCAAAATACAAAACATAGAAAAGGAGCGCAAATGCATCCTATACAGCATTTCAAAACGATAACTCAACACAGGCAGCTCGTGCGGTACTATTGCTTCCGCATTGGACTTTACAGGCAGGGGCTGATGCACGATCTCAGCAAGTATTCGCCTATCGAATTCGTGCGCGGCGCCATTTACTACCAGGGCAACCGCAGCCCTAATAACAAGGAGAGGGAAGTCAAGGGCGTCTCGATGTCCTGGCTCCACCACAAGGGCCGCAACAAGCACCACTTCGAATACTGGATCGACTACACTCTCGACGAGAACGGCAAGGTCGGATTCGGCGGAAACCGCATGCCTAAGAAGTACGTGGCGGAGATGTTCTGCGACCGCGTTGCAGCGAGCCGTATTTACAGGGGCGACGCGTATACAGACGCAGATCCGTATGACTACTACATAAAAGGAAAGCAGTTCGGAAGCACGGGCAGAATGATCCATCCTGAGACAGCTGCGGAGCTTGAAGAGATGCTGAGGATCCTCAAGTTCGAGGGTGAGGATGCCGCGATCGAATATATCCGCAAGTGGCTGAAAGAGAAATAGGCCCGCGCATAGAGAAATAGGCCCGCGCATAGATAAGATAAGAAAATCAAATCAGGAGATAAACATAAACATGATAACAGGCAAACAGAGAAAAGAACTTAAGAAGCTGGCGCAGGATATCAAGCCGACCGTTATGATAGGTAAGGAGGAAGTGACTCCTGCCGTCATCTCGGCAATCGACGATTTTCTGGCAGTCCACGAGCTCGTAAAGGTGCAGCTCCAGGACGGAGCGATCCTCGATCCTAAGGAGACAGCGAACGAGATCGCCGAAGAGCTCGGCGCTGAATTCGTGCAGGCCATCGGTCACAGATTCGTGCTTTACAGACAGGCCAGCGATCCGGATAAAAGAAAGATCTTCATCTAGAAGAATCAGAGGACGGCTGAGGATCAGCTAAATAAATGATAAAAGGAAAGACCAGGGCAAGGACATACAGAGCTATATACAGGCTGCTCGACAGAGTTTCGCCTGTTCCTTTTGATTGCGGGTCGATATGCGGGGCTGTGTGCTGTACAGCTGCGGCTGCAGACGAAGAACTAGGTATCATGCTGCTTCCGGGCGAAGAGAAGATCCACGACAGGCACGCTGATTGGCTCGACTGGGATACACTGAGCACAGACGAGTTCGAGCTCCCAGATGCATGGGACGGCAAAGTCTATTTCGTAAGATGCAAGACACCGCCACATTGCCCGCGCAACATGAGATCGATACAGTGCAGAAGTTTCCCAATACTCCCTCACTTAGACGAGGACGGGAATCTCAGCATGGTATTCAATGACTACGATCTGCCATATCTCTGCCCGATGATAGAGGATGAGACCGAGCTCGATGATCGATTCGTCAAAGCTACGCAGACCGTATGGAAACATCTTATAAGAGACCCTCAGATCTACGCTCTTGTATGGGGCGAGTCGAGAGGCAGAGACGCAGCAGAAGAAGATTAAGGAGGCGAATTATGGCATTTAAAAGATTGCTAATCGAATTCGGACAGGGCGTGGATATGCACGGCGGCGATCAGAATAACGCAGTGCTCAAAGCGACTAAAGACGCGATCCACCATTGCTGCATGGCCGGGATCTCCGAGATATTCGGCATCACCGACCGCAAGACCCAGGCGTACATAAAGGCCGACATCTACGCGCCTCATCCTGAAGACGTAGACCCTTCCGTCGTCACAGACTATCTCGAATGGTGGGGCAACGTCGATACCGAAGTGCACCACGGAGGCGCCAATCCAGAAGGAATCAACCTCGACGGCAAAGGAAAGACCGAGATCACAATCGCAATCGTAGTCCTGACGGTATATGTGGATGTATAGGATATGAAGCCCGGAAGCGGGCTTCTTCCTTTATATACTGCATTATTCCGCTAATCGGCATTATATTGTTCCGATAACCTTGCTATTATTCCGATAAAATGCTATGGTTAGCTCAGAAGTGAGGTATCGGTATATGTTTATGACAGTAAAAGAAGCCGCAGAAAAATGGGGCATATCAGATAGAAGAGTAAGAGTGTTGTGCACTCAGGGCAAGATACCCGGCGCATATCAGGAAGGGCGCGGCTGGAAGATCCCTGTCGATGCTGAAAAGCCTGTTGATGGAAGGTTCAAATCTAGAGATAGTCTGCTCGCTCAGATCGATCGCAAGAAAGCAGAACTGGATGGTAGAAGACCTCTGACGGAAGGTGAGCTTGAACGGCTGACTGAAGAATTCGCTGTCGAATACACATATAACTCCAATGCCATTGAGGGTAACACGCTGACGCTCCGTGAGACTGATCTCGTTCTTCGGGGGCTGACGATCGACCAGAAACCGCTGAAGGATCACATGGAGGCTGTCGGTCACAAAGAGGCATTCGATTTTGTCAGAGAGCTCGTGAAGGAAAACGCCCCGTTGACGGAGAGCATAATCAAACAGATACACTATCTTGTCCTTGCCGACAAAAGGGAAGACAGAGGAGTGTATAGAAGGGTGCCTGTTCGCATTATGGGTGCTCAGCACGAACCCGTGCAACCATACCTGATCGCGCCTAAAATGGAACAGCTACTTCTCGATTACGCCGAGAGCGAGGATCACATTGTGACAAAACTCGCCCGCTTTCACATTGAGTTTGAGGGCATCCATCCATTTATTGATGGCAATGGACGAACTGGAAGACTGCTGGTAAATCTGGAACTGATGAAAGCAGGATACCCGCCGATCGACATCAAGTTTACCGACAGGGCCGCGTATTACAATGTATTCGATGCCTATCATGTTAAACATGATCTTTCCGCGATGGAAGGATTGTTAGGGAGGTATATCAACACAAGCCTTGACACATATTTGAAGATACTAACAGAGTAAGGAGATAGAAGATAAATGACAAACGTGTGTTGCCGGAATATAGTTGAGAAACTTTTATTCCGGTTTTTTATTGTTAACTGGGCAAAATCTATGCAAATATCTTTACAATGTGTAGATATTTGCATATAATTAATTTGGAGGT
The DNA here is from genome assembly GCA_902790965.1 of uncultured Eubacteriales bacterium. Taxonomy (GTDB): domain Bacteria; phylum Bacillota; class Clostridia; order Peptostreptococcales; family Anaerovoracaceae; genus Crickella. The sequence goes on along the minus strand of CADAUB010000019.1, from coordinate 2,793 downwards.
GATAGTAATGGGCGATACAACAAGTATGAATCTCAGAATCGATAAAACTCTTAAGAAAGATGCAGAAACGTTATTTGAAACTTTGGGGATCAATATGACCACGGCAATAAACATCTTTCTAAAACAATCCGTTAGAGAGCAGGGGATACCATTCCGTATATCTGCAAGCATGTCGTATACGGATATTCCGGCGTACAGGGGCCGCGCAGATAAGCATGCTAATTATGAAGAATATGTTTCTGCCAGTCTAAAGGAAGCGGATATGAAAGTCGCCGAGGAATCAATGAAGTATTATACGGCTGACGAGATCCGTACCAAATTGGAGGATGAATTAAATGAGAAAATATAATGTGCGATTTTCCGAGACCTTTCTTCGGGATATGATCGATATCACATTGTATATTCTTGAAAAATCCGAAAGCATTGACACACCGGTACGATTCTATAATGATGTTCTAGCTTTTATAGGTAATAGAGCGTTTGGCGCAGATTGTTACGAATCATATTATCCCTACAAAGGCTCACCAGAATATAGAAGACTCTATTTTGGAAACTATACTATCTTCTATGTCATTGATGGAGATTATATGGATATAAGAAGGATCCTTTGGTCTGGCGTAGAAGATACGAAGAAACTGTAACTGTCACATACTTTAGGCAGATCCCTGATCGAATAGATCAGGGTTTTTTGTGCCCTTATCACTATGCGTCGTTCTGCTAATCGGGTTTTCGAAGCGACTTGGTTGTATACGGCGCGCACGAGAGCACCACATGCTATGAGCCACGCTATCTCGTGTGCGCTCAAAACCGCATAGGCATTACCTACCGACAAACGACACACTTACACTAATCAAAGTTGGTTCTTCTTGTATAGCAAGCCCGTGTGCAAGGAGACGGTGAATCGTTTGTTTTGCTACACGTGGTGTAGCAAGCCTGTGTGCAAGGAGACGGTGAATCGTTTGTTTTGCTACACGTGGTGTAGCAAACCCGTGTGCAAGGCGGTGGTAGATTGAAAGTTTTGCTACACGTGGTGTAGCAAGCCTGTGTGCAAGGCGGTGGTAGATCGAAAGATTTGCTACACGTGGTGTAGCAACGCTGTGTGCTTTTCCGTGCAGATCGACGAATTTGCTATACGAGGGGAGCATTGTGTGCCTGGGTGAGGCAAATCGCGGATCGCGCAATACGTAGTGTGGGAGTGCTGTATGCTTTTGCGCGCAGATGGGCGAATAAGCCATACATTGTATGGGTGCACTGTATGCCTGAGCGTGGCAAATCGGCAATGGAGATATACGTGGTATGGGAGTGCTGTATGCTTGAACAAGTGAATCGCCGCGAAAATACATACGCGAGCAGTGCGTGACCCTCCGGGCAGGCTTTGTAGAATGCTGAGAAAGAGTGAATAGAGCAGCAGACCAGGCAGCGAAACCCATGTAATTACTACGCGGAAATCCCCTTCAAAGAATTGAAATGAAAGTGCTGAAAATAGTACGAAAATAGTGCGAAATAACTGTTGACATCGGGTTAACGAGCGAGTACACTATGCGTAGCGATTAGCACTCTGATGTGACGAGTGCTAACAAATCCAAAGATCAAGGAGGCGGGCAATGGATCTGAGCGAAAGACAATTACAGATACTGCAGGCGATAATCACAGACTATGTAGAAAACGCCGAGCCGGTCGGTTCCCGGTCGATCGCTAAGAAGTATGATCTCGGCGTAAGCCCGGCGACCATAAGAAACGAGATGTCAGACCTCGAAGAGATGGGGTATCTGACACATCCACATACATCGGCAGGCAGGGTCCCTTCAGACAAGGCATACAGGCTCTATGTAAATAACCTGATGCAGAAGAAGAACTTGAGCGCTAAGGACAAGCGCATGATAAATGACCGACTGGCCGCAAGCCGTGACGAGTTCGACAGAACTATAAGACACGCAGCGGAACTCCTCTCAGAGATCACCAACCTGGCATCGTTCGCGATGACACCGGCGACCAACGAAGAGACGATCAGCTTTATCAGGCTGCTGCCGGTAGACAAAGGCACACTCATACTCATGATAGTAGGCGAGAGCGGCAATGTAACCAATACGACCCTAAGGATAAACGTGCCATACACACAGGACTCACTCGATCTTCTCAGCAAGAACATGACAGTGACCTACAAAGGCAGGACACTCGACGATGTACTCAAGAGCGAGATCATCAAAGACGTCGGATCGGATATAGAGGCGATGAGCCAGCTGCAGGGCAGCGTAATGCCGAGCTTCCTCAGGACCCTCGAAGACATGCTCAACGTCAATCTGTACATGGAGGGCATGACAAACATCTTCGATCTGCCAGAGTACTCGAGCATAGATAGAGCGAGAGACTTCATGGAGCTCTTCGCGCAAAAGGACTGGTTCACCCAGAAGATGCTCGCGAGAGACAACGGCGTCGTAGTCACGATCGGCGACGAGAACGACACCGTGAAAGACTGTACGCTTATCACCGCGACGTATCATGTGGATGGCAAGCTGGTCGGCAAGATCGGAGTCATAGGGCCGACACGAATGAAATACGACGAGATAACGTCCATCATGGAATATCTCACCAACAATCTGAGCGAGAGCTTCAAGCTAACGGGCAGCACAGACAGCCCGGGCGATGCGGCAATTTCAGATAATACAGGAAACACGGATAATACCGACAATACCCGGGGTACTGGGAATACAAATAACACGGAGGACAAAGGATAATGGCAGAAGACCATAAGAAAAAGATCCACATCGAAGATGGCAATGCTGAGGCCGAGGA
>CADAUB010000018.1 GCA_902790965.1 uncultured Eubacteriales bacterium | reverse complement strand
ATGCTGAGCATATGCTATCTGACAGGCCACCTTTCGATGGCTTTCTTTTGATGCCCCCATACTTATTTATTAGTCGTTACTGTGTATTTTCAAACTTTACCTCCTGTTTTGTTAAGTGCGCAGGAATTATCCCCGCGAAGGTTTACTTTCGTACGAAATCTTATCATCCCAAAAGAGCTAGGTAAATACAAAACTGCAAAATCCTTTCGTTTCATACTCCCGTGGGAGTATAATACTATATATGGATATTAAGATATACCACGGATCAGAACATATTGTGAGAAAGCCCGTATTCGGCTCGGGTAATGCCTACAACGATTTCGGGCTGGGTTTCTATTGCAGTGAGAGTGCGAGAAGCGCCGCAGCCTGGGCTGTCGGGCGTGACAGAAACGGTTTCGTGTCCGCCTACACCATAAGTGCCGACCGCTTACGTGTCATCAATCTCTGCAGCTCAAGATACACCCCACTCCACTGGCTCTCCGTTTTGTTCAACTTCCGCGAATTCGACTTTTCATCCACCACCGCCTACAGAGCAAGGGAATATATAAACAAGAATTTCAGCGTGGATTTCCAGGGCTCAGACTGCATCATAGGCTACAGGGCAGACGACATCTGTTTTAAAATAGCCCAAGACTTCATCGACGGAAAGCTGTCTTACCAGAGCATGAGGTATTACCTGACAGGAGGCGACTCAAATCGACAGTTCGTCCTTAAGAGCAACCGCGCATTCGAGAGCATATCGTTCGCCGGATACGAGCCTGCCCTTTCCAATATTTACTACACAGAAGCCTACGCGAAAGAGATCAAGGTGCTCAGATCGCTGAGGCCTTACATAAGCAAGAAAGACCTGTTTGTAGACAGGATGATAGCTGAGGAGATAAGCAGTTATGATACGCGCCTATGATGAAGTGCTGAGAGAAGAAGCAGACGACAAGCTTGGAAAGATGCTGGACTTTTCGGTCCACAGTCTTCACATGGACGCGGCCAATATGCTCGCCCTCTTTGCCGCTTCGGGCACTTCTGCCCTTTTCGAAAGAGGCGATATACGTACTATTGTGGGAATGTCAGGCACAGAGCTCGCCTATGATGTGCTCGACAGATGCGGCATCGCATACGAAAGGATTCCCGCCAGGCATACGCGGAGCCTTAGCGCCGAATACTATCTCGCTTACTGCATCGCGGATGTACAGTTCAGGCTGTGCATCCCGTTTTCCGAGATCCTGAGGGACTTCTCCTGCCAGGACTTTATTTCTAATCATGCAGCAGAGCGAACTGAATATCTAGCCTCCCTTCCTTTGACGATCAGCCCCGAAGGCAGAAGTCTTGGGCTGCTCGATTTCGGGAAGAAATATACCGTTAACGCGGTCGAGGCATATATCGCCGGCAGGCCCGCGGTAGGCAGCGCCAATACCGGAGAGCTTCTTAAAAACGCGCGCATAAAAAACGGCCTCAGCCAGAGTGAACTGGCAAAGGCCGCCGGCATTCCTTTAAGGACTCTGCAGCAATATGAGCAGGGTCAGAAGGATATCGGAAAGGCAAGGGCCGAATACATCATATCCCTCGCTTCCATCCTCAATACGGAGCCATCAAAGCTTATTCATCTTCATCGTCTTTCTTCTGAGTGACCGTGAGTTTTACCCTCTGGTCAAGGGACTCATCGGCTATATATATGCCCTCAGGAAGATCGTAATTGATCTCTATCTCCTCATCTTCATATCTGTAGGTGACATCTATTTCCTCAGCGGTGATGCTGTTCACCTTATTGAGCACGCTCTCTGTACCCTTGATGGTGACGGTCTCAGGCGCTACCCACTTTCTCTCGTAGCTGTCATCGGATTCGTCTTTCACCGTCAGATAAAGATTGACTTTCTTAATATATCCCTCGCTCGCGTCAAGCGATATCTCCTTAGGGTCTATCACAACGTGAGGTAACACGTTTCCATTTCTGTCGAGTGCCTGAAGATCCACGGTATAGCTCTTCGGCGTATCTGTAAGATCCTCTCGATCGAGCACAGCAGCCACCTTGTCGATCTTGCTCAGCACCTCGGCGGATGAACTGACTTCCGCGCTGGTACTTCCGAGATCATAGGCTATAGGCTCTTCGTCTTCTTCCAGCTCTGCTTCCGCGTTATACACGACATCTATATCCATGATTTCGGTCTTAGCTCTAGAAACATCTACGTCTGTCTCGGAAGCGCTGACAGAATTAACGCTTGTGCCGGTAGGGCCGCTGACTCTGATAGTTACATTATTGTCTCCCGCGACGCAATCCGAGACATCTGCGTTGACTGTGATATCTGCGGCGGAGATCTTCTTGCCGTCGATCCTCCTTTGGCTTAGAGTCACATTCACCGTCTCCATGCTTGTAGCGCTTACGGCGAGGCCTCTTTCTGCGAGATCTCTCTCGCCTGTAAAGTTAACAGGCACATCGTTATATGTCACGAGGGTCATAGGGTCGTAGTTGTAGACTACAAATACCCAGGCTGCGATTGCAACGAGAATAGCGATCACCATATTAAAGATCTTACGACCGCTTTTAGTCATTGCGTTTCTCTCCCTTGCGTCCGAAAATTCTTGAGAACCATGTCTTGTTTTGCTCTGGCTCGATGTAGATATCCAGGAGCATCTTTTCCAGAGTCTTGAGATCGAGGAAGCGCTTCATCACGCCGTTCTGGGCGATACTGATAGCTCCCGTCTCCTCGGATACGATGATAATGAATGCGTCGGAAACTTCGCTGAGCCCGACACCGGCTCTGTGCCTTGTACCGAGGTTCTTTCCGATATTAGCCCGGCTTGTAAGCGGAAGCACGCAGCTTGCCGCGTGTATCCTGTCCTCTCTGATGATCACGGCTCCGTCGTGGAGCGGTGAGCCTTCATAGAACAGGTTGCCCAGAAGCCTTACGGAAATGTTCGCGTCTACTACGACTCCCGTCTCAATGATGTCGTTGAGCACGGTATCGCGCTCTATCGCCATCAGGGCTCCTGTATGGGTAGAACTGAACTCATCCACGGCATCAACAATGACGTTGACCGTCTGATAAGCTTCTTCCTTACTGAGATCCATGATCCTGCCCGTAAAGAAGCCTCTACGGCCTAGCTGCCCAAGGCCGCGCCTTATCTCAGGCTGGAACAGCACTATCACCGCGATAAGACCGATGGTGATGAGCCTTGTGAGCAGCCAGTTGAGAAGGCTGAGATCAAGGACCGCTGAGAGCACGAATACCGCGATAACAAGAAGGACTCCCCTGAATATCTGCTGGGCTCTTGTATCTCTCAGATAGTTGAGCAGCTCATAAAGGAGGAATGCAACAATAGCGATGTCTAAAACATCGGTTATCTTGATGCTCATGAAGATTCCCGCTAGGCTGTCAAGCATTCCTTTTCCTTCCTCTTAGTAATAGTCTCTCAGTTGTTGTTGTTTTATTCGCCCGGTATGTAGGCGACTCCGTCATCATCCTTGGCAATTGCCTGCCCGCTTAGCACCGCGTTGATCAGCGCCTTGGCGTTGTTGATGCTGTCTGGGTCTTGGGTCATTACGTAAGCGTAACCTGCAGTGTATGTGTTCAGGTTGCCGTCGCCTCCGATGATAGTGTTCTTGTAAATGCCCCAATCAGGGAATCTGGCAAGCTGCATCTTGGCAAGCTGTCTTATCTCCTTGGAGCTGAAGCTCATCTCGAAGTATGGCTTCAGGTTGGTGAGGATCTTGTTGTAGTTGAATACCATTGTGCGGCTGCTGGTGGCCTTCTTGAACATGGCCTCGAAGACGGCCTGCTGGTTTTTGATCCTCTGATTGTCTCCGGTAGCAAATGCCTTACGTTCTCTTGCGAACGCCAGCGCCTGCTTACCGTTCATGTGGTTCATGCCTTCCTTGACTGTCCACTCCTTCATCTTGACAGGATTGAACTCGTACTCGGAATACACATCGACGCCGCCTATCGCGTCGATAAACTTCTCTACGGTAGAGAAGTTGACCTTTACATAGTAGTTAGCCGTTATATCCAGAAGCTGCTCTTCAGCGAGGATGGTGGTGTCGACGCTGTAGAATCCGGTGTGCGTCAGCTTGTCCATCTCGTTGTCGTAATTAGGCATGTAAATTTCGTAGTCTCTCGGGATGGATGTCATGAGCACGGTGGCAGTCTCAGGATTGACGGTAAGCACCATGTTTACGTCAGACCTGCCCTGCTTGCCGATCTTGCCTCTTACGTCCATTCCTGTGATGACCACGTTGAACGGCTCTTTCGTTATATTAGCCACGGCCTTGCTATTGTCGACCGAAGTCTCACTTAAGAATGACAATGTGCCGAGGGCGTATGCGGTGCCGACGCCGTAGACACCTATGAGTATCACGGCAAGGAAAGTCGCAAGCCGCCTGGCCCATGTTTTGATGCTTGATCTTCTTGTCTGAACGAGTATCAGCAAGCTGATAAGCGCTAACACGACGTAAAGAGCGATGAGCATCTCAAAAGGCAAGACGTTCATGACCGTCATTGAGCCTGCGAACGCCGCAAGCGCGATGATATAGATGAAAGTCAGGAACTTATGGCCTTTTGAAACAGGCTGCCTGCCTGCTCTCTTGTTGTGGCCCTTGGTGTAATTGCTTTTGTATCTTTCGTGAGCCTCTTTCGATGCCTGCTTGAGTTTTTCGAGCTCTTTGACCGAAGGCATCGGTTTATCCTGCTCAGTCTCCTCTACGAGATCGTGGGTGATCCCGTGTGCCTTGTCATACTCCGCGAAAATAGACTCGTCATATTTATCTTCGACCTTAGGCTCAGCCATCGCTTCGTACTTAGGCTCTACCTTGTGTTCGATAACCGGCTCTATCACCGGTTCACTTTTTGGCTTACGCTCATGATTGCGATCATATTTATTCGCGTAATCGCGAATGAGCGCATCAAAACTCTCAGCGCTCGGTTCCTTTGCGGACGCAGATACTTCTTTTCTTTGTTTCTGCTGGCTGGCTTTCTCGTAGCGCTTGAATTCGTCGTATGAGTCGAACGATGCATCGAGGCCTCTACCTGACTTCTCCGCAGGCTTTACAGTTTGCGGCGAAGCCTTCTTTGGCTCCATGGCGTCGAACTCATCAAAGATATCAAAGTCGTGGGAGTGTTTTTCTTCTTGTCTTGGAGCCGGATGATCATAGTGGAAATCCAGAAGATCATCCGGGTTCCAGTCCTTGTCAGTCATGCTTTAAATATACCACCTATCTGTTAGTTTCGATCAGTCCGTAAGCATTACCCTTTCTCTTATATACAACGCTCACATCGTTCGTATCCATGTCAAGGAATACGAAGAAATCGTGACCAAGCATTTCCATCTGGAGTATGGCTTCCTCAGCCACCATAGGAGTCAGCTCTACCTGCTTTCTCCTTACGATATTCATCTCTTCCTCAAATTCTTCGTCTTCCGGTTCAGGTACGAATTCGAGTTTGAGCGCCTTGTTCTCTTTATATCTGGATTCGAGCTTACCCTTGAGTTTGCTCAGCTGATTTGTAAGTTTATCTGTAGCCATGTCGACAGCGTCATATATGCTGTCGTTTGCCATCTCAGCTCTGAGCACAGCCTGCTTGGCGTTGATGGTAGCCTCAAATTTCGGTGTTTCTCTCTGTTTTGATACAACTACATTAGCTGTTGTATCCTCATCGAAGAATTTCCCGATCTTCTCGAGCTTCTTTTGGATATAGCTCTCGAGTTTATCGCTCATCGGATAGTTTTTTGATGATATGTTGATCTTCATAGTACTATTCCTCCTTGATTTGTCTTATTACTATAAATATAACATATCTCAAAATAAAATTGTGTGCTCCGTTAGAAGAAGCACACAATATATTGTTTTTTTAAGGACACCGTTTACGGCGTTCCTGAACTGCTATTACCACAGTTTGTCGACAGCCTCGCCAACCTTCTTTCCCGGCGCAGCGTCGAGATTCTTTCTCAGCTGTCTCTTCACTTCGCCCATAGGGTTGATATAATCTCTGGCCTTTCCCTCAGCTATGATAGCGAGGAGAGCTTTCTCAGCATCAGCACTGATCTTTCCATCATCAGAGATCCCGTCAACGATCATCTGCAGCGTTTCCATTGGGATATCCATAGTAGGATCTTGCATTATAGCCATTATGTTTTTCCTCCTTGAATATTGCTTATGTCAGTATCGCGGCCACTCGACCTGGTCTTTGACCCCACACTTGCCTTTACCCGCTTTGCGGAGGACTTACTTCTAAGATACGCCATGATCACAGTCGCTTCTTGCTTACTGCTTACGTGGGTCCTTTTGCCCGTATCTGGCCTGGACTTTCAACCACGAACATGGCCGCGTACTTTCACTGATTGTTAGCCGAAATTGCTATTTGGCCTTCTTCTCGTCCTCGAGCATTTTCTCGAGTCTGTCTCTTGCCTTTGGGTCATATGCGAAAGCATCGTCATCACCGGCAAGGAATGCCTCGAGATTCGGCAGACGGACGCCGGCTTTGTAGTTCATCTTGAACAGCTCGACGTTCTTCGCGATTTCGCGCATTTCCTGATTGGTCATTGTAACCTCCTTATTAGGCCTTCTCACTAAGGTCTGTATTCGCCTTTTGCATCGAGAGCCTTTGACTCTTCGGGATCTGATCCCGCGTTGTCGTAGACCTCGACCGATTTGATCCTCATTTCGTTGCCGCGGATCAGCCATGTGTTGCCACTTCCGCAGTGAGGACATGTCTTTCCGTACGCCAGTGTGCTGTAAGTGATCTTGCAGTCGTCACACCATGTGACTGCCGGGATCTCTTCGCAGTACAGCTTGGATCCTTCGAACACAGGGAATTTCTTTGAGTACCAGTTCCAGTAATCGTAGAGATACGATGTTACTATTCCTGAGACCTCTCCGAATTCGAGTGTTACGGACTTGACTTTCTCGACGCCCTGTTCCTTAGCGATCTTATCGACCTCTTTAACTACATAATTTACTAATCCGAGTTCGTGCATAACCTAGATTTATCCTTATTTACCAGATACCTTTGCCTTTACGATGCTCGCAATACGTCCCGGCATGTTCTTACCCATGCTGAGGAACTTCTGCTCTGCAGGTACCATTCTGGAGTACAAATCTCCATCCGGACGGCGTGACAGGTGGATAGCGTCGAACTTGCACTGTACTGTGCACATTCCGCAGCCGATGCACTTGTTAGGGTCAACTACGCTGCGTCCGCACTTGAGACATCTCTCGGCTTCCTTCTTGATCTGCTCTTCTGTGAACTGCTTGTACTCATAGCTCATAGTGAGTTTCTTCTTCTCATCGATCTCTCTGATCTGACGAGCAGGTTTCTTGAAGCTCTCTGCTGGGAGTACTACCTCGTCCTTATCGAGCATTACGAAGTTACGTGTATTTCTGTGGATCATGAGGTGCTGGCCCTTGTTCACGAATCTGTGGAGCGATACAGCGCCTTCACGTCCCATCGCGAGTGCGTCTACTACGAACTTCTGTCCGCTTACAGAGTCACCGCCTGCAAAGATGTCAGGCTCTGCTGTCTGCAGTGTGACAGGGTCTGCGATGATGAATCCGCGTGGCGAGAACTCTACCTTTGTGCCCTCGAACAGTTTGCCGTAATCTGGCTTCTGACCGATGGAGAACAGGATAGTCGAGCAAGCCTGCTCTGTTGTCTCGCTGTCGTCAAACTTAGGGTCGAATCTGCCCTCAGCGTTCTTGACCTGTGTGCACTTATGGAACTTGATTCCAGCAACCTTGCCGTCCTTAGTAACGACTTCTGTCTGGCCCCATCCATCGTGGATGATGATTCCCTCTTCCTGAAGGAATTCCTGGTCCTCAGCGCCCATTGGCATCTCATCCCAGGACTCAAGGCAGTACAGATGTACGCTCTTTGCGCCCTGACGGATAGCTGTACGGGAAACGTCAGCTCCGATGTTTCCGCCGCCGATTACTACTACATCGCCGGAGAGCTTCTTGGCCTTGCCGAGTGTAACGTCCTTTACGTAGTCAACACCACCGATAACGCCCTTTGCGTCATCGCCAGGGATACCGAGTCTGCCGCAAGCCTGGAGGCCTGTGCCTACGAAGAAGCCCTTGTAGCCTTCTTCTCTCAGCTGCTGGATAGTAACGTCCTTACCAACTTCGACTCCGCACTTGATCTCAACGCCCATCTCTTTGAGGATTTCGATCTCAGCGTTAACAACGTCTTTTTCAAGTCTGAAGTTAGGAATACCAAGTGTCATCATTCCGCCCGGCATGCTCTGCTTCTCGAATACTGTTGGCTTGTAGCCCTCGATAGCGAGGAAGTAAGTGCAGGAAAGTCCCGCAGGACCGGAACCGATGATAGCGATCTTCTGCTCGAACGGCTCTCTTGTGGTCGAAACCATTGGTGGGATGTACTTGTGCTCATCCTCGAGATCCTTAGCAGCGATGAATGCCTTGATATCGTCGATAGCAAGAGCATCATCGACTGTGCCTCTTGTGCACTCGAGCTCGCAATACTTATGGCAGATAGCGCCGCATACTGCTGGGAATGGGTTGTCTCTCTTGATCAGTTCCAGAGCGTCTCTATACTCACCTCTCGAAGCCATGTCAATGTAACCCTGGATTGAGATATGGAGTGGGCAGGCAGACTTACAAGGAGCTGTTCCTGTAGGCCATGTCTGGATAACACCATTCTCGTTCTTGTAGTTCCAGTTCCACTTGTCTTCTGGCCAGAAATTGCTGTCTGGAAGCTCGTGTCTTGGATACTCAACTTCGCCGTGCTTTGTGCAGAGCTTCTGTCCAAGTCTGACAGCGCCTGCAGGGCAGACCTCAACGCACTTACCGCATGCTACACACTTCTCAGGATCGGATTCCGAAACATATGGCGAAGCGGACAGATTAGGTGTGTTGAAGAGCTGGGATGTACGAAGAGCGTTACAAACACCTACCGCGCAGTTGCAGATAGCGAAGATCTTGTTCTCGCCGTCGATGTTTGTTACCTGGTGTACATAACCCTTCTGCTCAGCCTTCTCGAGTACTTCGAGAGCTTCCTCATAAGTGATATCATAGCCCATGCCTGACTCGCGGCAGTAGTCAGCGAAGTCACCGAGTCCCATGCACCAATACTGCATGATGTCTCCGGAACCCTCGCCTCTCTCTGTCTGCTGCTTACGGCAGGAGCAAACGCCGAGGCCGATCTGGCCTTCGTACTTTTTGAGCCAATACGAGATATGTTCGATATCGAGAGACTCGCACTCTGCAGGGATAGCCTTCTCTACAGGGATTACGTGCATTCCGATACCGGATCCGCCCTTAGCGACCATCTGTGTGATGCCCGCGAGTGGCAGGTATGTCATTCTCTCAAAGAAGTCAGCTATCTGAGGAGTCTCGCACATGATCTGGTCTCTCATAACCATGATCTCAGCAGATCCAGGTACATACTGGTCAAGGACGTATCTTCTCTCATGAGCCGGATTCTTTCCGTCTTCGTTCTCGTTGTTCCACTCGATCAGTCCGTACTGACCAAGAGCCTCGAGAACTGTCTTGAGACGAGCGTCATCATAGCCTGTGAGCTCTTTCATCTTAGCGAATGTCTTTGGCTTACGCTTACCCATCACCAGTGCTGTGTCCAGACAATCCTCCGCGATGTCTTTGCCATAACGTCTGACGACATACTGATAAGCAGCGTCCATGCCCCAATACTCAGGAGAATCCAGTGATGGTTTCTCGAGTCCGAGGAGGATTTCTTTGCGGTCAGTAATGATCTTTATCAGCTTAAAGATCTTCTCGTCGTGGCTCAGCTGTTTAGCCTTTTTTGCCATACTTTTCCCTCTCTTTCCTCTTACAATAATTTATTATTTTTGTTTGTATTAAGCCCTTAAATAAGGCGACTTACCTTGGTTGTGAATGGCCGGCCGCGCCGGCTGCGGATGTTACTTTACGCTTATGCCATCTATCAGGATGTCCGCGACTTCTGACAGGGCATCTCTGTACGCGATCTTGTTCTTGATAAGGATATCGCTCTGGAAGAACTGCTCCACAGTGCGTTGGAACATGGATTTGAGGATCGGCATCGAGACCGGCCTGATATCACCCTCTTGGATGCCCTTCTTGATTAGGACCTCGACTGCGTTCCAGTATTCTTCCCTGCAGTTGTGCCAGTGTCTGTATACGGAAGGATATCTGTCCTTAAGTACGTATAACTGGCTTAGATCATGCCCGATATAGCGCTCAGGCACGCTACCGATGACTCTGCGAAGCTGCTCCGTGGTGGACAAGGAAGCGTCGGCCAGGATAGCCTTTTGCTCTTTATAAGCTTCAGCGAAGAAGCGGTCTATCGTCGCTGTCATTATGGACCGTTTTGTCCTGAAGACAGTGTAGATAGTCTTTTTGCTCATAGCCAAAGAGCGGGCAAGATCATCCATAGTAAATCTCATGCTCTTTTCATCGAACAACTTGGCCGCTTCATCAAGGATTCGCACCCTGAGTTCGTCTTCTACGGAATTCCCCATTTTCTTTTCTTCCCTCTTACTACAACTACTCTTTTACACACACGAAACGCCTAAAAAGTTTCCCGATATCATCGGAAACTTTTAAGGTGTCTTCCGTTTCCTATGTACTTGCATTTTATCAGAGCGATACGTATACCGCAAGCAATTCCGTACTTTTTTACAATATATTACAATAGTTTTTTGTGGTATATCGTGAACGTCCGGTAAAAGTTGCTATCAATACTCTACAGGCCACCCCGTCACCTCAGCTTCGGGGAAATTGACGCTCGCAAAAGTGAGCATTTTATCCCTTCCACTGATGTGTGTAGAGTGTACATTTATGTGCTTCGGGTGCATGTCGTGGCGCTTCATGTATTTGAGTGCGTCAAAGCCCGTGAACATGCTGTCCCAGCCCAGATCGTAGTCCAGGCTCACCTCTTCAAGACAATCTATATACTTATCGAGCAGCGCCAGAAATTCGGCGTAATTATCCGCGCTTATATAGCCACCGTCGCGGGGCGGGGTCCGTCTGTCGTCTAAAAACAGTTTCATATAAATTAACTACCAGATCCCTTTTCCGTTATGCCTCGTGCACCAGCTTGCCGTTGATGTCCTCGATATCTATCGCTATCAGCAGAGTGTTCTTTGTGTCCTTCTCCAGCTCGCCTTTGATGTACTCTTCAGAGCAAGGGAACTTTCTGCAAAGCTTGTCACATATCCTCATTATCTCATCCTGATCCTCGATGAGCACCGCCTTGCCGAACACGATAACGCTCTTTACGTAGTACGCCCAGTCGCCGTCTTTACGCTCATCCTGTCCGAAGACGCAGTAAGAGACTTTAGGGTCTCTCTTTACAGCGTCGACTCTGTGTCCAAACTTCGCTCCGTGGAAGTAAAGCCTGCCATCTTCCTCATTGTAATAATGATTGATTGGCACTCCGTAAGGATATCCATCGTCACCCTGCACCGACATCACGCCTCTGGTCTCCTTCTTAAGAAGATCTACGATCTCCTCATGGCTCAAGGCCTGAGGTCTTCTTCTCATTTCTCTGAACATGCTTTCTCCCGATCAATTACTGTACTTTTTCAAAATCGCTCTTAGGATGCTTGCAAAGCGGGCATACCCAGTCTTCCGGAAGATCTTCCCACTTAGTTCCAGGCGCTATGCCGTTAGCAGGATCTCCATCTTTCTCTTTGTACTCATAGCCGCAGATAGTGCAGCGATAGACCGCTCCTTCATCGGCTGCCGGCGCCGCACTGCGTTTAGGCTTGATATCGCTCTGGTAATCCGCGTAAGTGCAGGATGGTGTATCCGCCAGCACTTCCATGTCTTCGATAGTAGCCACGAAGAATGTATGAGAACCCAGATCGAAGGACTCACATACCTTGCACGACATATAAGCGTTAGTGCCCTTGGTAACATAAGGTAGGCCGTTGGCCGCAGTAGCGATATCCGCGAAATCAGCGAACTTATCCACATCTCTGCCGGACTGCATTCCAAAGTGCTTGAAAAGGTCGAACTTGGCATCGGTGGAGATGATAGAAATATTGAACACACCAGAAGCCGCCACTAGATCATGCGTGAGATTCGCCTTGTTGATGGCCAGGCCTATGCGGTCAGGGCTGTTGGCTACCTGGATCGCGGTGTTTGTGATGCAGCCATTGAGTTTGCCTTCGTGCTGCACAGTTACCACGAAAAGGCCGTAGGACAGTTTGTACATTGCTTTCGAGTTCATAGTTTTCCTCCTTGCCTTTTGATCTGGAGTTGAACGCCTTTTGATTGTTCCAATATATCATGAAAACTCACTTCCAACAACGAAAAACACCCCGCCGAAGTGGGATGATAGCATATCCCCTTTCATCATACGATCATGTAATCAGCGGAAGTGGCATAAGCGAGGAAGTCTACCACCGAGGCACCACTGTGTGTCCGTCCTTCGCTGTCTGTCCACGACTCTTTGAGGGTGCCTGCTATCTCATCTATCGTAGCGCCTGTCGTGTAAATGTCATCGACGAGAAGTATGCTTTTGTCCTGTATAAGGCTGCGCTTACGTTCTCTGATCTCAAAGGCGCCTGATATATTAGCCTTTCGCTCCTCCGGGCCGAGGCCCTTCATCGGCTTTGTAGCTCTTGTACGAATAAGAGCTTCAGTCTCACACTTCATGCCAGCTCTGGAAGCAAAGCTTTCTGCCATGATAGTGGCGTGATTGTAGCCACGCTTCTTTTTCTTCTCAAGATATATAGGCACCGGGATCACAAGGTCGTACATGCCCGAAAGCTCATCCGCGTCAAACTCCGAGAGCATACGGTCATAGAGGATCTCGCCCAGGATATCTCCAATGTCGCTTCGCGAGCCATACTTGAACGCGAATATGACAGACTGGGCCACGCTGTCATATACAGTGCAGGCATAGCCCTTGTCAAAAGCATGTGGTCTGCCGCTTGCCTCGCATTCGCCACAACCGAAACACAGCGGGCCCGGATCATTATCTGATAGCGGCTTCCCGCATTTATCGCAACGCCTGCCTGTGATCCACCCGGCCGCCGCCATGCATTCATTGCAAAGGCCGTATGTACGACTGCTGTCGGTTATCTTGCCGCAGCTTATACAGTAAAGCCCGGGCGGATAAATCAGATCGAGCGCCGCGCCACCTATCTTTTTTATCCAAGTAGTCCCCTTCATACCCTTTTAGTTTTAATTTAGTTTTTCTTTATCCCTTTGTCTCTTTGATTCTCGACCCTGATGATCAGCGGTGCTTATATCTGAGACCGACTCTCCCTTCGCTGTTTAGATCGGCTTAAACTATAAAGGGATCCGCGTCGAGCATGATAAGGCGCTCCTTAAGCCCCGTATAGCGCTCATCCGCCCGGTTGTTATCTATCATGGCGCGAAGTCTCCCCGGATCGCCCACTATCAGGACGAGACCCTTGCCTCTAGTGACAGCGGTATACAGGAGATTTCTTGTCATAAGCATTGGCGGGAAGCTGTACATAGGTATTATGACAACCGGGAATTCCGAGCCCTGGCTCTTGTGCACTGTGATCGCGTAGGCGAGGTCGAGTTCCTCGAGCATCTCGCCTTCATAATCTATTATGCGGTCGTCCATCCTGACCGTCATTTTCTTGTCGGCGCTATTTACGGCTTCTACGATTCCCATATCGCCGTTGAACACGCCTTCGCCTTCGGTCGTGAAGTAATCCGTCCGCCATTCTGCCCCGTAGTTGTTCCTAAGCTGCATCACTTTGTCGCCCTCGCGGAATGTGATCTGACCCACTTTGAGTTCGGCCTTATCCTCTGCCGGAGGGTTGAGTACCTCCTGGAGCATCGAGTTAAGGCTAGGGGCTCCGAGCATACCGCGCTTAGTAGGTGTCAGCACCTGTATATCGTCTGCAGAATTCACAAAGCCAAATGCACTTTCAAGCCTGCCGCCCGCGAAGTCTTTTATGGTGTCGGCGATGCTGTTTTCACTATTTCTGGTGATTATATAGAAGTCGCCGCCTATTTCCTTTTCAGGATACTCGCCGTTATTGATGAGATGTGAGGCTGTAACGATGCCGCTTCCCGAAGCCTGGCGGAATATCGCCTTAAGCCTTATCGTTGGGATGACTTCTGAGGCTATCATGTCGCGAAGCACGTTTCCCGCTCCGACAGATGGAAGCTGATCCGCATCGCCTGTAAAGATAAGCCTTGTGCCATCCTTCATGGCATTCAGAAGCCCGTCCATAAGCATCAGATCTATCATGGACGCCTCATCGATTATTATGACATCCTGTTCGAGCGGGTTGTCTTCGTTCCTGCCGAAATTCAGCGTATCCTCTTCATCAGACCAAACGAACTCAAGCAGCCTGTGAATAGTCATCGCGGGCTTTCCGGTCGCCTCTTCCATTCGTTTGGCGGCCCGGCCGGTCGGAGCTGCCAGGGCGTAGCTTAACCCTGCGAAATCGAAAATCCTTACAAGAGTATTGATAATAGTTGTCTTTCCTGTGCCCGGGCCGCCCGTGATGATGGCCACGTTGTTGTCGAGGCAGGTCTCTACAGCCTTTATCTGCTCGTCTGAAAGCTCTACACCATCCTCGCTTAGCTCTGCGGCTGCCTGCTCTGCTGCGTATAGCGCGTTAACCTTATCCATCGGGAACGGCGCTGAAGCCGCCCTCATAAGGCTGGTAAGAGCGTGAGCCACCCTCTGCTCTGCGTGATAATACCCATAGAGGTAGATCATCTGCACGCCGTCAAAGGAATCTTCTTCGAGCTCGCCCGCGAATATCATGTCCCTAAGCGAGTCCTTCACGTTTTCTATCGTTACGTCGAGGAAGGCCGCGCATCGCTCCGCCAGGAGCGATTCAGGCACCAGCGTGCTGCCGGATACGGCCCACTGCTTCAGCATATAGCGGATGCCGCTTTCGATGCGCACGCTGCTGCCAGGCTCGATCCCGAGCCGCGCGGCAATATTATCCGCCATATTGAAGTTGATCCCGCGTATGTCATCGGCAAGCGTGTATGGATTCTCCTTGATAACGCTCACAGATTCCTTTCCATATATTTTGTACACCCTAACGGCCTCGCTCATGCCGATACCGAGTTCTCTTAACTCGATGGCCGTATTGGCAAATTCCCTCGACTCGCTGAAAGACTCCGTGATCTTCGCGAGGGTCTTCGCTCCGATCCCGCTTATATGCAAAAGTTTTTCAGGAGTCTCCTCGATCACTATCAGCGACTCATCACCAAACGTGTCCACTATCTGCCTTGCCGTTGCTGGGCCTATTCCCCTCACATTGCCTGCAGCCAGAAATTCATATATCGCGTCGGCGCCCTCGGGCATCAGTTCCTCATGATCGGTAAAGCTGAACTGCTCGCCATATCTCGGGTGTATGGTAAATTTTCCCTCAAGCCTGTACTTCGCCCCTGTTTTGGGCTCAGCAAAAGAACCGGCTATACGGAACGAGCCCTCTTCTGTGTCGAAGATAGCTACGGTATAGCCGTTCTCAGGATTGTTGAATATTATTTTCCCGAGTTTGCCTTCTTGTGTCACTTCTAATTAGAACGTTCTCTTATACAACTTACGGTTGTCGAGTGTGTATACCCTCTCGCTGAATTCACCCGGCTTTGTGAATCTAAGAGCGTCCTCTACATCGAACATCTTAGCATCTACCATGTCGAGGTAGTGGAGCATCTCCGCCTCAGGGAAGAGCGGTTTCTTCGGGCTTCCGAATTCAGGCTCATAGTGATGCGTCAGCGACATGTGCTGGAGAAGCAGGCACTTTTCCTCGTCGATGCCGAGTTCTATGCAGCGCTCGCCTATCGCCTCGACTCCCATTACCAGGTGGCCGAGCATCTTGCCCTTGAGCGTGTACTCAGGCACCACTCCGTTCTCGTCTGACGCGAGTTCATCAAGCTTTTCTATGTCGTGAAGAGCTACTCCCGCAAGCAGAAGATCCTTATCGAGATAGGTATATACCTGGCATGCGAGCTCTCCCATCATCATCATTCTCTTTACGTGGTACAAAAGGCCCGCGTACTCAGCGTGGTGATTGCTCATCGCCGCCGGATAGTACATAAGGCGATCCTTCTCGCCCTCGTAAAATGAAAGGCAGAGTTTCTTAAGATCCTCATCCTTGAACTCATTTATCTTACCGACGATATAGTCGTACATCGCCTGTGGTTCTTCAGGAGCAGCCTTGAAAAGATCTGATCTGTCGTAGCTGCCCTCCTGAGCCCTGCCCTTTATCGCGTCGATGATAAGCTGGTTCTGGCCCTTGTAGTCCTTGCACCTTCCGACCACCGAGATCACCATGCCCGGCTCTATCTTCGCGTAAGCTTTGAGCTCGTCAGGAGTGAGGCTCCATTTCACCGACTGGATGTCCCCGCTCGCGTCCCCGAGCGTCATATACAGGTGTTTTTTACCGTTATTGCCATCCCGGATATCCGCGTTCCTCACAAGATATCTGTCCTCTATGCGCTGAGCGTCGTCCGGTTTAAGATCCTTTATAAAATAAGGTTTCATTGTCTTGCATACTCCTTTTTCACACAGCCATCGCGACTGTCTTTTTTACCATTTCATTGTAACATATGCTACAATTGTGAAGTAAAAATTATTGGACAAACTGCTTACTGATTTGGAGGCGAATTATGGGATTTGATGCTAAGAAAGCGGTAGAAGCTACGACCGAATGGATAAGAGCGTGGTTCGAGCAAAACGGCCCAGGCTGCAACGCTATCGTAGGAATAAGCGGCGGAAAGGACAGCTCCATCGCGGCAGCTCTCTGTGTCAACGCTCTCGGTAAAGACCGTGTCGTCGGTGTGCTTATGCCTAACGGCGAACAGTCGGATATAGACATGGCCGAGCTTTTGGTCGATCATCTTGGGATAGAGCACTACGTTATCAATATCAAAGACGCGTATGACGGGCTGGTCGCGGAATTCAGCCGCAAAGGGATCGAACTCTCAAAGGATTCCATCATCAACCTTCCACCGAGGCTCAGGATGTCCACCCTCTACGCTATGGGCCAGAGCCGCAACGGTAGAGTCGTAAATACCTGCAACCTTTCCGAGGACTGGGTCGGCTATTCGACACGTTACGGCGATTCGGTTGGTGACTTCAGCCCTATGTCGTGCTTCACTACAGCTGAGATAAGGGCAATGGGAAGAGAACTCGGTGTCCCGGCAGTCCTGATCGAAAAGGTGCCTTCTGATGGGCTTTCGGGCATGAGCGACGAAGATAAGCTTGGCTTCACCTACGAAGTGCTCGACAGATATATCCGCACAGGAGAGATCGACGACCCTGCCACAAAGGAGCGCATAGATAGCCTTCACAAGAAGAACCTCTTCAAACTTAGATTCATGGATTGCTTCAAATATGAGGGTGTTGAAGTAAAGGCGGAGTGATCTTATATACTAAAATGTATGGGTCAAAGCCCTTTTTCACTCATATCGGGTCATTAGAATAAACGGCATCCATCAATAAAAAAATTTTTTCAAAAAAGTTTAATTCCTACCTTGACAATAGGAAATGTGGATGCTACTATAAGAGCGTAGCAGAGAGTTAGTAAATCCTAACTTTCGCCATAATACTTTCATCCCTCTTACAATATCTACAAAACAATCTGCCGCGCATGCGGCTTTTTGTTTTGTGCCAATACTTCCATCCCTCTTCTACCGAAGGAGCCCCGCCTCCGTAGGTCAATGGTCTCTTCATTACGGCAACGCCGGGATGATCCAAGAGACCATTACAATATCTACAAAACAATCTGCCGCGTATGCGGCTTTTTGTTTTGTATCAATACTTTCATCCCTAGCTTGCTTGTATTGCCATGGATCTCAGTGATCGTTAATTGACAATACTCATAGGTGTCAAAAGGGCCCGCTGGCTATTCCGATTGCAAAGCCCTTCTTTGAGGGCTATCATAAAGGCGTTATGAAAAAGATCCACGAAAACCCACTTACGCATAAGATCGCCGCTTTCTTATGCGGGCTATGCCTGATACTGATCCTTTTGATCACCTCGCTTCAGGCGGTCTGCTACTGGATACCAAACTGGTGGCGCAACGAATATGCAAAATACAACACGCCTCAGTATGTCAACGGGGAGATGTCTCTCGATGATGCCGTCCATGTTACAGAGGACATGCTCGAATACTGCATCGGCAGACTCGACACCCTGGACAACACCGAGGTCACCATTGACGGCGTCAAGCAGCCGTTCTTTACAGAGCGTGAAAAGTCGCATCTTTATGACTGCAGGGTGCTCTTCCAGAAAGGCATCCGTGTGCGTGTGATCGCTGCCCTACTGCTTGTCGGTCTCGTCATCTATATATTTATGCACTACAGCAAACGCGACGCCACCGTGCTTCTAGCAAAGGGATATCTGAAGGCCATAGCTTTTGTCGCAGTAGTCGCTGTCATCATAGCCATCATGTGTGCCATAGACTTCACATGGGTCTTTACGGAGTTCCATCACATCTTCTTCGATAACGATCTTTGGATACTCTATCCGGATAAAGACAATCTGATCAATATCATGCAAGAAGTCGTATTCTTCGACGCTGCGAAATGGATCGCCGGCATCTGGCTCGCTGTGTGCGCTGTCCTTGCTGTCATTTCCATTTTTATTATAAAGAGTAAACGAATTCCCGATTCGACCTTTTAGTGTTTTTATTGCAACCCTTTCGAAACTGATAGTTATGTGGAAACAGTGGTTTTGGCCCCATTCCCCATAACTTTTTTCTTCAATTCAATGCAGTACGCGTTTGAGGTTATGGGGATTCAGTCGTTTCACTGCAATTCCCCATAACTTTTTTATTTGGCTCTTACTGTTACAGACCTGGAGTTATGGGGAATTTGCAGTTTCATAACGTTTTCCCCATAACTCCTTGTGTCAAGCAATCGAGTAGCATCCATAGAGTTATGGGGTTTTGACCTTTTCACAGCGTTTTCCCCATAACTCTTAGTTCCGTGCATTCCATGTAATAAAAACTGCCGCCCGATCGGACGGCAGTTTTTGTTTTGATTTGGTCTCGTCCGTAGCACAGTTTGTGTGTTGCGACCGTGTCCACTTAGTTTTCTTGGTCTCTTTAGAGATGCTGGTTTCTTGGGATCCTGTCATACCACTTGAGAAGCAGTGGCTCGAGTGAGGAAGTCAGCTTCATGTCGAGATTGAAGAAATATACTGTGAATGTTACTACGAAGAACGCAAGTCCTCCTGTAAGAACGTACAGCAAGGTTTTCAAAAGAAACTTTTTCATTTTTTCCCTCCGATTTAAACAATTGTCTCTAAAATGTTCCTGTCATACCACTTGATGAGCAGTGGCTCGAACGTGGAAGTCAGCTTCATATCGAGATCGAAGTATCTCTACCATGAATTCTCATCATCGAGGATCTCGAGTGTTGGATCGAGTGGCTCCTCCTGCATGACTGTTCTCATGAACTGGTTGACCTGGTCTCTTACGCCCTGTCTCGATACGACACGAGGGTCGAAGAGCTGGTGGTTGACCCACATCAGAGGAACTCCGAGATCTCTCGCTCTGTCCTCAAAGAGTCCATGCATACCATCGAGAGCCTTACATGTGATGTGCTCCCAGAGGATGATCATATCGGCATCGAACTGCTCAACGAATTCGAAGAGATCGTCGAGGAGTACTTTGTAGCCGCCGTGTGTACGGTTACGCATGATCATTTCCTCAGTAAGCATAGCCATGTCGTAGTAAGCCTGCTCTCTGTTCTCAGGAGTATCTGTCTCTGCGATCATCTCTGTGTTGATGCAGGAGAGCATGTCTGTCAGAGGCACGATGCCCCAGCAGTTGAGCAGCCATACGAGGAAGTCCATATAGAAGTGAGACTGTACGCCCCAAACGATCGCTCTGTGGCGATACTCAGGAGCAGCCATCTTCTGTTTCTTATATGCCTTCTCGGCGAGCTTTGTGATGCGCTTGTCAGCTCTTTCGAATTCAGGAACCTTACCGCAGATAGCCATGTAGTTGGTCTCTGTGTAAAGGGCGAGGTTGCCGCCGAATACCTGTGGATAAGGTGTTTTGTTCATGTCGAGCCACTCGTTACGAGCCTTTGTAGCGATGTTGACTCTGCGAGCGCATTCGAAGTAGTAATCCCAGTCCCACTTGTGGCCTGTGTTCTCTTCGATGAACTTGATCGCTCTTCTGATCTCCTCAGCAGCGTAGTCCTGAACGTCTTCTTCTTTGTGACGGAGAGGAGCAGGCAGCTGGAATACAGGAATGCCGTCTTCTTTCTCGAGCTTTCTCGAGAGAACTCCGTTGGACAGAAGCGAACCGTCGCATGTGGTGTTGCACTGGATAGCGCAGGCACCGAGGATAGGAGCGTCGTCGTCCATGGATGTACCGGCTTCAGCAGCAGGCATCGGGCATACGTCTCCAGGGAGACCGTATTCCTGAACAACGTCGAGGTAATGCTCAACAGCGTGCTGATTCAGAAGTACTGGTACGTATGTGGATGGAGTCTCACGGGATGTGCACTTAAGATTAGGGAAGCCCATCATAACTGCTGTCATCTCGTTTTCGTCAACGAGTACGTTGATCTTGGAGAACTCCTCGTCGTTACCGACTCTGCGGTCACCGCGTGCCAGGTTGCCGAGCAGCTTAGCTACGTCGATGATGATGAGATCCTGCTCTTCGTGAGCGATCCTGAGGTATTCACCTCTGAGGCCCTGTGTGAATCTGTCAACCATCATTGGAACTGCCAGGTAGTTGGCCATCCAGCGGTATCTGAAGAAGAATTTGATGTTGCGTGGAACGACCATGAATTTACCGAGTGTGAGCAGGATGCCCATCCATCTGGTGTAATCATAAAGTGTGTCGCCAAGGCCACGCCACTCTCTTCTCTTGCGCACCTTGCCATGTGGCTTATAAAGGTCGCCGTATCTGGTGTCACCCTTGATCTTCTCAGGGTTGACCATTGTATTAAATTTCTTGCTTGCCATCACTAGCCCTCCTTCTGGATCTTCTTGATGTCGATACTCTCAATGAAGGCCTGTACACGGGTCCTCATCTGTCCGGAGGTACCGATAGCGTACGGTCTGTCAACAGCGAGCACAGGATAGCCGTAGTCTTCTCTGAGGATGTGTGATCCGAGCATTCTCTCGTAAGCCCATGGATCGCAGAACTTCATCTGCTGATAGATGATACCGTCTGCTTTGTACTCCTTGGCGATCTCCGCAACGTATTCGCGGCGGCCGTCCATAGTCGGAGTATCCATGTAACGTGGGCACTCACCTCTATACATGTAAGCTCTGCAGATCTGTGTAAGAGCATCCTCTTCATCATTGAGATAGATAGGATCTCTGCCAGGAAGTGAGCCGTAGCAGAATCTGTCTGCGCATACGAACGCGCCACTGTCTTCTACGATCTTGATGAAGTCTGTGTCATCGACTTCTGAGCCAACGACTTCGACTCTGGCCCTGAACCAAGGCTTGTCATCAGGCTTTCTGACTTTGAGTTCCTCGAGTGTCTCCTCGAGCATTCCCTGAATGAGATGCTTAGGAGCAACGTATGTCGCCAGGCAGATCACGTTGTACTCGTAACCTGTGATCGTAGGCTCGTCGAGTTTTCTGAAATCTCCGATAGCTCTGATGAGCTCGCAGATCTTGTTGTGCTGATCGACAGCCTTGCGGATCGCGGCGTCGGAGGTATCGATGCCGTAGTTCTCAGCCAGTGGCTTGAGAATGTGGTTCTGGCACTGGACAATATAGAGGTCGAGACCGTTGTAGTCGGCCTTCATAGGGATCTCCATGTAGTCGAAGAAGAACCCCAGTTTGTCCTTGCCCATAGCATGGAGCAGATCCATGTTCTCCACGCAGCGGTTGAGCATCGTGCAGCCGTCAGGTGTGATGCATGCATCCAGATAGTTATAGCCTCCCTCAAGAGCTCTTTCGAGAATGGCTCTCGAATACTCGCAGAGGAAGCTGGTCAGATAATAAGTCCCTACGTCGATCGAACCGGTGCGCGGAGCGCGGAGTCTTGATGAAAAGATTCCCGGAAGATTGAGCAGAGGCTCAGGCACGTTTTCGCACATATAACCTACGCACTTCATGCCCTCCTTCTGAGCCTGCTGAACGAGCTCGTTGTTAGCTTCCTGCAGCAGGTCCTCGAAGTAGATAAGATGTTTAAGGTCTTTCATGTTTTTTATATCTCCTCTTACCTCTCCCTCGCGGCAATTCTTGCCGCACGAGCATACTAATCCATATGCTCACACCATTGAAATTATTGTATCACGCGGAGGCTTAGGTAGACAATGGCAAATAGAAACGAAACTGATTTTTATAGTTTCCACGCATCCCCTGGCAAAGCCCGTTTGGCGACTGCTTAGTAACCGCAAGATGGCCACTTGACACATACCCCCATGAGGTATATATTTCTCTCAGAGAAATACCCTTAGGGGGTATGCCAGTAAGAGGTGGTAGATATGTCAGATAAAAAAGAAAAGGACTGCTGCGCCTGCAGCGAAAAGCACAAAGAAAGAAGTCCTGAGGAATACAAAGATCTTATAAACAGGCTCAGCCGCATCGAAGGACAGGTGCGTGGCATCAAAGCCATGGTAGAGCGCGGAGCTTACTGCCCGGATATCCTGGTGCAGACTTCGGCTGTCAATTCGGCGCTCAACAGTTTTAGCAAAGTATTGCTTTCGAATCACATTCGCACATGTGTAAGGAACGATATAAAGGAAGGAAATGACGAAGTGGTCGAAGAACTCGTCACCACCCTTCAGAAGATGATGAAGTAACAGGTAATAGAAAGGTAAAAATGGAACAGTACGTAGTAACGGGTATGAGCTGTGCCGCCTGCCAGGCGCGTGTCGAAAAGGCCGTGTCCAAGGTCGAAGGTGTCGACTCATGCTCTGTAAGCCTTCTTACAAATTCAATGGGTGTCGAAGGAAGTGCCTCTCCTGAAGACGTGATCCGCGCCGTTACAGACGCCGGCTACGGAGCTCGCCTCAAAAGAGACGATGCTTCCCACGAAGCCGCGGCGAGCAGTTTCTCCGCTGACGAGGATGCCCTTGTGGACAGAGAAACGCCAGTGCTCAAAAAGCGCCTTATCTATTCGCTTGCCTTCCTCGTAGTACTCATGTATTTCTCCATGGGGCATACGATGTGGGGATGGCCTATCCCTTCGTTCTTTGAGGGTAACCACATAGCGATGGGGCTGCTTCAAATGATACTCGCCGCGATAGTCATGGTGATCAACCAAAAGTTCTTCATCAGCGGCTTCAAGGGCCTCATCCACGGAGCTCCAAACATGGACACTCTCGTCGCGATGGGAAGCGCCGCGTCCTTCTGCTGGAGCACATACGTGCTCTTCGCGATGACAGGCGCCCAGCTCGCAGGAGACAATGAAGCTGTGATGAATTATATGCACAACTTCTATTTCGAATCCGCGGCAATGATACTCGCCCTCATCACAGTCGGCAAAATGCTCGAAGCCAGTTCAAAGGGCAAGACCACAGACGCCCTCAAAAGCCTGATGAAGCTGGCTCCTCAGACGGCGGTCGTAGAAAGAGACGGCATCGAGACCGAGATACCTGTATCTCAGGTGCGAGTCGATGATGTGTTCCTGGTACATCCCGGAGAAAACGTCCCGGTCGATGGCATCATCATAGAAGGAAATTCAGCAGTCAATGAGGCCGCCCTCACAGGTGAGTCCATCCCGGTAGATAAGAAGCCGGGAGACAGCGTATCCGCCGCCACCACCAACCAGTCGGGATTCATCCGCTGCAAAGCTACAAGAGTCGGCGAAGATACTACCCTCGCCCAGATCATCCGTATGGTAAGCGACGCGGCGGCAACCAAGGCTCCTATCGCTAAGATTGCCGACAAAGTATCCGGCATATTCGTGCCTGTAGTCATCGGCATCGCGGTAGTGATCATGATCATCTGGCTGCTCGTAGGCAAGGATACGGGATTCGCCCTTGCAAGAGCGATCTCCGTGCTGGTCATCAGCTGCCCTTGTGCGCTCGGCCTGGCGACCCCAGTAGCTATAATGGTAGGAAGCGGCGTTGGAGCGAGAAACGGAATACTCTTCAAGACAGCTGCAGCGCTCGAAGAAACGGGCCGCATAGAGATAGTTGCGCTCGACAAAACGGGCACTATCACGGGCGGCAACCCAAAGGTGACAGACGTATTCACCTGCCGCGGAGTATCGAAGGATGAGCTTCTCACTGTAGCCTCGGCCCTTGAAGCGAGATCCACCCACCCTCTCGCCAAGGCCATATCCGAATATGTAGGAAATACCACCCTCAGAATAAGCGACCACAGTGAAGTGCCTGGCAATGGTGTTAAGGCTTACACCTGGGAAGGTTCGTCAGCTGTGAGCATCGCAGGCGGCAACGCCGGATTCATGAGAGCGAACGGAGTCTCTTCCTCCGACGTGGATCGGCTTCTTAAGGAAACAGCTGAGTTCGCTCAAGCGGGCAAAACTTCCGTGCTCTTTGAAAAAGGCGGCAAGCTGCTCGGCCTGATCGCACTGGCCGATTCCGTAAGAGAAGACAGCGTTGACGCCATTAGGCAGTTCAAGGAAATGGGCATACGCACAGTAATGCTCACGGGAGACAGAAAGAAGACCGCGGATGCTATCGCCTCTGAGGTAGGTGTCGATGAAGTCGTAGCGGAAGTGCTTCCTGGAGGCAAGGAAGAAGTCATCAAAGGCCTTATGGAGCAGGGACGCACCGCCATGATCGGTGATGGTATCAACGATGCCCCTGCCCTCACAAGAGCGAATGTCGGCATAGCCATCGGAGCCGGCACAGACGTGGCTCTCGATGCCGCAGACGTAGTGCTCGTGAACAGCAACCTGTCCGATGCGGTCAAAGCCGTTAAGCTCGGTCGCAAGGTGCTTAAGAACATCCACGAGAATCTGTTCTGGGCATTCTTCTACAACGCACTTTGCATACCTGTAGCCGCCGGCGCCTACTATTCGCTGTTCGGCTGGACACTTAACCCTATGCTTGGCGCCGCCGCAATGAGCCTTTCTAGCTTCTGCGTGGTGACCAACGCGCTCAGGCTCAACCTGTTTGACGCAGGCAGCAAGCATAAGGCAGACAATGTTAAATCCGCAGCTGCTGAGGCAGCCGCGCCTGAAAAAGATAAATCAAATGAAAGCGAGGAAAAATTGATGCAGAAGACAATGAAGATCGAAGGAATGATGTGCCCTCATTGCGAGGCAACTGTCAAGAAGGCTCTCGAAGCAATCGATGGCGTCGAGTCAGCTGATGTGAGCCACGAGGCCGATACCGCTGTAGTTTCAATGAGTGCGGCAGTCGAAGATGCAGTTCTCAAAGAGGCAGTGGAAGCCAAAGATTACAAAGTGCTCGGAATAGAGTAAAAAACCACTAACCAAATCCACTTCAGATGCAGTCGTTCCAATGCGACTGCGTCTTTTATTGTTACAAAATTTGCAAAAAATGTTAGTAAAACCTGTCCCCTTGTGCTATACTTCCGTTTATCGTTTCAAGTCAGTCTAAATGGAGGCGTTAAAATGACAATTGAAAGTGGTGAATCACAGCATAAGAAAAATATAAGCGCGGCAATGTTCCTCGTTACCATAGGTATCGTCTATGGCGACATCGGTACATCGCCTATGTACGTAATGAAGTCTATCCTCGAAGGCAACGGTGGCATAGCCGGTGTTGATGAGGATTTTATTATTGGCGCGCTCTCACTGGTCATATGGACCATCACTCTACTTACAACTATCAAGCACGTGCTGATCGCTCTAAGAGCGGACAACCACGGTGAAGGCGGCATCTTCGCCCTCTACAGCCTGGTAAAGAACTGCGGCAAGTGGCTGATCATCCCTACAATGATCGGTGGATGCACAATGCTCGCCGACGGAGT
>CADAUB010000017.1 GCA_902790965.1 uncultured Eubacteriales bacterium | reverse complement strand
GTAGTTAATGAATGTCTGAAGAGCACCGATGAGGTATTTTCTCGATTCCTCAGGAGCGATGACCTTGTCGGCGAAGCCGTGTCTCGCGAGTGCCACAGCACTGGACTGATCGTCCTTGAACTGCTGCTCAAGCTCTTCTGACCACTTACCAAAGATGACCTCTGTGGCCTGTCTTGGATTGACGATACTTACATTGGCATCTTCCCACATGAATACGTAGTCAGCGCCGATGCCCTTGGAATTGAGCATGCCGTATGCGCTTCCGACAACGTTGCCTGTGATCAGGTTGATCTTAGGAACTGTTGATGTGGAGAGTGCGTGGATAAGTCTTGCAGCCATGCTAGGGAGATACTTCTCACTCTCGGATGTCGTCTGATAGCCGTCAGTATCCGTGATCGTAAGAATAGGAATATGGTATCTTTCGCAAAGCTCGACGATCGAAGCGGCCTTGTCACAACCCTCTGCTGTGATCCTCTTCTCGCCGTCTACTGTGTTGCATGCAGCGAAGCCGATAGGCTGACCAGCGACTCTCATGAATCCTGTGATCATGTCTTCGCCTCTGCATGTACGTGTCTCGACCAAGTGACCATCGTCTGAAATCTCAGCGAGGATGGCTCTTGCGTCGCCCTTCATCGACTCGATGTCTTCGCACTCACGGTTGAGCGCCTCGTCACTTACCTCGAGGACGTCCGGCATGTATTTGGTGCTAGGAGGAAGGATCGTTATCAGGTCTCTGATATTAGTCATGATCTCTTCCCATTCAAATGTACCGTCATCGCTTGCGGATACGAAAGGATTGTCTCCGATAGCGTTGGAAACTACATTCTGAGGATTGACGAAGATGCTTCCCTTGTCCTTTTCGATGAATACGAAATCGGCAAGTTTAGCAGCGATAGACATACCGCCTCCGCACTGACCTATAACGGCCATGATCTGAGGGATGCAAGCCGAAGCTTCAGTCTGTCTTTTATAAAGTTTAGAGAACTGATACAGTCCGTCGAGACCTTCCTCGATACGGAAGCCCGCACAATCGAGAAGTCCGATGACAGGAGCGTTCGCCTTTATAGCGTGCTCATAAATATCGATGATCTTGCGTCCATGCTGCTCACCAAAGGTTCCGCCCATAACCTCAGCGTCCTGGGCAAAAACAAAAACGAGCTTGCCGTTTATCGTGCCATAACCGGTAACGACACCATCCGATTCAACTACTGAATCAGGATGATAGAACTCGGTGTATCTGGCAGATACGTGCTCGCCCATCTCCATGAAGCTGCCGGGATCAAGTACCATGAAGCTGCCGGGATCAAGTAATTCCGAAATCCTGCCGAGGACTGCGGTTCTCTCTTCTCCGGTTGTTACTTTCATTGATTTCCTCCATTTATTTATAAAAGAAGTAGTTACGATTTACCACTCGGAAATATTATATAGCATGCGACTTGTAATCTACAGAAAAAAAGTAAGCACCATTGATTTAAAATTTGATGCTTACCATAGACGTTCTCTATCATCTTGTGCTACTTTGTATCTCTTCGTATGAGCCTTTTTTCCGTTGCTACCGCAGGCACCGCAAAGTCGTACTCATCCGTTGGTATTTCCTCCGCTTTCTGGACTTCGAAGGCTACGGCTATCATGTCGGCATTAGTGCATTTTGGCAGATATCTATCATAGAAGCCTCCGCCCTGACCGCAGCGTCTGCACTCATCATCGAAGGCCGAGCAAGGGGCGACTACGAGATCGATGTCTTCTGGCGGTACTATAGTGCCCTTCTCACGAACAGGCTCCATGATGCCCATGTATCCGCTGACCCAGGATCCTTCTTCCTGACCCGGCTCTATCGCTTCCATCTCTGTCTTGGAGATGCAAAGAGGGTACACAAGCCTCTTGCCGTCTGCCTTAGCCTGCTCTTCGAGGGCATCAAGCTTTACCTCGCCCTTGTACCACTT
Source organism: uncultured Eubacteriales bacterium (assembly GCA_902790965.1). GTDB lineage: Bacteria > Bacillota > Clostridia > Peptostreptococcales > Anaerovoracaceae > Crickella. The sequence continues at coordinate 25,407 of CADAUB010000017.1, read as the reverse complement.
GTAGCCGAATATGACATTGGCTTTTTTATATTCTTCCGTCGCGAGCACTCTCTCGCAGATCATCTTCGACCACTCTATGCGGTCTTCTTCAGCGAGCGCCTCCCTGGCGGCTATCTTCGCTTTTCTAAGTGCTCTTTTGAATTCTTTGACGTCTTCCATTTTAGTCTGGTCTCCTTGTCTGATTTATTTATGTCCGGTACATACCTGCACGGCATCAGATCATGATGATCTGACTTTCCTGTATGCCTTGCGCACCGCCCCTGCCAGATAAAGCGAGCCGAAGGCGAGTACAGGAGCATCTTCGCTCACGGCTTCGCGGATCGCGTCCTCCGCAGCATCGAAGATCTTTGCTTCCTTGCCCCTCGCTCTTATCTCATCCGCCAGCGATTCAGCAGAGAGAGCTCTGTCTGAATCCGGCGTAAGGCAATAGCACTTTATAGCGTATGGCAAAAGATTATCCAGTATCGAGCCGTAATCTTTATCCGCAAGGACACCGATTATAAGAGTCAGCCCGCCTTCAGGGAAATACTTCCCAAGCGATTCGGCAACTGCCTCTGCGCACTGCCTGTTATGACCGCCGTCGAGTATGAATACGGGGTATGTTCCGAGGACTTCGAAACGGGCAGGCCAGCTTACAGTGCTAAGGCCTTTAACAATCGCTTCGTCGCTTATATCCCAGCCGCGTCTTCTGAGAGCTTCGATTACTGTGAGCGCCACGGCGGCGTTTCTCTGCTGGTATTCGCCGATAAGAGGCATGCGGATCGTTATATCGCCTGCATCATTTGCTTTTTCGCCGCCGGATGAATCCGCGCTTACGCCATTAAAGGTCCCGCTCGATGCCGGCCTGGCATTCGTGGCGCGCGATTCCGCGGTTTTCCAAACAAAGGCCTGCCCGGAGATCTCCGCTGACAGCGGCTCGATGCGGCCGAAGTCCGCATAGTCGAGGCGGCAGCCTTTTTCTCTGCAGGCCGCCTCGATGACGTCTGTGACCTCTTTCTCGTTCGGGTAGGCCACGACGTCAGAGCCGCTCTTTATGATGCCGCACTTGTTCTCCGTTATCTCAGCGAGCGTCTTGCCAAGATAATCCGTATGGTCAAATCCTATATTAGTGATAACCGCCACCTCAGGCGGGTCGATTATATTCGTAGAGTCGTAAGTGCCTCCGAGGCCCACCTCGAGCACCACTATCTCGCAGTTGTTCTTTGCGAACCAGAGCATGCCTATGGCAGTGATGATCTCGAACTGCGACGGATGGTCGTCCATCGCTTCCGCCTCTGCCTTTACTATTTCCGTCAGTTCACACAACGCCTCTTCAGGTATAGGCTCGGCGTTCACCTGTATCCTCTCCCTGAAATCTTCAATATATGGCGAAGGGTATGTGCCCGTTTTATAGCCTGCGGCTCTCAGCATCGATTCTACCATCGCGCAGGTAGAGCCCTTCCCGTTGGTGCCCGCCACATGAACGAATTTAAGCTGCTTGTCAGGGCGCCCAACCCTTTCAAGCAGCTCGTAAGTTCTATCCAGTCCGAGCCTCCATTGGCTCCATGTCGCTGAATTGATATATTCTATAGCTTCGTTTACCGTCATTCTACTGATTCTATTGGCTCTGCAGGCTCTGCTTGTACGACCGTCTCAGCGGGCTTAGCCGCCTCCGCATTTGCGACCGGCTCTTCTAGAGCAACGGAACTTGCAGCCTCTTTGTTACCTGTTGTCGATCTGGTACGTCCGTTACCGGTGATCTTTGACATAGCTTTAAGGATAGGAGGGGAGATGAATCCCAGCACCACTCCCTTGCCGAGCGCTGTGACAAGACGGATGAGGATCATACCGGTGATGATAGTTGGATAATAATATCCGAAAATCTTGGAATCTGCGTAAATAGCGCCTGTATTGAGCAGGCAGATAAGTATCTCGCTCACGATAAATGTGACGAATATCTGCTTTGGTGTGTTCCTGTAGTTCGACTTCTTGGCATACCAGCCGGCGAGACCGCCAACGACTACGAACGGCAGTATCCAGAGCGCTGTTGTCGCTGTAATTCCATAGCTAAGCAGCTGATAGAGGAAAATGCCGACCGCCGCGACAGCCATGCCATCTATAGGGCCAAACATCATAGCCGCGAAAATGACAGGGAAATCTTCGAGCGACACCTTCATGATATTGCCGATGCGTATCGACAGAAATCCGAGCACTACGCACATCGCCGCGAGCAGCGCGTCCATCACGAGCTGCTGGGTGCGTGTCCTGCCAGTCCTTCTCTTATATGCATCATCAGCCATAATAAAAACTCCTTTCCGGCAAACGCCAACACTATGAGCCTGCCACAAAGAAGCTTATTCTTAGTTGTGGCAACGGATGCGGGTATGGCACCGCGGGCCTAAAGCCCTTCGTCAGCAGGCAACTTCCCATCCTGCAGCACTTCACGCGCCATCCCTACTTCGCCAATAGGTTTCTATTCAATTTTGAACGTTTTTCAAGCGTCCTTTTACACCCACATAATACCAATATGGATATCAGCGGTCAACAAGTTTTTACAGGGATTCCGCCACCAGCTTAGCCGCTTCAACGACGTGTTTCATCAGCACACTCGTGGTTACGGAGCCTACTCCGGCAGGCACCGGGGTAATAGCTTTGACCACAGGCTCTACCGCCTCGAAGTCCACATCGCCCGCGATCGACCCGGCTTCTTCGTCCCAGTTGATGCCGACATCGATGACCACCTGATCAGGGTTGGTGAATTCAGGCTTGACCGAACGAAGCACTCCTGCAGCTGCTATAAGGATATCTGCCTCGCGAGTGATCGATGGCACGTCGACTGTGCGTGTATGGCAATTGACCACTGTAGCGTTCTCGTGCATGAGCATCATAGCTACAGGCCTTCCGATGATCAGAGATCTGCCGATGACCGCCGCCTTCTTGCCTTTGATCTCGACTCCATAGTAATGGAGCATTTCCATCGCCGCCTGCGCTGTGCAAGGAGGGTAGCCGATCTGCGTGTTGGTGAAGACGCCTGCCATAGAGCCTGTCGTACAACCATCCATATCCTTAGCAGGATCCATCAGTGCTCTGGCCTTAACTCCGTTGATGTGCTTAGGAAGCGGCTGGAACATGAGTATGCCGTGTACTTCAGGGTCGTGGTTTATGCGGATGAGTTCCTTGAAGAAGACTTCCTCTTCTATATCCTCAGGGAATACTTCATTCAATACCCTAACGCCGACTTTCTCGGCCCTCTTCATCGCGCCTCTCTCATAAGCTAAGTCGTCTGGTCTCTCGCCTACTCTAACGATCGCCAGTGTAGGCTCTACGCCCTTTGCCTTCAAATCTTCTACATCCTGTACAAGTGTCTCCGAGATCGCTTTGGCGACCGGGGATCCCTTCCAAATCTCTGCCATTGATATTTCCTTCCTTCATTACATGGGACCGGTGACTTATGGCGTTTTAGCGTATCCACAGCCAACGGTCAAGATCGCACCCGCTGCTTTCTCTTACTTAAATAGTTAATGGAAGGCGGGTTTCTGTCAATAGATATAATAACAAAATTGAAAGTATCTCGCTCGAATTCTTTGAATTTTTTGAAGGATTTGAACAATTCTTTTTTCCCCTATGTTACAATGAAAATACATAACGATTGGGCTAGCAGACGTGCCGGTCCAGGTTAAATGTCTAGATATTTACGAAAGGAATTGATCTAAAATGTTTGACAGAAACGGTAACGACAACAGCAACTATAACCAGATGATCGTTGAGGAGATCAAAAAGGTCTCGCCACATGTTGCAGAACTCGTAGAAAAAGAGTATCTGAGACAGAAGAACAACGTTGAGCTCATCGCTTCCGAGAACTACTGCTCCGAGGCTGTAATGGCCGCTTGCGGAAGCTGCCTGTCCTGGAAATACGCTGAAGGATACCCACAGGCTCCTACAGTAAGATATTCCGGAAACAAGGGTAGATATTACGGCGGAACAGTCAACGTCGACGCTCTGGAAGAGTATTGCTGCGATCTTTGGAGAAAGGTCTTCAACACAGACTATCACGTAAACGTACAGCCTCATTCCGGTTCCCAGGCTAACTTCGCTGCTTTCAAGTCCGTACTTGAGCCAGGCGACACTATCCTCGGACTGAGCCTCTCCAACGGCGGACACCTTACACATGGTTCCCCAGTAAACTTCAGCGGCTCCCTTTACAACGTAATTTCCTACGATGTTGACGAGCACGGCCGCATCGACATGGAAGACGTTAGAAAGAAAGCTCTTGAGTATAAGCCAAAACTGATCCTTACAGGAGCATCCGCTTACGCAAGAATCATCGACTTCCCTGCATTCGCTGAGATCGCTAAGGAAGTTGGCGCATACTTCATGGTAGACATGGCTCATATCGCAGGCCTTGTTGCTGCAGGCGAGCACCCAACACCATTCGGCTATGCTGATATCGTAACAACTACAACTCATAAGACTCTCAGAGGCCCTCGTGGCGGACTCATCTTCGCAAGAACAGACCTCGCTAAGAAAGTCGACTCGGCTGTATTCCCATATTCACAGGGCGGCCCACTCTGCCACATCATCGCTGGTAAGGCTGTATGCGCTGAGGAAGCTCTCAAGCCTGAGTTCAAGACATATCAGCACCAGGTAAGACTCAACTGCGCTGCACTCGCTGACGAGTTCACAAAGATGGGCTACAAGGTAGTTACAGGCGGAACAGACAACCACGTATTCCTGCTCGACCTCAGTGATGAGGAATTCTCCGGCAAGGAACTCCAGGCTGCTTGCGACGAAGTAGGCATCACACTCAACAAGAACACAGTTCCTAATGAGAAGAGATCACCGTTCCAGACATCCGGCGTTCGTATCGGTACTGCTCCGATGACAACAAGAGGATACCTCGAAGACGATTTCAGAGCTGTAGCTCACAGGATCGACGACGTTGTTAAGGAACTCAGAGCACAGAAGGCTGCAGAGGCTGCAGAGAAATAATCTCACAGCTTCAAGCTAAGGCTTCGGCCTGTAAACGTTTCGACGTCAAAGCTCCATCTCCGGATGGAGCTTTTTGTTGCACAAATGACGCCAGACAACTGTTTTTTAAGGGGCAGTAGGCATTTTTGTATGCTATAATGAAGCAAGCGGGGGATATTGAGGAATGGGTATTATGAACGATTTTCTTCTCTTCTACGCAGAATCGAATATCGTTTGTTTTATCATCTTTGCGATCATGTTCATCCATGATCTTAAGAGGATAGACAGTCAGGAAAAACAGCTGAAGTATGACCACACTTTGCTTGCGTTCATGCTTTATTTTGTTTCGGACAGCATCTGGGCGGCGGTAATGTCAGGGGCGATCCCTAAGACCACCGCCACAGTGCTCATCCCGAATATCAGCAACATGATCCTCATGGCAGCCATCACATATTGCTGGTTCACCTACGCATTGGCGACCGCGCAGGTACCAAACAGGAATGACCGTGGCTTCAGGATAGTCTCAGCGCTTCCGCTCGCTCTGACTGTAATGATCGTTATTATTCTGTTCCTCGTTGCACCGGGCGTACTTCTGGATGAGGAGTACTCCCTCAAGCCGATATACTCCGTGCTCCAGGTGGGGCCTCCGATCATCTACATAATCGGAGTTCTCGTCTTTACGATTGGACGAGCACAAAAGGCGCCGACTCCTGAAGAGAGGAGCCGCCTGCTGTACGTGGGAGTCTTCCCGCTCATGGTGGTTATCGGAGGCATCGCTCAGGTGTTATCACACTCCGATTCCCCTATCTTCTGCTTCTCTTCTACCGTGCTGATGATCATTTTCTACATCAGGTCGATGGAAGGACAGATCTCAGCCGACCCGCTTACAGGCCTCAATAACCGCGGCCAGCTTTCGCGCTACGTATCCCAGGAAAACACAATTAGGCGCGAGGGCAGGCTGACGTACGTCGTGATGATAGATATCAACGACTTCAAGAAGATCAACGATACATACGGCCACAACAACGGCGACAAGGCTCTTGTTGCTATTGCGGACGCGCTAAGAAAGGCCATGGGAAAGTCGGGTGTACCGGGATTCCTCGGGCGATATGGCGGAGACGAATTCATCCTGATCGCTCATCCTATGGCGCCTACCGACATGGAGGAGCTCGAGCAGACCCTGCGTGACTGCATACACGAGGCCTGTGCCAACGCGAACATGCCATTCGACATCACCGTCGGCATTGGCTACGACCGCCTCGACTTTGACAATGGAGACTCTTTCCACAGTTGCCTTGAGCGTGCAGATCTGAAGCTGTATGATAATAAAGCTACGGTAAAGGCTTCCTTGTCCGCGTAATGAGCACTCATTTAAAACCAAAGAACCAACCGACCCTGCCTAACCCGCAGGGTTTTTAGATAGCAAAAAGTCCACCGCTTAACGCGATGGACTTTTATGATCCGTTTTCTTCTATATTAACTGTCTTATTTGATCAGCTTGCTGACGATTTTAATAACATCGCCTGCATCAACTCCGTCGAGGAGGTCGCCCACGATGCTGACCATATCGTTTGAATCGGACTTAGCTGTCTCTGTCTTTGCTGTCTTGCCCATCTTGGACATCAGGATAGGAGCGAGGATAGCCATGATCTTGAGGATAGTCTTAGTATCGAGACCGCTCTTCTTCTTAGCCTTAGCAGCAGCCTCTTCCTGGCCTGCGCCAAGAAGGTGCTTAACGATCTTTGCGCCGTCTACTGTGTCGACGTTCTTTACAGCCTTCTTAAGATCGTCTGTGTCGTCTTTGCTGTGGTCGGACAGAGCCTGAAGGAAGCTGTCCTTTGTGTCTTTGTTGTTCAGCTGGCCCTGCATTCCCTTGAGAAGCATCGGCAGCACTGTGTCGATCGCGTTGTTGGCAGCTTTCTCATCGACGCCAAGCATCTCTGCTACCTGACCAAGCGCTCCGCTGTTGTTCATCAACTTCATTACATCATTCATATCGATTGCCATAGTTTTACCTCCTTTGGAACGAGTTCGCTAACAGCAAAATTATACCATTATTTGTCCGCTTTGCGTACTGCAATAATCGCTCTCCACTCTCCATCTTCCAATATTTCGAGGATATCGAAGCCGGCGGCTACAACTGCCACCGCTACCTGTTCCACTTTTATATCCAATATGCCCGAGCTTATGAAGAGCCCGCCCGGTTTCAAATGGCCATAGGCCGCCGGCGCCAGCTTCATAACGAGATCTGCCATGAGGTTCGCAACCAGTATGTCAGCATCAAAGTCTACACCCTCTACAAGGTCTCCTTTCGCGATTTTTATCTTATCTGGCAGCCCATTATGAACCACATTCTCAGACCCGACTCTAACCGCCTCATCGTCTATGTCTATACCGAGGCATTCATCCGCACCGAGCAAGGCCGCCGCTATAGAAAGTATGCCCGTTCCGGTGCCGACATCGAGCACTTTGATCTTTCCGCTACTGAACGCTTCGCCGTAATCCCCGTCAAAAGCGTTCTCAAGCCCCTTGATGCACATGCTCGTAGTCTCATGCAGACCGCTTCCGAAAGCCATGCCCGGGTCCATCTCTATAACGAGCTCGCCATCGCGCGCCGTATATTCCTCCCAGCCCGGTTTCACTACTATGCTCTTCCCGATCTTGGTAGGCTTGAAGTTCTCCTGCCACTTGTAGAGCCACTCGCTGTCGTCACCGGTAAGCTCTGCTTTGTACGAGGCCCCCGGCATCTCCGATATCAACGACTCCGCTTCGGCCAACTGATGCTGACCCTCTTCATCGTCAGTGAAATACAGCGTGATCTCTATATCGCCGGTCTCCTTCGCAGCGAAGTCTTTGATCTCTTCATTCAGATAATCATACTTATACAGCTCGGGATTATTGAGTATCTCCCTTGCGACCGAGCTGTCATCGATCTGCATCGAATCGTATCCGTGCTCTATAAGCACCGCCTCGATCTCTTCGGTCTTGTCAGCTGCAAGCTGTATCTTCAGTTCAATATATTTCATCGTACCCTGTTCAACTCCCCGTGATTAGTCGAATACATTATACGATACATCGCCGGTCTTTACATCAAGATCAGGGACCGCAAAAAGAACGTAAATGCCAATAAGAGTTCTGTTGCAGCATAGCTATCCTGGGGAAACAGTAATTCGTCAAACTAATACAATAAGTAAGCGGGAGCATATTGAATGCTCCCGCTCTTTCTTCATGTTCGTCGATCCTATTAAGCGTATCTCCCGTTACACTATTGCAGGGATTTAGCTCAGTGTAATCTTCATGAATTTCTTCTTGCCCTTCTGGAGGATGAGTTCGCCATCCTTGAAGTCGGCCTCTGTGACTGAGTATCTCTTGTCAGCTACCTTCTCGCCGTTGATCTTGGCACCGCCGCCCTGGATAGTTCTGTAAGCCTCGGAGGTCGATGGCTCAAGACCTGCTTCCTTCATGAGCGCTGCAAGCCCCATTCCGTCACCTGCGAAGAGCGATGCGTCAAACGCCTTTGTAGGCATGTCAGCGGATACTCCGCCGCCAGCGAATACCTCGCGGCTGGCCTCGAGTGCTTTCTTAGCCTTCTCCTCGCCATGTACCAGCTTGGTCACTTCGTAAGCGAGAATCTCCTTAGCCTTGTTGATCTCGGAACCCTCGAGTGCCGAGAGTCTGTTTACCTCCTCCATAGGGAGGAATGTCAGCATACGAAGGCATGTGTTTACGTCAGCGTCGTCGACGTTTCTCCAGTACTGGAAGAAGTCGTACACAGGAGTCTTTCTCTCGTCGAGCCAGAGCGCGCCGCCTACAGTCTTGCCCATCTTCTCGCCGTCAGCCTTGGTGAGCAGGGACACTGTCATGCCGTAGACCTCGTCACCCGTGAGCTTTCTTGTGAGGTCGATACCTCCGATGATATTCGACCACTGGTCGTTGCCGCCGAGCTGTGCCATGAGACCGAAGTCTCTGTGCATCACGTAGAAGTCGTAGCTCTGAAGCAGCATGTATGAGAATTCGAAGAACGAAAGCCCTGTGTCACGCTCTCTTCTGATCTTGAAGCAGTCAGCGCGGAGCATCGTGTTTACATTGAACTGCGAACCGATGTATCTCGCGAATTCAGTGAACTTCGCAGGTCTGATCCACTCGGCGTTGTTGACGCTGATGGCCTTGCCCGGAAGCGGCTCTCTGTTCTGATGTCCCGGTGTGTATACGCCCTCGTTGCCCTCGTACTTCCACTCGTCATCGAAGTCGATGTACTTATCGAAGAGCTTCTTGAACTGTCTGCAGTTTTCATCGATAGTCTCGATGGTCATTACCTTACGCATGTCGGCCTTGCCCGAAGGATCGCCGATCTCGCCTGTACCGCCGCCGAGCAGGAACACAGGAGTGTGTCCGTACTTCTGCATGTACATCATGGTGATCATCGGAACGAAGTGTCCTACGTGAAGGCAGTCGGCAGTAGGGTCAAATCCGATATAGAATTTGATCTTCTCTTTGCCGAGCAGCTCTCTGAATGCTTCAGGGTTGGTGCACTGAGCGATAAGCCCTCTCTCTTCGAGGACGTCGTATACGTTGGTGTGCTTACTTACGTTATCAGGGATAAGTGACTTCATGTATTCGTCTCCTTAATGTTTTGTTGTATTACTTAGTACCGAAGATGCGGTCGCCGGCATCGCCGAGGCCAGGTACGATGTATGCGTTTTCGTTGAGCTTTTCATCCTTTGCAGCGATATAGATATCTACATCAGGGTGAGCTGTAGTGAGAGCCTCAATACCTTCAGGAGCAGCGATGAGGCACATGAATGTGATCTCCTTAGCGCCTTTCTGCTTAACGAAGTCTACTGCTGCTACAGCAGAGCCGCCTGTCGCGAGCATAGGGTCAACGATGATGATCTTTCTCTTGTCGATATCTTCAGGCAGTTTGCAATAGTATTCTACAGGCTCGTGAGTCTCAGGGTCTCTGTAAAGGCCTACGTGTCCAACCTTTGCGCTCGGGATGATCTCGAGCATGCCGTCTACGAAACCAAGGCCGGCTCTGAGGATAGGAACGATAGCGAGCTTTTTACCTGCCAGCATTTTTACTGTAGTCTTGCAGATAGGTGTCTCGATCTCGACTTCCTCTGTAGGGAGATCTCTTGTGACCTCGTATGTCATCAGCATCGCTACCTCGCGAGCAAGATCTCTGAACTCCTTGCATGCTGTATCTTTATTCCTCATCAGCGCTACCTTGTGCTGAATAAGCGGATGTTCGAATACCATTATCTTAGCCATAAATAACCTCCGTTTTTATAAATATATTTAGAAAATTTGTAATAATATCAACTAGTCCGTCTGACCGGGCCATGACCCGCGCCCTTTTTATGCTACTTTGGCCGTTTCTATTTTACGACATCGTAGCCCGCGCTCTTGAGCATGCGGTTCATGACGCTGAAGCCAAAGCCTATGCTTGGAAGGGCCCTGATGAGTATCAGGTCGTAGCCCTGTCTGTCGAGTTCTCTTAAGTCGGCGAAGAGCTTTTTGGCCGCCTTGCTTGCATCGCGGCCGTAGTCGAGTATAGCTACTTTCTCGCCGCGCCCCTTAGCCTCGAGGCCGATCTCCTTTGCTTTGTCAGCAAAGTCCACCTCGTCACCTTCGATGATCCTCACCTTGGCATCTGGTGAATAATGCTTGTATTTCATGCCAGGTGATTTCGGTTTGAATTCCTCATCGGCCTTATCATCTCCTGGGCTTCTGAGCAGGCTTGGGTCGTAGTAAACTTTTCTACCAAGCACCTCGCTCAGTTTTTCTTTGGTGATCATGCCCGGCCTCAGTATCTGAGGGAAATCTCCGGTGAGATCGAGCACTGTCGACTCTATGCCGACATCGCATTGCTCTCCCATGATGACCGCTCTGATCCTGCCATCCATATCCTCGAGCACATCCTCGGCCGTGGTAGGGCTTGGCTTGCCCGAGAGGTTGGCGCTTGGAGCCGCTATTGGGCGGCCCGCTTCTCTGATAAGTCTGCGAGCTGTCTTGTTGGATGGCATCCTTACAGCCACCGTGTCGAGCCCGCCTGTAGTTACATCCGGCACTCTGGACGACTTTTTGAATACCATAGTGAGCGGCCCAGGCCAGAGATTTGTCATCAGTTTTGACGCAACATCGCTGATGCCGCTACGCCCGCCCTTGATGAGCGAGTAAAGATCTGTCGCGTCGGCGATATGGACAATCATAGGATTGTCTGAAGGCCTGCCCTTAGCCTCATACACAGAAGCTACAGCCTCCGCGTTGAGAGCATCCGCGCCAAGACCGTATACCGTCTCGGTTGGAAAGGCAACAAGACTTCCGGCTCTTATGATGCCGCCGGCACGTCTCAAATCTTCATCACTTGTACTTAGTCTTAGTGTTTCCATTCCTTTTTTGTTTCATAATATAGAGCGACGTATTTTTCGTTCGTAGCGAGGAAGCAAGCGCTCGAGGAAAACCCGCTCTATCCGAAGTCGCGCATCTTGGCTGCTTGATCCGCGGTGATCAGTCCATCTATAGCTTCATCGATGTCACCATCGAGGAACTGCTCGAGTTTGTACAGGGTCAGGTTGATGCGGTGATCTGTGATACGGCCCTGTGGGAAATTGTATGTGCGGATCCTCTCGGAGCGGTCGCCGGAGCCTACCTGGCTCTTTCTGTCCGCCGAGATCTTGTCGTTCTGCTCCTGCACCATCTTGTCGTAAAGCCTGGCCTTGAGCACTCTCATGGCCTTCTCTCTGTTCTGGATCTGCGACTTCTCATCCTGGCATGTTACAACTATGCCGGTAGGAAGGTGAGTCATACGGACTGCGGAGTCAGTAGTATTTACGCACTGCCCGCCGTTACCCGACGCTCTGTATACATCGACCTTTACGTCGTTAGGATTGATCTCTACCTCTACGTCGTCTACCTCAGGCAGTACGGCGACTGTAGCGGCTGACGTATGGATACGGCCCGAAGACTCTGTCTCAGGAACTCTCTGCACTCTGTGTACGCCCGACTCGAACTTGAGCCTGGAATAAGCGCCCTTGCCCTTGATCATGACGACAGCCTCTTTGATGCCGCCGATACCTGTATCGTTTATCTCGATGATCTCAGCTTTCCAGCGACGGCGCTCAGCGTATCTCAGATACATTCTCAGAAGATCGTTTCCGAAGAGAGCAGCCTCTTCTCCGCCTGTGCCTGCTCTGATCTCGAGGATGACGTTCTTGTCATCGTTAGGGTCTTTAGGGAGAAGGAGCACTTTGAGCTCTTCTTCAGCCTTTGCCATGTTGTCTTCGAGTTCCTTGGCCTCTTCCTTGGCGAGTTCTCTTACCTCTTCATCGTCTTCCATCTCGATCATCTCGCGGGCATCGCTGAGATCTTCTTTCATCTTCTTGTATGCCTCATAAGCCTTGACGATAGGCTCGAGCTCAGACATTTCCTTCATGTATTTCTGGAACGTCTTCTGATCGGCGATGACTGCCGGATCGGCCACCTTCTCGGATAGCTCGTGATATTTCTCAATTATGAAATCTAATTTATCAAACATGTGAATTGCTTTCTCCTGTTATTTGTTACGTTCAAAGCAGTTTATTATATCAGTATTCGTCGTATTTTTCCATTATCTTCCTTAGTATCGGGTCATTCACGTCGAAAGATACTTCGCCGACCGACGCGATCGGCATCACCTTAGGAGAAGTTCCGCTTATGAACGCCGCATCAAAGCTGCCGATGTCTTCTGCAGCCACAGCCTCTTCATGGAGCGCAGCGCCGAGGTACCGTATTATTTCCAGTATCTTGCTCCTCGTAACGCCCAGAAGCACCTTCTCCGAAGGCGCAGTATACACTTCACCGTCCTTTATGAAGAATACGTTGGAGCGGCTTCCCTCTGTGATCTGCCCGTTCCTATCGACCAGCAATACCTCATAAAGCCCGTTTGCCTTGATGGCCTCGTCGGTCGCCTCTCTAAGCTGCCTGTCCATCATTTTGATATTAGGGCTCCGGCGCTCTCCGCGGAACAGATCCGTCTTTACGCCGGTCTCGTATAGTTCAGGCTCCGGATAATGCGTAGGGCTGAGGTAGAGCCTCGAGAAACCCTCCACGTCTGCCTCGATCTTGATATTGTGGTCCCTTACTCCGCTCTCGCTTACAAGCCCCGCGATGCATTCACGCAGTTCTTCGCAGCTGAACTCAGGCACTCTGCCCATGGCCGCCAGTGACTTCTCAAGCCTGTCGTAGTGCTCTTGCAGGAACACCGGCCTGCCATCCGTTACGCGCACCACCTCATATACCGAAGGCATATCGAGACTTCCGAGGTTCACGGCAGACTTAAAGGAAGCGATCATGTTTTTGACTGTCGTCTGCACCTCGCCCAGTGGGATCTGGCTGTAGTTGAAGATCATGTAGACTCGTCCGTCGTGGTCGAGCTGCTCGATGTCTCTTACCTTGGCTCCGGTGCGAGCTGCAGCTTCTACTAGTCTTTCCGCGAGTTCGTGCTGCACCTCATCGCTTCTGTTTCGGCCCGGGCGGCCCTCAGCGATGACCCTTACGTGAGTGTCCAGACGCAGCGTGATGTTGATACCCGACTGCGTATTCTCTGCGGTTATAAAACCGCCTTCGCTTCCATATTCCCTGATCGCCGCGAGCGCCTCCTGCAACTTGCGCGAGTACAGTTTGCGCACATGCTTCAGATTCGTACTGTAATAGCCCCTCCTCATGAACTCGGCGAGGGTCAGTTGCTCGGTCTTCGAACAGGTCTGGTCGTAGTTTTCGCTGATACGGCTGTAAAGATCGACCATGCAGCGCGGGAGCACCATATAGCTGATCCTGACCGCAGGGAAGAGGGTGGATGAAAATGATCCGATATACACGACTCTCTTGCCCTGATCCAGCCCCTGCAGTGCCGGTATTGGTCTGCTGCTGTATCTCAGCTCACTGTTGTAGTCATCTTCAATTATTATGCTGTCATTACGCTCCGCCCACTCGAGGAGCTGATGCCTGCGGCCGATAGGCATCACCACGCCTGTCGGGAACTGGTTCTGCGGGCACACGTATACGGCAGTACGGATATTGGCCGGAAGCTTTTCGATCTCTATGCCATCCTCGCGGACCGGTATGCAACTGAGGCTGAAGCCCCAGTCGCGGAATGTACTTCTGACAGGCATGTAACCCGGATCTTCAACTGACACATGTCCGATTGCCATCAATTTAAGCAGCCTGGCTATGTGGCTGGTGAGTTGCTGCGTGCCTGCGCTGATCACGATCTGTCTCTGTGTGCATATGACGCCGCGCGACTGGTAGAGGTATTTGGCTATCTCTTCCCGGAGTGCGGGCTCACCCTGACGATCTGCACCGATCAGCAGCTGTTCGGGCGAATCGTTCAGGACGCTCGCCATGCACCTCTTCCACTTTACAAAGTCGAAGGTCTCAGGGTCGTAGCTGAGCGGCTCGCGTCTGATCTCTGAGCCGCTCTTGCTCTCGGAATTGCTGTCTTCAAAGCTGCCGCCATCTGGCTCAGTGCCTGCCGAGGCTCCGGCCACAGAGGCTGCGTAGTATCCGGACTGCGGTCTGCTGAGCAGGTAACCCTCCGCGACCAACTGATCGTATGCTAGCTTCACAGTAGTCACGCTTATGCCAAGCGAATCAGCCATGCCTCTGAGCGACGGCAGCCTCTCGCCTGTGCTGATCCTGCCCTCGCTTATCTCTCCTTTGATTTTTTCGTACAGCTGTACATAAAGGCTCTTGGATGAATTGTTATCAATTTCGAATGAAATCATAATAAAAACCCAGAATTTCGTTAAAGTGTATCTTAGAAAAATTGATAAAGTGTGTATTTATTTAAACACAATCCGCAGTTATTATAGTTTATATCTATCTGTCGGTCAATCCGGCATCTTAAATAGGACCGAGGTGTTTTATGGATAGTCATTCTGCGCAGAAAAACGCTGACAACAAAACAAGACAGCTTGTGACCACAGCTCTGATGATCAGCCTCATAGTGCTCGGAACGCTCCTTTTCAGATTACCCGTTCCGATGACACAGGGCTACATCCACCTTGGTGACACCATGATCTGCCTGGGTGTAATGCTCCTCGGCAAAAGAAACGCAGCGATCGCCGCAGGCATAGGCTCTGCCATGGCTGACTTGCTCGGGGGCTACTCCTACTGGGCACCTTGGTCTCTCGTCATCAAATTTGCGATGGCATTCACAGCAGGCCTCATTATCGAGAAGCGCACCATCAACAGGAGCGATTCTGAGAACAGATCCCTTCTTTATATAACAGCGCTGACCGCCGGAGGCCTGGTGATGTGTGCCGGCTATCTGATCGCCGAGCGTCTCATGTACGGCAACTGGGCTGCTGCATTTATCGAGCTGCCATGGAACTTTGGACAGTTCACTGCCGGCATCGTTTTCTCACTCCTGATCTCACATGCAATGCCAAAGTTTATGCGTTGATCGATAGCAAAGAATAATTCGCAAGAAAAAGCCGGAGCTGATGCTCCGGCTTTGTGTCCTGAATGTTATTTCTACAGGCCGTACTTGTTCTTGAACTTCTCTACGCGGCCGCCTCTGTTAGCAAACTTCTGCTGGCCTGTAAAGAACGGGTGGCATTCCGAGCAGATGTCTACTCTCATCTCTTCCTTGTCGGAGAGAGTCATGAATGTATTCCCGCATGCGCAAGTTACTTTACATTCCTTATAATCAGGATGGATTCCTTCCTTCATGCTGGTACCTCTTTCTAAATAATAATTTTGAAACGTTTCTCGCGACCGCCTCTATAGGTAACTTCTGCTGGCCTGTAAAGAACGGATGGAGGAGAGGATGAATTCCTTCATTCTCGAATAGATTCTTCTATCTTGGAGGGAATCTTCCTTCGTTATCGTTCTTCGACTGGCCGCCTTTAGGGCGACAGCCTACGTAGTATACCACCCAAAAATAGTGATTGCAAGGGTTTTCCGCAATTATTTGATCTCGGGCGAAAATAAGTCCGGCTCGATTAAACGCCCAGGGATTCGGCGACGGCTCTACGCTCATCTTCCTGCTCACGCAGCCTCGCCTCGAGCATAGCCTTGTATTCTTCGTCTGACATCTCTTCCATGGTGAAGCCTGTGTATCCGTAGATGATGGACACGATTGGTGTGATCAGGTTGAGATAGCAATACTTGAAGTACATTATTGTTGGCACGCCCAGGAAGCCTGTCATCGTAAGTCCGCATACGTTCCAAGGGATCAGCGGCGATGTCAGTGTGGCGCAGTCCTCGAGACATCTCGAGAGGTTCTTGGCCTTGAGCTTTCTGTCCTCGAATTCTTTCTTGTAGAGCCTTCCAGGGATGATGATCGAGAGGTACTGATCCCCGGTGCAGCAGTTCATCGCGAAGCAAGTCACGATAGTTGCGGCAACGAGGCCACCCCTTGACTTCGCCCTCTTCAGTATAGCGCCTGAGATAGTGGAGAGCATGCCCGTGCATTCGAGCGTGCCCGCGAAGCACATTGATACGAAGCAGATCGAGATCGTCCACAGCATGCCGTCAAATCCACCGCCTCCGACTATGCTGGCCACAGTGTAACTGTCTGTCAGCGGGATATCCGAAGCCGATTCATATCCGTAATGCATGATGCTGAACCAGTCCGAGAAAGGTATCTTCTGAACTACTCCCATGCAGAAAAGCCCCATGACCGAGCCCATGAACATAGCCGGGAGGGCTGGTATCTTGAGCACGATCGCGGCAAGAAGCAGCACTACCGGAAGCATCAGCAGCGGACTGATCACAAACTCGTCCTGTATCGCTTTGTAGAGAGTTTCCGTGATCTCGACATTTCCCATGCTGGCCTCGGATCTGCCTGTGAAGAACAGTATCACGAGCATTATTATGTATCCCGGCGTTACGGTGTAGACCATGTGCCTTACATGCTCAAAGAGGCCTGCTCCTGATACAGCAGGAGCCAGATTGGTGGTATCCGACATCGGTGACATCTTATCTCCAAAGTACGAGCCGGATACGACAGCTCCGGCTGTCATTGCCGGGTTGATGCCGAGGCCGAGCGAGATGCCGATCAAAGCCACTCCGATGGTGCCCGCCGTGGTGTACGACGAGCCAATAACCAGCGAAACTATGGAGCAGAGGAGTGCCGCTGTCACCAGGAAGTAATGCGGATTAAGTATGCGGAGGCCGTAATAGATCATCGTAGGGATGATGCCGCCCGCTTTCCATGTGGCCACGAGAATACCGACCATCAGGAGTATGAGGCAGGCACCCATGGTGCGTCCTACGGAATCTACCATTCCTTTTTCGAGATATGCCCATTTCCAGCCGTTGCACATGGCGACTACAGCTGAGAATGCGGCTGCGATCAAAAGCGGCATATGGCCCTCGCCGTAGCCTTTAAAAATAGAATATGCAAGCAGTCCGATGCACACTATAAGGCACATGGCCACCTGCCAACCAGGTATCTTCCTTCCCATAATAACCTTCCCTTTCTTCCCCCCTCTTCAGCTATCATCCATATGTATCTATCCCCTTGATCCGCATGGAAAACAGCTGAAAAATAGCGTTGCGGTGCCCATCCGCGTGGAGGGCACCGCTTGAGTTTCTTTAAGCCTTTACTTCTCCATTACTACGAGAGCGTCAGCAACTCCTACTCCATCCGGATAAACGAACAGCGGATTGATATCCAACTCTTTGAGCTTATCCTTATTTGCAGCAGCGAAGTCTGCTATCGATACTATTGTATCACACAGAGCATCGATATCGCATGGCTCGCTTCCGCGGTAACCGTTCAGCAGCTTGAAGGACTTGAGGCTCTTGAGCATGCCGAGCGCTTCGCTCTTATTGAGCGGAGCAGGATAGAGAGCTACATCCTTGAATACTTCAACAAAGACTCCGCCCATGCCTACCATTATCATTGGGCCATACTGAGGGTCGTTGTTTACTCCGACGATCATCTCGACGCCCTTCTTCATCATAGGCGCCATGAGTATGCCGTTGATCTTCGCGTCAGGCTTATGCTCCTTGGCGTTGGCCATGATAGTTTTGAATGCCTCTCTTGCGGCATCTGCTCCGCTTACGTTCAGCATTACGCCGCCAACATCGCTCTTGTGGAGAATGTCGGCAGACTCGATCTTCATGGCATACGAAAGGCCGGTCTTTGCCGCGAAGTCCGCAGCTTCGTCTTCGCTTGTAGCGATAATCTCCTCGCCAACAGGCACTCCGTACTCGGCCAGCACCTTCTTGCTGTCGAACTCGGAAAGAGCAACAGCGTTTTCTGGCTTGCGCGTCGGAGCGGCGAGCTCGTGAGTCTTATCCTCTTCGAAATATTCCACGTAATCCGCGAGATACTTCAGAAGCTTGAAGCCGTATACCGGCGGTGGCAGGATAGGCACTCCGATATCGAAGAGCTTGGCCTGATATTCAGGGTTCCTTGTATTCTCGGCAAACGGCAGCATAGCGATAGGCTTGTCTAGGCCTTCTTCCTTTATGACCTTCTCGAGGCCGGCGTACATGTAGTGTATGCATGGATCCGCGATCTCGTAGAGAAGCGTGTATCCGACGAGGATCATGCCGACGTTAGGGTCGGACGCCACAGTCTTAACGACGCTGGCAAATGCTTCCGTATCGTATGAAGGGGTAGCCGTCATATCGAGCGGATTGTTAGGAGTAGCGTAATCCGGCAGGATCTCATTGAGCTTGTACAGTGTTGCCTGCTCAAAGTCAGGGAACACTATGCCGTTCTGGCTCGCTACGTCGGCGATGATGGAAGTCTCTCCGCCCGAGAGTGACATCGATGTGAATGTCGCCTTCTTAGGGAATACATGGAGTGTCGAGAGCAGCATCGACATCGCGATCAGCTCTTCAAGATCGTCTACGCGGATAGCTCCGAACTTCTTGAGCACAGCGTCGAACGACTTGTCGGAACCCGTAAGGCTTCCGGTGTGCGACGCGGCGATAGCCTGGCTCTTCGCGCTCCTTCCGACTTTCAGTATCACTACAGGTTTGCGCTTCTTAGCGGCCTTCTGCAGCATGGCGATGAACTTTGTAGGGTTCTTTACGCCCTCGAGGTAGAGCGCGATCACCTTTGTGTCAGGATCGTCCACGAGGAATTCCATGTAGTCTTCCATCTGGACGAGCTTGGCGTTACCGGCCGAGATGATGTAAGAGAATCTCATACTAGGATCTTCCATCATGGAAAGACACAGCTGGCCGCTCTGCGAGATAACGCCTACGCTGCCTGTTCTGTCACGCTCAGCAGAAATGAACGCGTAGCTGTATACCTGATCGATATAGTTCACAAAGCCCGCGCAGTTAGGCCCCATAACAGCAATGCCAAGTCTCTCGGCAGCCTCCTTGAGTTCCTTCTCGTTCTGCTTTCCTTCGTCGGTTCCCACTTCACCGTAGCCGCTGGCGTACACGACAGCGCCGCCAACGCCCTTCTTGGCGCCTTCCTCGAGCAGAGGAATGACTGTCGCCTGAGGGGTCGCGATTATCAGGA
Source organism: uncultured Eubacteriales bacterium (assembly GCA_902790965.1). GTDB lineage: Bacteria > Bacillota > Clostridia > Peptostreptococcales > Anaerovoracaceae > Crickella. Next base: position 5,984 of record CADAUB010000017.1, on the reverse strand, counting down.
GGTCGATGGTGTCATCGATATCCGACAGGCTCTTATAGCAAGGGATACCGAACACCTCGTCTCTTCTCGGATTTACGAAATAAACCCTGCCGAGATCATCCTTGTCCTTGTATGCGAGGATGTTTCTGATGGTATCGCCACCGAAACCCGATTTCTCGCTCGCGCCGACTAAGGCTACAGATTTTGGTTTCAGTAATTTATTAAGATCCATTTTGTATTACTCCGTATTGTAAGTTAGGTATAGGTTGCCTGATAAAATGCGGCCGAAGAGTATGGCTCTCGACTAGCCGTTTACCGCTTCTACGCCCTTGCGGAAGCAAAGCGCGTTCTTAGGATTATTCTTACCCTTCTTCGCAAAGAAATTATCGATAGCCGATTCAAGATAATCCGCTGTGAATAAGTCGCTGCTCGCCGCCATGGCTCCGAGCATCACGATGTTGACTCCCCTTGGATTCTCGAGTTCGTAAGCGATCTCCGTCGCAGGAACCTTCACGACTTTTATGTCGTCTCTGTACTTGCGATCTTCAGGCACTATTGAGGAGTTAACCAGCAGCAGTCCGCCTGGTTTAACCCTGTCTTCGAACTTGTCGATCGCAGGCGCGTTGAGGGTAAACAGAATATCGAGATGCTTGCATACCGGGCTCGCGATGCGCTTGTCACTGATCTTGACCGAGCAGTTAGCTGTTCCGCCTCTCATCTCTGATCCGTAAGAAGGATAGAAGAGTACGTTCTTGCCCTGCTCCATACCGGCATCGATCAGCATCATACCTGTTGTGAGGACACCCTGTCCGCCGAAACCGGCACAAATGATTTCAGCCATATTATTCCTCCTCCTTCTTCTCTTTAGTGTTGTCCTGGAACTCGCCCAGAGGGAAGTAAGGGACCATCTCTTCCTTGATCCTCTGCATCGCTTTCACAGGCTGCATGTTCAGATTTGTCGGACAGGCCGAGAGAAGCTCTACGTAGCAGAGTCCATCTCCGTTCATGTGCTTCTCGAAAGCCTTCTTGATATAGCTCTTGGCTTTGTTGATATTGGCAACATCGCAAAGAGCGCCACGAGCAAGGTATCCGATCTTGAATCCCTGATACGCGTCAACGATATTGAAAGGCATACCGCAGCGCTCAGGGTCTTTGCCGTATTTGCTTGATGTGGTCTTCTGTCCCGGCAGGGTAGTAGGAGCCATCTGGCCTCCTGTCATGCCGTACAGGCTGTTGTTGACTGTAATAACTACGACGTTGTCGTTTCTGAGACCAGTGTGGATAGTCTCCGCCATTCCGATCGAATAAGCGGCTCCGTCTCCGAGGTAAGCGCATACCGGATTTTCAGGGCGAACCTTCTTCGCTCCGATAGCAGTAGCAACGCCTCTTCCGTGAGCGCACATGATGGTGTCGTACTTGACGCACTCGATAGCGAGCGAGCAGCACGCAACGTCAACTGTGAGCAGCAGCTTATCGGAAAGTCCGAGTTCTTCCATTACTTCAGCTATAAGTCTGAATGCGATACCGTGGCCGCAGCCCGGGCAAAATCCACTTTGTGTCCATGTAACTCTTTCAGGAGCTTTCAGTTTCATTTTTATTTGCCCTCCTTTACCGTATCCAGAAATTCTTTCGCGCTTGCGAGGATATCCTCCGACTCAGGGAGCGCGAAGATCGAGCCGAATTTTTTAACAGGCTTTGAGCCGCCTGTCGCGAGCTTGACATCGTCTACCATCTGACCGAGGATGTTCATCTCTACGGTCATGAATGCCTTTGCCTCTTTTGCTTCCTCGAAAGCGTTAACAGGGAAAGGATAGAGCGTGATAGGTCTGATGAGGCCGATCTTTACGCCTGCCTCGCGACCCATCTCGACAGCCTCAGTCGCCATACGCGAGCTGACGCCGTAAGCAACCAGTACGATCTCGGCATCCTCTACATCGATGCTCTCGTATCTCTGCTCCTCGGCCTCCATCTGGGCGTATTTGTCGCTGAGATATGTCTCGTAATTCGGGTCGTCGTAGTAAACGTTCTGTATCTTTTTATGTTTGTCGCCGTCCTTGCAGCCCTTGATGGACCAATCGTACTTGTTGATATCGTGTTCTCTGAATTCAGGGATCTCAACAGCTTCGATCATCTGTCCGATAGCAGCGTCGGAAGCTATCAGCACTGGGTGTCTGTACTTCTCGGCGAGGTCGAAAGCGAGCGCCGCGAGATCGGCGTTCTCCTGTACCGAAGCCGGAGCCAGAACTATAGTGCGGTAGTCACCGTGGCCGCCGCCTCTTGTGAGCTGCCAGTAGTCTCCCTGTCCCTGAGCGATGTCGCCAAGTCCTGAGCCTATACGCATTACATCGACGATAACAGCAGGAAGATCCGATGCAGCGAGGTACGAAATGCCTTCCTGTTTAAGTGTGAATCCCGGGCCTGCCGAAGTGGTAAGCGCTCTTGCTCCAGCAGCAGATGCGCCCATTACCATGTTGACACCGGCGAGCTCGGACTCAGCCTGAATGAACACTCCCCCGACTTCGTCCATCCTCCACGACAGATACTCGAGGATCTCAGTCTGTGGCGTAATAGGGTATCCGGCATAGAATCTGCATCCGGCAGCCAGAGCGGCCTCAGCCAGAGCTTCGTTGCCTTTCATCAATACTTTTGCCATTTTCTTCCTCCTCTTAACGTATCTCGAAGACATAGTCCGGGCATACTCTGTAGCAGGCACCGCAGCGTATGCACTTCTCATCGTCTACTTCTACATAGTTGTAGCCCTTTGCGTTTGCGTGCTCGGACTGCGTTATTGCCTGTTTCGGGCAGAAATTAATGCACAGGCCGCAGCCCTTGCATCTGTCCGTGTCAGTATATACTGTTTCTTTGAATTCCATGTCTTTTACTCCTGATGTAATCACGTAGCAAAAGTGCGTATGAACGCACCTTTGCTCGTGATACTTATTCAGTAATTCTTAACTTGTAACTATTTTTATTCGACCATAGCGTCAGGGTCAGCCATAGCAGCCTCTGCTTCGAGTCTCTGTTTGTTCTTCCTGTTGATGTACATCGTGAGGATCGCTCCGATTACACCACTTGCAGCCAGGAAGATGAAGATAGTTCTGTAAGCAGCTGCAGCTTCCATGTTGTCGAGCCAGTGTCCGAAGATCATTGAGTAGACCGTATCAGGCAGATAGCCGATGATCGAAGCCAGGCCGATAGCGGTTCCTCTCATGGCAGGCGAGATACCCGTCTCTGAAAGGGTCGAGAATACTACGCCGTAAGCCATCATCGCTACAGCACCAGGGAGCAGTGTGTAAATACTGGCAGCTGTTGGGCTTGTTGTGCTTGGCAGTGCCATTACTCCGATGAATGTAAGAGCGATGATCAGATAAGCGATGGTGAGCCACTTTGTTGTGGAGTGGCAGAGCTTGTCTGCGATGAGACCGCCGACTGGAGCCAGCAGCAGGAACACGTAAGTTCTGATGAGCGCGAACGCAGCTGCGCTGGATTCAGGAATACCCTGGATCTCTGTCAGATAAGGTGTGAAGTAGGAAACGTTGGAGTAGAATCCATAGCCTACCAGTACTACGAAGGAGAAGATCCAAAGGATAGGGTTCTTCAGCAGCACGACAGCGTGCTTGAAGCTGAACTTGTCTTCTTCTCTTGTGACCTTGACCTCCATCTTGCTCTCGTCGAGGAAGAACCATACGGCGATCGCAACTACGATTACAATGACACCTTCTGTGTTAACGGCTCTTGAGAAAGCAGCAACCAGATCATCGCCGGCGCTGTTATAAGCGGCAAGAGCGATAGCTCCGCCGATAGCAGCGGAAAGTCCGTTGAACGCATAGTACAGTCCATAGAGGAAGCCCTGCTGGTCTTCGTCTCCTACCAGACCTACAGCCTTCATCAGAGCGGACCAGAACACGAACGCAGTCGAGAACGACAGGCCTGCCCAGATGATCAGCGACATCGCGAAGCTGTGGAGTGTCATAGCATAGAGGAATGACAGGAGTCCTGTAGCTACCAGCGATATGGCAATTGCTTTCTTTGGTTTGAATTTATCGGCCAGGATACCGCCCGGAATATACATGATCATGTTAACGATCGTATAAACGGTCAGCATGAGTGATGACTGAGTGTTTGTGATGCCCTGAGCTGCGATCTGAGCATCATAGAATGTGTAGCGGATATATGGCAGCAGATAAATCGTACCGCCGGCGAATCCGAGAGCTACTATCGCAGCGTATTTTTTCCACTTTGACATTTTCTCTTTCTCCTTGTTCGATCTTCCTTTAAATAAGTATTAGTTAAAAATGAATACAAAAATAGAACCGTAAACCTTTCGGCAGATGCCTATCGATGTGGTGCATGGCACCTCCGTCACGTGCCATGCCATTCGATGAGTTTACGACGCTCCTTCGCCATGCCTACCTCCCTTGATTCAGGGCCTCAGTATGTTCGCATTTACGTAAACATTTTACTCTTCTAACTCTGTAATGTCAATGTAATCAACGTTTGTTCACGCCTGCAAGCGATTGTAAACACTGCGTTTGGGAGTAGTTAACGATTTGAAATCTAGGCTTACATAAGATATACTCTTCTCGTTAGTTAATACTTACACCGATCCGATTTAATAATGAGCTCATCAGTACGTTCGCATTTTCACTACATGAGTCATTAACTAAAATCAGGAGGTTTTTTGTATGGAATACAAACTGGCAAAGCAGCTTAAAACTGCTCATCCTACCATCATCCGCGAGATATACATGTATGCCTGCGACCACCGTGATGTGTTCCTCGATCTTTCGATCGGCGAGCCATCCGTCGATACTTTCCCGCTGAAGGAGATCGCAAAGGCCAGCGCTGACATGTATGAGCACGATGGCAAAAGAGCTCTTGCCTATGGCCCATATCCGGGGATGTCTGACTGCATCGTAGAGATCACAAAGTGGATGGCTTCGCGCGGCTTCGACATGGAAAAGAACACCATAGAGATACTGCCTGGCAGCGGTCACGGCATGGACAACATGGCCAACACTTTCTGCGACGAAGGCGATGTCATTCTCTCCGAGATGATGGCTTATCCGGGCATCCAGAACGCGGCCCGTATGGTAGGCGCTAAGCTGATCGGAGTAGAGATGGACGACGACGGGATCAACCTCGACGCTCTCGAGAGAAAGATCAACGAGAACATCGAGAGGCTCAAATTCCTCTATCTTTGCCCTTCGTTCAACAACCCTACTACACTCACTCTCCCTGAATACAAGAGAGAGGCCATCTATAAACTGGCGCAGAAATATGACTTTATGATCTACGAAGACGATCCGTATTCGAGGCTCAGCTTCGACGGCAATTACCTCAAGGAGATCAAGAGACTCGACACAGACGGCAGAGTCGTTTACGCGGCTTCGCTCTCCAAGATCGTCAGCGCCGGAATGCGCATTGGTTTCTTCGTCGTAGACAAGAGCCTGCGTCAGTGGCTTGAGATGTCACAGGGTAACGCGGGTGTGCAGTCCGTTCCTGTAATGCTGACTGTAGCTAACTACATGAAGAACAACGATATAGACGCACACTGCATAGAAGTAGGAGAGTTCTACAAGGAAAAGGCTCAGTGGATGGTCGATTGCATCAAGAAATATCTGCCGGCTTCCTGCACACCGGTGCAGCCGACAGGAGGCATCTTCCTCTGGCTCAACGTGCCTGAGAAGCTCGACCTCAATGACATCTTCCATAAACTGATGTATGCCAACGTAGGAGTTTGCCCTTCATACGGATTCTCAGCAGATCCTGAGAACTACCCTGGGCACGGCTTCCGTCTCTGCTACTCGACTCCGTCGAGAGAAGATATCGAGAAGGCCTGCCAGATCATGGGCAGAGTGCTCAAAGAGGAGCTTGGCGAAGACTAAGCGCCTTTCAATGTAGCCAAATCGGTGCCACCCGTAAAACGGGTGGTTCGAACCGGGGCTATAAGCCCCCTTTGCTGACCCGCGCCTCAAGACGCGGGCTTTTACTTTGTTCAAGCC
>CADAUB010000016.1 GCA_902790965.1 uncultured Eubacteriales bacterium | reverse complement strand
GCATGGTGGGTATCGTCAAGCGGTTAAGACCCAGGGTTGTGGCTCCTGTATGCGTGGGTTCGAATCCCACTACCCACCCCAAATGATGGGGTATAGCCAAGCGGTAAGGCAACGGATTCTGATTCCGTCATTCGCAGGTTCGAATCCTGCTACCCTAGCCAAGAAAAGAGGGGACTCTTAAGAGTCCCTTCGCAATATGGCGACATAGCCAAGTGGTAAGGCAGAGGTCTGCAAAACCTTCACCCCCGGTTCAAATCCGGGTGTCGCCTCCAACCAGACTGCCAACAGGCAGTCTTTTTCTTTTTCATATCTTTACTGTAGTTATCTTATTCTTACTTTGGTGTATAATATTATCGACTAGTATGTTCCCATGTCGTTCTTATCAAGGGGATAGTCTATAAACGAGGAACAAAAACTATGAACAACTTTCAAACAGAAAAGAAAAGGATACTGATCGTTGAAGACGAAAAGGTCAATCTCGAACTTCTGAAGATCGTACTCCAGAATGACTATGATCTGCTTACGGCAGAGAACGGAACTGATGCTCTCGAGATCATCAATAACGAGAGTACGCTTAGCCTGGTGCTTCTGGATCTCAATCTTCCGGATATGGGCGGCCTCGATATCCTCAATCAGATGAAAGAAGAGGGGCGCCTCGATAATCTTCCTGTGATCGTACTTACTGCCGAAAAGGAAGCAGAGGTCGAAAGCCTGGATATTGGCGCTTCTGACTTCATTTCAAAGCCTTATCCGAGGCCTGAAGTCATCAATGCCAGAGTAAGGCGTACTATAGAGCTTTCAGAAGGCCGCATGATCATCGGCCAGACAGAAAACGACAGCCTTACCGGCCTTTACACAAGGGAGTATTTCTATAGCTACTGTGAGAGGTTCGATAAGAATCATCCTACTAAAGAGATGGATGCCCTGGTCGTCAATATCAATCACTTCCATTTCATAAATGAGCGTTACGGAAGAAAGTACGCCGATGAAGTGCTGAAACGCATTGCCGACAGGATACGCGCCATTGTAGACGAAAACGGCGGCCTCGCTTCGAGAAGAGAAGCCGATAACTTTGTTGTCTATATGCCTCATGAGACCCGCTACACCGAGATGCTCGAAGAGATATCCGAAGGCGCTTCAGGTGAAGGTAAAGACGAGAACACCGTAAGGCTCAGAATGGGTGTCTATCCTAAAGTCGATAAGGCACTCGATATCGAGAGGCGCTTCGACAGGGCCAAGATGGCCGCTGATACAGTTAGAAGCACTTTCACCAAGGCAGTCGCGATCTACGACGATGCCCTCCATGAATCCTCGAAGTTCTCTGAGCAGCTTCTCATCGACTTTAGCAGGGCTATAGAAGATGAGCAGTTCGTAGTTCATTATCAGCCTAAATATGATATCAGAGGCGAAGAGGCTGTGCTTGCAAGCTGCGAGGCTCTCGTACGCTGGGAGCATCCTGAATTCGGCCTTGTGAGCCCGGGGCTGTTCATACATCTGTTTGAGCAGAATGGCCTTATACAGCGCCTTGACAGTTACGTATGGCGCGCGGCCGCAAGGCAGATAAGCGAGTGGAAGAACAGGCTCGGCATTTCGGTACCTGTCTCCGTGAACGTATCGCGTGTAGACATGTTCGATACTCACCTTGTAGACGAGATAGATGGCCTTGTAGGCGAATTTAATCTTGAGCACAAAGATCTTATGCTCGAGGTCACCGAATCCGCTTACACGGAAGATTCCGACCACATAATCGATACCGTGACAAGCCTCAGGGACCGCGGTTTCTATATAGAGATGGACGACTTCGGAAGCGGCTACAGTTCGCTCAATATGCTGTCCAATCTGCCGATCGATGCCCTCAAACTCGATATGCAGTTTATCAGGAGCGCATTCAAAAATGGCAAAAACACACGCATGCTCGAGATCGTTATCGAGATAGCCGACTCTCTCAACGTACCGGTAATCGCCGAGGGAGTCGAGACCGCTGAGCAGCTCTTCACACTCAAATCGATGGGCTGCGATATCGTTCAGGGATACTACTTCTCCAAGCCTGTACCGGCTGGTGAGTTCGAAGAATTCCTTATTGAGAAAAAAGAGCAGGGCGGCGAAGTCATCAATATGGAGCGCAACAAGTACCGCAAGCTCGCTCACGACAGGCATATATATGATGCAATGCACGATCCTGTAACAGGGCTCTACAACGGAAGCGCTTTCAATTTCCTGCTTTATGATTCAGACAGGAAACACACAGCTCTGCTGCTGCTCGAACTCAGCAATTTCGAGGATATAAGCAAGGCTAAGGGTTCATCGTCAGCTAACCGTGCTGTCATAAGGGCGGCGGAGATGCTGCGCGAGATATTCAGAGCGTCTGACTTTATCTGCAGACTTAAAAATGACGAGATCGGAGTTATTCTTTCAAGGATCGAGAGCGAGCAACGCCCGGTAATCGAGGAAAAGGTAAGTAGCTTCATCAAAGATATTTCTGAAGATGAGCACGACATACCGGGAATAGAAGTCAACTTTGGCTTGGTGTTTGGGGATGTCGAAAAAAAATTTGATCTGTTCAAGGCGGCTGATGAGTCGCTAAAGACGAACAAGCAAAAGTAGGTAAGCGAAAATACCGCTAGGAGATGAGCAAATGATTACTATTGAAGCACTTAAGGGATTTGGAGCAGACACAGAAGAGGGCCTTGCCCGCTGCATGGGAATGGAGGCATTTTACCTGCAGCTGGTAGGCGCCATGCTCGAAGACGCAAACTTTGCCAAGCTTGATGCCGCAGTCGAGGCCAAGGATGCCAAGGCTGCATTCGAGGCAGCTCACGCGCTGAAGGGCGCTCTTGGCAATCTGGCTCTCACGCCGGTTTGCAAGCCGGTAGAGGAGATCACCGAAAAACTCAGAGGACAGGATACCATGCCTGATATCGCCGACCTTTATCAGCAGTATAAGGAGGCTCTCGAAGAACTCAAAGCATTGCAGTAGCATCATAGGATCATAGGATAGAGTGATTATGGGCAATAACAAAGGTCTTAAACCATATCTGTCCCCGTTGATGGTGACTGCATTTTCGATCGGCTCAGCTATAGGCTGGGGTTCACTTGTCGTTACCAGCAGCAATTATCTGGGAAAAGCGGGATTAGCAGGAAGCGTTGTCGGCTTGATCCTGAGCATGTTCATCATGCTCATAATAGCGAGGAATTACTCTTATCTGACCCAGATATATCCTGAATCAGGAGGCGCTTATGCGTTCTCCAGGGAGATATTCGGCCATGACTACGGCTTTATTACCGCGTGGTTCCTGATACTCACATATCTTTCGATATTGTGGGCAAACGCCACGTCTCTTCCGCTGTTTGCCAGATTTTTTATTGGGCCTGTATTCGAAGTTGGTAAGATATATACCATATTCGGTTACGATGTCTACTTAGGAGAGCTTCTCCTTACAGCAGCAGGGATCATCATTATTGCGCTTCTTTGCTATTTGAGCAGAAAAGCCGCTGCTTACGCCATGACCGCCATGGTGGTGATATTCACTATAACTATTCTGATAGTGTCCATCTTCGCAATCACGGGCTTTAAAGGTGCAGTCGATCATGCATTCCTTGCCGACAGCAAAGCTATTTCGCAGGTCATTTACATTGCCGTAATTTCCCCGTGGGCGTTCATAGGCTTTGAGAACGTTTCCCATAGCGCAGAGGAGTTCAGCTTCAAGAGTTCTAAACTCAACAATATTTTCATTGCCTCTATCATCATCACTACGCTCTTGTACGTCCTCGTAACTATGCTTTCTGTAACGGCATACCCGGAAAGATATGGTTCATGGCTTGAGTACATAAGAGATAGAGGAAATCTAAGCGGCCTTGAGGCGCTTCCGGCCTTTTATGCCGCAAATCATTATCTCGGTCATACCGGCGTAGTGCTTCTTATGGCAGCACTTCTTTCACTTGTTATAACCAGTCTTATAGGACAGACAACAGCTGCCTCCAGGCTTTTCTACTCCATGGGAAGAGACGGCATGCTGCCTGAGAATATAGGCGAGGTAGGAAAGCGTGGCACTCCGGGAAGAGCCATACTCATAATCGCTGTTTCAGCCCTGATTATCCCATTTGTAGGCAAAACTGCCATAGGATGGATCGTAGACGTTACATGCATAGGTGCTACTCTTATTTACGGCATAGTCTCAGCCTGCGCGTTAAAGAAGGCGAGAGAAAGAGACGATCTTACTGAGAAGTTTACCGGTTTCATCGGACTTGCACTGATGGTATTCGGTGGCCTCTACTCACTGATACCGAATCTCGTAGCCACCGGCGCTATCGAAAGAGAGACATATTTTCTCTTTATAGCATGGACGATAATCGGCTTTGTATTCTTCAGGATATTGCTTGCGCTCGATAAATCCAAGAAATACGGTAAGTCCGTGATCGTATGGGCATCTCTTCTGGCACTGGTACTTCTGATCTCGCTCATATGGATGAGGCAGTCGATGATAAACGCCAATGCAAGGCTTCAGTCCAACATCGAGACATATTACGAGCAACAGGAATCTGATGATCCTGAGGAAGAGCTGGCTTTCATCAGAGGCCAGATCAACGATCTCGAAAGGGACGATACCCGCGCTATACTCATGGCGCTTAGTATGTTTGGCTTCGCGATGCTCATCATGTTCAGCAATCACGCGTATCTGTCCGGTAGGCAAAGGGAAAGCGATGAGATAGTCAATACAGATCCGCTCACTGGGGTAAAAAGTAAGCATGCTTTCCTCGCTATGGTACGTGAGGCAGACGGCAAGATAGTCGGCGGCAAAGCTGACGAATTTGCAGTTGTCGTCTGTGATGTGAACGGGCTCAAACATGTAAACGATACTCTCGGTCACAAGGCCGGAGATGAATATATTTGTGCCGCTTCGGAGATGATATGTGATATATTCAAGCGAAGCGCTGTATACAGGCTTGGCGGAGACGAGTTTGTGGCTGTACTTAAAGGTCATGACTACGAGGTCAAAGATAAGCTGATGAAGATACTCCACGATAGATCTTCAGAGAACATCTCACTCGGTAAAGTCGTGGTAGCCGGAGGCGTGTCAGAGTACAGGCCTGGTGAGGACAGACACTTCCACGCCGTGTTCGACCGTGCCGACAAGCTTATGTATGACGAAAAAATGGCTCTCAAAGCTAACGGAGCCATCACCAGATGATCCCGCTGAATGATCGCTAATTATTAAAAATTCAACGACCGTAGGTCTATGAGGACACTAATGAGAATACATGCCCTTGACTATAAAAGAATTATCGCAATCATAATGTGTTTTGTGCTGATTACTTCGCTTACGTGCCTTACTACAGGCTGCAGAAGCGGTGTGAACGGTGAGGTCTACGTCTATTGCTATGGCGACTATTTCGATCCGATGATTCTCGAGGATTTCGAAGCTGAGACTGGCATCAGGGTCATCCCTGATTACTACGATACAGCTGAAGAGATGTATACGGTGCTCGAGAACAACGCTACCACTTATGACTGCGTATGCACTTCGGATTACATGATACAGCGCATGATCGCAAACGATATGCTGGCAGAGCTCGACAAAGACGCTATGCCCGAGATCTCAAATATCGCTGATGTATATATGAAAAAGTCTGAGAGCTTTGACCCTGGCAATAAATACTCTGTGCCTTATCAGCTTGGTATATCGGGCATCCTTTATAACAAGAAGATGGTAGGGGATGTAGAGATCGATTCCTGGTCTGATCTCTGGAACGAGAAGTTCGCCGGCAGCATGGTGATGCCAGACAGCGTAAGAGATGCCTTTATGATAGGCCTCAAAAAGAACGGTTACTCGATTAATTCGACAAACGAAGCCGAGATCAAGCAGGCTGCTGACGATCTTATAAAGCAGAAGCCTATGGTATACAAATACGCTAACGATTCGGCTAGAGATCTTCTCGCAAACGGCTCAGCTGCTGTTGGCGTAGTATGGAACGGTGAATACATCTATACAAAAGACCTTAACGAGGACGTCGAATTCGTGATCCCTGAAGAAGGCAGCGAGTTCTTTATAGATTCCTGGATGATCCCAAAAGATGCTATCAATAAGGACAAAGCTGAGGCCTGGATCAACTACCTGTGCAAGGCAGAGGTAGCAGCAAAGAACTTTGACTATCTGTACTACACTACTCCTAACGAGGCGGCTCTCGAACTCATCGATGAGGAATATCTGAATGAGGAGGCCGTGTTCCCGACCGAGGAGACTATAGAACAGTGCGAGTCTCTTGTTACTCTTGACGCAAAGAGCACTGAGCTTTACAGCGATTACTGGAAGAAAGTAAAAGCGGAATAGCCGAGCTATTCCGCTTATTGTATATCTCCATTCTATATTTCTTTGGCTTTTTTTCTTTATGCGTTTGCTTTCTTTTTCTTCGGCTTTTTCTCTTTAACTATCTCTGCTGCTTTTTCTTCTACCGGTGTTTCAGTCGGTATATTAGCCAGCGCATTGAAGTACTTTTCGTAATTATTGCGATAGTATGTCTGATAATCTTCGTCGTTCGATACATGCAGCTCGTGAAGGTATGAATGCTCCTTACCGAAGATCTCGTGATTATCTCTCTCAAGTATATATACCGCGATGTCACTGCACTTGTCCGATATGTGCTCTACATTCGTAAGTATGCTCTGGAAACGTATACCTGTGATAGGGTCGCAGAGCTCGTTCATCATCCTGTATACGTGGCGGGCGTTCATATCCTCGACGAGATCGTCTATAACTTCCTCGAGAGGCTCCACCTTGGCAGCCATAGCTGAATCGGTGTTCTTAAAGGCCTCAGAGGTTATCTCCAATATCTCATAGATGGCATTGAATGCTATTTTAAGTTCCTCAAGAGCAGACTCCGAAAATACCGTACCTTCTTCGCGCATCCTTGCAACTTCATCCTTGATGTTGACTGCAAGGTCTCCGATCCTCTCATAGCAAATCATCGATTTTACGATGTAGTTCTGGCGCAGCATATCTACCTCACGGGTGACATGAGAGGAGAGTGACACGGTATACTTGTTGGCCGAGTCAGTCATGGTATCGAGCAAGTTTTCACGTTCATCTATGCGGCGGTCTCTCTTAGGATCGAATTCAAAGATCTGCTTAACACAGGCGTCATAGTTGTGAAGAGCTATATCGCTCATCTCGCAAACGACTTTTTCTACCTGATCGAGAGCGATGGAAGGAGTCATGAACAGCCTCTCGTCGAGAGCATCGAGCGTAGCGAGGGCATGTACGTCTTCTTCGTCCATAGGAGCTTCTTTTACGAGCTTGCAGGCGATGTTCTCAAATACCTTTGTGAATGGGAGGAGCACTATCGCAGGCACGAGCCTGAAGATACCGTGGATGTTAGCGACTCCGCCGGAACGGAGTGTCATGTTCCATATCTCATCGGAAATTATGCCTCTTCCTCTGAGGAAGAATACGACAACGAATACGAGAATTGCCGCGAATACGTTATATACGATGTGCACAACAGCCGTACGCCTCTGAACAGGCTTTGCGCCGATGCGGCTTACAAGATATGTAGTGAGGCAGTCGCCGATGTTGACTCCGATGATGACCGCGAAGATCTCGCTGAAGTTGACGCCTACAGAGCTTGCGATCGACTGGATGATACCGACAACGGCTGAAGAACTCTGTACTATGCCTGTAACGACAACGCCGGCAAGGAAGCCGAGTGCGTAGTTGTCTTCGAATGCTGTAAGAAATCTGCTGAGTGACTCGCCGAAGCCGGAAACGATATTGCTCATGTAGATGAGACCCATAAAGAGTATTCCGAATCCACAGGCGATGTTACCGGCTGTTTTGGCACCACCTTTTTTGACGAACATTATCAGGGTGATACCTATGACGAGAGCCAGAGGCGCGAGGTTATCAGCTTTAAAGAAGTAGAAAGGGCTGTCCATGCCCGAGCTTACATCCATGAGTCGGATGATCTGGGCGGTGATGGCCGTACCGACGTTGGCGCCGAGTACGATGCCTACCGACTGACGGAAGGTGAGTATGCCCGCTCCGACAAGACCTACCGTAATAACAATAGTAGCTGTAGAACTCTGGATAACGCAGGCCACTATCATTCCGAGCAGGAAGCCCATCACAGGCTTGTCGGTCATCTTGGATAGGGCATTCTGCATTGCGCCGCCCGACGAGCTCTGAAGTCCATCTCCCATGACACGCATTCCGTAAAGGAACATGGAGAGTCCACCGAGGAAGGCGATTATGTTATAAAAAATTACCATTGATTATTGATTCCCCCCGAATCTATATCTGCGAACTGCCTAAGGCAGAACTAAATCTTTCCCAATCTTTTTCCTTTTATATCATAACACGGTCAAGATTCAATCAATAATCGATAATAGTTATTTTTTTGTTTTAAATATCGCACAATTTTATATAGTAGGGAAATCATATTGACTTAATCCTACCACGGTGGTAGGATTTGCGAGGAAACTGAGATGGAACAGTTCGTTTTCGTTTCAAACCGTAAAAATGGAAAGGAAAGGAGGGCCTTGGGCATGATGGTATCTACCAAGGGCAGATATGCTCTTACTGTAATGGTGGATCTTGCCAGACTGGAAGGAGACGGCTACGTTTCTCTCGCGGATATAGCAGAGCGCGAGAATCTGTCGATGAAATATCTCGAGAGCATTATATCTATCCTGAATAAGGGTGGTATGCTACAGAGCCTCAGAGGTAAAAAGGGCGGATACAGGCTCGCCAGAAAGCCTGATGAATACAACATCAGCGAGATACTGCTCCTTACCGAGGGCACACTTGCACCTGTCAACTGCATAATGCAAGATGGCGTCGAGTGCGAAAAAGCAGCTACTTGCAGCACACTCCCGCTCTGGGCCGGTCTGGATAAAGTCATAGAGAATTACCTCAGCGATATCACGCTTGAGGACATTATAAGAGGAAACCGTAAAAAGCTTCTCGGAGATTACTGCGGGACATGCGTATCCGCAAATTGAAAATATATTACGGAGGAAGATCAATGAAAGTATATGCTGATAACGCCGCCACTACTTATCTCAGCAAGACGGCAAGAGACAAGTTTATCGAATGCCTCGATAACTTCAACGGCAATCCTAACAGCCTGCACAGCGACGGACAGCGCACTCAGGAAGTGCTCGACGAAGCCAGAGAGATAGTGGCCGGATGCATCAACGCTGCAAAGACTAATGAGATCTATTTCACATCAGGTGGCTCGGAAGCCGACAACCAGGCTCTTCTCAGCGCTGCAAGAGGCCTTTCCAAGAAGGGAAAGAAGCATCTTATAACGCTCAACATCGAGCACCACGCCATTCTTCACACCATGGCCAAGCTTGAAAAGGAAGGTTTTGAAGTAACATACCTCGCGCCGGAGAGCAACGGTATAGTAGATCCTCAGAAAGTCGCTGATGCTATTAGAGAGGATACAGCGCTTGTCAGCGTAATGTTTGCAAATAACGAGATGGGAGCTATCCAGCCTATTCCTGAGATCGGCAAGATCTGCAAAGAGAAGGGCGTTCTGTTCCACACTGACGCTGTTCAGGCTGCGGGACATCTTCCTATCGACGTACAGGCTATGAACATCGATATGCTTTCGATGTCGGGCCACAAATTCCACGGTCCTAAGGGCTGCGGCGTGTTCTATGCGAGAAACGGCATCAGACTCGTCAACGTTATCGAAGGCGGAGCTCAGGAGAGAGGCAAGAGAGCCGGTACTGTAAACGTTCCTGCTATCAGAGCCATGGCCGAAGCTCTTAAAGAGGCTTGCGATAACATGGAACCTAACATGACAAGAGTTGCTGCTCTAAGAGACAGACTCATCAACGGTCTTAAGGATATCCCTTATTCACAGCTCAACGGTGATCCTGTAAAGAGACTTCCTGGTAACGTCAACTGGTCGTTCGAAGGCGTTGAAGGCGAGAGCCTGCTGCTCCACCTGGATATGTACGGCATCGAGTGCTCATCCGGAAGCGCATGCACAAGTGAGTCGCTCGACCCATCTCACGTACTTCTTGGAATGGGAGTTCCTATCGAGGCAGCTCACGGATCACTCAGATTCAGCCTTGATATTGACAATACAGAAGAACAGATCGATTACATAATCGAGAAAGTCCACTATGTAATAGATTATTACAGAAGCATGTCGCCTTATTGGGAAGACCTCCAGACAGGCAAGAGACAGCACTGCGTCCCTGAACACTGGGAAGCATAAACGGATACGACTTAGGATGAAAGGAGATATAACATGTCACTCTATACAGATAAAGTAATGGATCATTTTGAACACCCACGTAACGTAGGCGTTATCGAGGATGCAGACGGTATCGGCGAAGTCGGAAACCCTGTTTGCGGAGATATCATGAAGATGTACCTCAAGGTGGACGGAGACGTTATCACTGACGTCAAGTTCAAGACTTTTGGATGCGGTTCCGCGATCGCTACTTCTTCTATGGCCACAGAGCTTATCAAGGGCAAGACTCTTGACGAAGCGCTCGAACTTACAAACAAGGCTGTAGTCGATGCTCTCGACGGTCTCCCGGCAAGAAAGATCCACTGCTCGGTACTCGCTGAAGACGCTATCAAGGCTGCCATGGTAGATTACTATGAGAAGTCGGGTAGAGAGATGCCTGAGAGCCTCGTGGGCTTTGAGCCTCACGAAGACGAACACTAGCAGTGAGGAAATAAAACCATATTGAACACAAAGCCCCGCTGCAAGGTGGGGCTTTACTACGATTTGATTTCGTTCTAATAAAGTTCATTTAATTGTAATATTCAAAGATAGAATTGTAGTATAATATATACGGCATTTTGGGACTGAAAACGAAATGACCATTTGCTAGCAGGAGATAACAATCAATGAAAAGAACAATGAAGCTTGCCTCCAGGGGCAAGAGACTCGGTGCCGGTCTGATCGATATGATCGTGCCGTTTATAGCGTATATGTTCCTGATCTCCATATATGGGATCGAGGCAGTCCTCCCCGGTGGAGGCTACGGCTTCGGCAGCAGCTATGGATATGGGTACGGGTTAGACTACGGAAATAATTACAATCTGCCTACGAGCAGCGGCTCTATCGCTCTCACTTTCGTACTCCTGATCGTCTTGATCGCATATATCGTCGCGGAGCTCGTGCTTTACGCCAGGGCACAGTCGATAGGTAAAGCGATACTCGGTCTTCAGGTAGTATCGACCAAAGACGGAAAGCCTTTCGGCTTCTGGAAGATGATGCTGAGAGAAATCATCGTAAAGAGTGCGTCTAGCAGCGTATTCATGCTCGGTTTTATATGGATACTTTTAGATGACAAAAACAGAAGCTGGCACGACAAGATCCTTGATTCTTACGTTGTGGATCTCAAAGAGACAGCTATCATGTATCAGAGAGCTCAGATGCAGCAGATGGCCCAGAGGCAGGAAGAAAGCGTAAGCAAGCAGGATAACATAGCTCCTGCTCCTGTTGTAGAAGAGATCAAAGCAGAAGAGCCTAAAGCAGAGATGCACGAGATCAAAGACCCTGATCTCGAAGCGACAGCGAATATCAAGCTTCCTGAACAAGTGGAGAAGCTTGAAGAACCCGAAAAGGTGGAGGCGCTGGAGGCTCCGGAAAAAGTCGAAGCTCTCGACGCTCCAATTACAACAGAAGAAAGCATAACGGCTGCAGGGGATGAGCAGACTGAATTATCTGAAAAGGAAGATGACGCTGAAATAATATGAAGAAGACAGGAAAATTAGTTTCGAACGATATCCTCGGCAGAAACATACACAGGATGACGTTCGATATGGGCAAGTGCGAATTCAAGCAGCCCGGCCAGTATGCGAATCTCGAAGCCGGTGGTATCGGAGGCCCTTATCAGGTATGCGATTTCGACAGCAATAGATTCACGATTGTATTCCCTGTGATAGATAAGGTCAGTGAAGTCTTAGCATCTCTTTCTCCAGGCGAGGAAGCCCTCATAACTACAGGGCTCGGTAACGGATTCGACCTCTACAAGGTCCCTGATGAAGTGACTCTGGTAGCAGACGACGTTGGTATCCCTGAGATGCTCGGCCTTGTCAGAAGGCTTTTGGTACGCGGTAAAAAATGCAAACTCAT
Source organism: uncultured Eubacteriales bacterium (assembly GCA_902790965.1). Taxonomy (GTDB): domain Bacteria; phylum Bacillota; class Clostridia; order Peptostreptococcales; family Anaerovoracaceae; genus Crickella. The sequence continues at coordinate 14,288 of CADAUB010000016.1, read as the reverse complement.
TCTTGGCTATCCAAGCAAGGACGATATATATATGCTCGATTCGTTTACAAATCTTGTGAATGAGATCGAAGTCGTAACACTTGATGGAAGCAACGGAAGGCAGGGTAGCCCAGCTGACGTAGTGAGGCATGCTCCTTATGTATGCGCAAGCGGTTCACTTACTATGCTAAGAGATCTCGCGGCAAAAGTAGACGAAGGGCAGTTCAGCCTTTCAGGCACCATACTTGCGGAATCCACAAGTTATGAGGAACGTTTCATAGAAACAACTTTGGGCAGGATCAATTGCAGCGATGCCGGCCCTGTATTCAACAAGGACATCATTCTTTGGGACAAGATAATATAATCGGAGGGTTTTGATGTACGCACTTACGGCAAAAGGCATGAAATACATGGACGAATATGCTGTCCGCGCCGGTATACCGAGCGTTGTTCTCATGGAAAACGCTGCTAAAGCTATAGCAGAAGAGACATCGCGCAGGATACCTGACAGGAGCGCCAATATCCTTGTTCTTGCCGGCCATGGCGACAACGGAGGAGACGCTGTCGCTGCGGCTAGATGGCTCGCTCAGATGGGTTATGAGCATATCGACGTTCACTTTGCCGGCAAGATCGCAAAAGCGTCAGATGAGTTCAAACACCAGATGAGCGTTCTTGCCAATTCGCACCCTGAAGTTGGTATCCACGGGCTTAGGGGCGTCGAAAGGAACGTGCTCAACGCGAAGTATGACTGCATACTCGATGGAATGTTTGGCATTGGGCTCAACAAGTCCCTTGATGACGATAACATAAGGCTTGTCAACTACATCAATTCTAAATCCGGCTACAAGATCGCTGTCGACATCCCATCAGGTCTCAATGCTACAAGCGGCCTTATCATGGGAGAATCGATCAGGGCTGATCTTACTATCACATTCGGAAGCTATAAGACCGGTATGTTCTTTGGCGCAGGAAGAGAATGCTGCGGCGAAGTAAAGGTAGTAGACATCGGCTTTATCCCTAGCGGTTACGCTAACGTATCTGATAAGCTCACAGTACTCGACAGGGCTTTCCTCGACGCTACAGTAGAGGAGGCGCTTGTTCCTAGAGTAGAGAACGGTCACAAGGGCACTTTCGGCACAGTTGGAGTGATCATAAGCTCTAACGGTATGCTTGGTGCCGGCATGCTCGCCGCTAAAGCCGCTTACAGAGCGGGCTGCGGGCTTGTAAAGATATTCTGTCCATCCAAATACACGGGTTTCTTCAATGTCTCGATCCCAGAGGCTGTTGCAGTGCCATATAAGCCTGATGATGTGCTTGGCGCTTTTGAACAGTTCTCGCAGGGCGTTGACGCCATACTAATTGGCCCTGGCCTCAGAGAAGACTCTGTCGGTAGGCTTCTCGTAAAGCAGATACTCGCGGGCGATACGCCGGCGGTATTCGACGCGGGGGCTCTTAACCTGATAGCTAAGAACCTGAAATCGCTTCGCAAGAGAAAATGCCCTTGCGTTATCACGCCACATCTCGGTGAGATGGCAAGGCTCTGCGGAGAGGACATAAACATATTGGCAAGGCGCCGCATAGGCTATACAAAGAAGTTCTGCGAGAAGTTCGACGTCAGCATGGTGGTGAAATCTGACGTATCGCTCATAGCTTTAAGGGACAGCGGCCACGGCCAGAAGCTTTACATCAATACGGTCGGCAATTCCGGGCTCGCGACTGCCGGCTCAGGCGATGTCCTGGCGGGAGTTATCGCATCGCTCATCGCACAGGGCAATCCGCTCGATGCCGCGCTTATGTACGGGGTAATGCTCCACGGCAAAGCCGCTGAAAGCTTCGCTCAAGACGGTGACGCAAGGCGTAAAATGATGGCCGGAGATATTATTGACAATATCTTTTGATAGTAGTAAAATACACAGCGTTGTGGCCTTAAGTTCGCTGGCCATAATAAATACATGACGACAGGAGGTGAGACAAGAATATGGCACAGGTAATAGTCAGAGAAGGTGAAAACCTGGAGAGTGCTCTTAAGAGATTTAAGAGATCTTGCGCTCGCGATGGCGTCATGGCAGAGCTGCGTAAGAGAGAGCATTACGAAAAGCCAAGCGTAAGACGTAAGAAAAAGTCTGAGGCTGCTCGTAAGAAAGCTCGTAAATACTAAGAAATGGATGCGAACTGTTATCGGTTCGCATTTTTCTTATAAAATATATCAAATTGTTCGGGGAGTGATCTCCCTATATACTTCAAGAAGAAGGAGCAAAGAAATGGGTTTAAAAGAACAGCTTATGCAAGACTACAAAGACGCGATGAAGAACGCGGATGCAGTCAAGAAGGAAACAGTAAACATGGTAAGAGCTGCTATCAAGCAGTATGAAGTTGACCAGAGAGTAGAGCTCGAAGATGACGCAGATATCGTTAAGATCATCAAGAAGCAGGTCAAGATGAGAACAGACGCGCTTGCTGATTTCGCAAAAGCAGGCCGCGACGATATGCTCGAAGGCTATCAGAAGGAAATCGATATTCTCAAGGCTTATCTTCCTGAGGAGATGGGCGAGGAAGAGATCAGGGCTAAGGTCAATGAGATTGCTGAAAAGCTCGGCATCGAAGCAGATATGAAGAACATGGGAATGCTCATGAAGAACGCGATGGCAGAGCTTAAGGACAAAGCAGATGGCTCCGCTGTCAACAAGGCTGTAAAGGAATTCCTCAGTAACAAATAATTATATGGAATACAAAATAAACATACCTGAAGAAATAGATGTCCAGGGGCTCTTTGGCAATTACGACGCCAATATCCGCTCTGTAGAGAAGTTCACGGGTACAGAGATGAACCTCAGAGACAGCGTCCTTTCGATCCGCGGAAGAGACCCTGAGCTTGCCGCGCGCATAGTAGCGAGGCTGATCGAGGCTCTTCACAACGACCCCGAACTCGATCCTCAAAAGCTCAATTATCTTATCGAGACTGAGGCCGGAGGCAAATCTTTCACTGAGCCAGTAACGCCTAAGGACATCATTTGCTATACGCATACAGGCCGCCCTCTGAGGCCAAAGACACAGGCCCAAAAGGAATACGTCGATAACATACGCAATACCGACATGGTGTTCGGTATCGGCCCTGCGGGTACAGGTAAAACATATCTGGCGTGTGCAATGGCAATAAACGCGTATAAGAATAAAGAAGTCGAGAGGATCATTCTGACTCGTCCGGCTGTCGAAGCGGGTGAAAAGCTAGGTTTTCTTCCTGGAGATATGCAGGAGAAAGTGGACCCTTATCTCAGGCCTCTTTATGATGCTCTTTACGACGTTCTTGGTATCGAGGCGGCAGCAAGGCTGCGCGAAAAGGGTGTTATAGAAGTAGTTCCTCTCGCGTACATGAGAGGACGTACTCTCGACAACTCCTTTATCATCCTCGATGAGGCACAGAATACCACGCGCGAACAGATGAAGATGTTCCTTACTCGTATGGGATTCAACTCAAAGGTCGTCGTTACCGGTGACATCACACAGATCGACCTCCCAAGCGGCACTATGAGCGGCCTTAAAGAAGCAAGGAAAGTGCTCACGGGCGTTGAAGGTATCAAGTTCAACACTTTTACCGAGGTAGACGTCGTTAGACACGAACTTGTAAAGCGTATCATCCGCGCTTACGACTCCTTTGATAACAAAAACAAAGTGAGAAGCAATACTTCCAAGGGCAATAAAGTCAGCGGACGCTGATATCAGAGTGTACATATGCATATAGTTTATAGTGACGAATATGACAAACTGACGCCAGAAATGATGGCGCTTATGGAACAGGCTGCTGACATAGCTCTTTCCGACGAATTCGGAGATGAGCTTGGGGCAGCCGGTTTTGCTGTTAAAGATACCTCTGCAGAGCTTTCGGTCACCGTCGTAAGCGACGAAGAGATACGCGATCTAAACAGAGACTACAGAGGCAACGATAAGGTGACAGATGTCCTCAGCTTTCCACAGTTCGAAGGTCACGAAGATCTTCTTGATGATCTTATCTATTCAGCAGAAGATGAGGGTAGCGTTTCACTCGTAGGCGATGTGGTCATCTGTTTCGATCAGGCGGCCCGCCAGGCGGAGGAATACGGCACAGGTATGACGCGCGAGATGCTCTATCTCTTTGTTCACAGCGTGATGCATCTGTTCGGATATGATCACATGGAAGAGGGCGAAAAGAAGATCATGCGCGCAAGAGAAGAAAAAGTATTATCGGAAATTGGGATCACAAGATGAAATCAGGATTTATAGGAATCATTGGGCGGCCTAATGTAGGCAAGTCCACATTGATGAATTACATATTGGGCGAGAAGATAGCTATTACTTCTTCCAAGCCGCAGACTACGTTAAACCGCATAACTGGCATTTATACCGATCTGGAATACGACGGAGGATCGGGCCTTCAGATGGTATTTCTCGACACACCGGGCATCCACAAGCCTCATAACAAGCTTGGAAGCGCGATCAACGAGACAGCTATCAATACACTTCGAGGTGTCGACGCTGTGCTGCTTCTGGTAGACGGAACGCTTGACTTCGGAAAAGGCGATAAGAATATCCTCAAGCTTCTTCAGGATGTAAAAGATAGAGACAAAGAGGAGGGTGGAGAGACTCCAATGCTCCTAGCCATCAACAAGATGGATCTCATGACTCCTGATAAGTATCTCGAGCTCTATAACATATATAACGAGACGGGGCTGTTCGAGGATATCTACGGCGTATCGGCTCTTAAGGGCGATAACGTAGAAGAGATCAAGGACAGGCTTGCGGGGCTCCTTAAAGATGGCCCTATGTATTATCCGGACGATATAGTGACTGACGATCCGGTGCGCTTTATCGCCAGCGAGATCATCCGCGAGAAACTCATGGAGTATCTCGACGACGAAGTGCCACACGGCGTGTTTGTCGAGATCGAGGAATATAATGAGCCTGAACGCCCTGGCAGAGCCACTGAGATAAGCGCTGTCATCTACTGCGAGAAGAAGTCGCATAAGGGCATCATCATCGGCAAGGGCGGCGCTAAGCTTAAAGGCGTAGGAAAGGCTGCCAGGATGGAGATCGAAGATCTCATCGGCGGCAAGGTGTTCTTGAGCCTCTTCGTAAAGGTAAAAGAGGGATGGCGCGACAGTGAGCGCACTATTCGTAACTGGGGATACAAAGACGAATAGCTAGATCGATGCATCTCTGTCGCAAAATTTCCTCCCGGCGCGGAGGCCGACGGACAATTTTGCTGCGTGCATCGATCACTACATATTTAATTCAGTTATCGATGCATCTCTGCCGCAAAATTTCACCACGGCTGAACTCGACGGACAATTTTGCTGCGTGCATCGATCACTACATTTTTAATTCAGTTATCGATGCATCTCTGTCGCAAAATTTCCTCCCGGCGCGGAGGCCGACGGACAATTTTGCTGCGTGCATCGATCTTAATGATTTATTTAGTATGATAATTAATTCCGAAGGTATAGTACTCAGGCAGAGGAAAATAGCGAACAACCGCAGGATGATAGTGCTTTTCACCAAGCGCTATGGCAAGCTTTCCGCGGGAACTTCGATCAACGAGAAGAGCAAGAGCAGGTCGGCCCTCGCTCTTCGTCCTTTTACGTATGCCGAGTACGATATCTTCAAGGGCCGAGAGACATATAGCATCAATTCATCGCAGGTTCTTAAAAGCTTCTACTCCATAGGTGAAGACATAGACAGATTTATTATGGCCTCGTCCTTCATTGAATATCTGGACAAAGTGCTTGCGGAAGGCGAGCCAATGCCACATCTCTTCGATCTTTCGCTTGAGTTTCTTGAGTCTGTATCACATGCCGGTAAGAGCGCTGAGACATTACTGCTCGCGTATATTTATAAGACACTTAAAATGCTGGGCGTTGCCCCTGAACTTACATGCTGCGTAAATTGCGGTAAAAAGCCTTCGGAATTCGGCGGAAACAGCGGAATCAGAAGCTTTTCGGTCACGAGCGGAGGAATCATTTGCGATGAATGCGAAAAAGAGGAGAAAACCAATCCCAATGCGTTGATTTATAAGCCTTCCTTCGATATAATAACCGTGTTCGTCTATTTCGATTCGAAGCCTCTTAAGACTTTCGAAAAGATAGATCTTAAACCTGAAGTTTTGACAGAGGTCAGGACTATCCTGGCAGAGTATATTGATAGGTATCTCGGCACCGACGTGCTGAGACAGAGTATAGGACCGGAGGTATAAACCATGGAGATCACACTTGAAAAGATCGAACTTGTAAAGGACAGAACAGGCTGCACATACGCTGAGGCCAAGGCAGCTCTCGAACAGGCTGAGGGCAGCGTAGTAGACGCCATCATCGCTATGGAAGAGAAGCACAACGCCGATCACGACAGGATCGACGGAGCAAGCCTCAAGGACAGCCCTATTTTTGCTAAGATGAAAGAGATCGTCGACAAGGGCAACGTCTCAAAGATCATCATCAGTAAGAATGGAAAGAAAGTAGTAAGCTTCCCTGTGACAGTTGGTGTCATTGGTACTGTATTGGTTCCATGGGGCGCAGTGCTCGGCATGGTCGCAGCTATGGGCGCTCAGTGCAGCATCGATTTCATGGATGACAAGGGCCGCATCATCGACATCGACGGTAAGGTCACTAACGTACTTGATAAAGCTGTAGAAGCCGGTAATACCGTAAAAGATCTTATCAAGGACACTACCGATTCGTATAAGTCAAAGGGCCTTCAGGAAGAAGAAAAAGAAGAGCCTGAAAAGGGCCTTAAGGACGAAGAACTGTAAATTAATGTCTTGAAGACATGGAAATAGAGGATTAGAATATGCCAATTGACAAAAAGGATATGCCTGTAACAGACAGGGCGGTAACAATGGAGAAGATCATAGCTCTCTGCAAAAATAGAGGCTATATCTATCCTGGCTCAGAGATCTACGGCGGTCTTGCCAACACATGGGACTTCGGTCCTCTCGGTGTTGAGTTCAAGAACAACATCAAAGACGCGTGGAGAAGAAAATTCGTAAGAGAGTCAAAATACAATGTTGGCCTCGATGCTGCTATCCTGATGAACCCAAAGACATGGGTAGCTTCGGGACACGTAGGCGGATTCAGCGATCCACTCGTTGACTGCAAGGCTTGTAAGACACGCTACAGAGCTGACCAGCTTATTGAAGACTGGTACAAAGAGAATCAGCCTGATGAAGAAGTCGTAGTTGACGGTTGGTCAAAGGAAGAAATGGAAAGCTTCCTGACTGAAAAGGCCGTCAAGTGCCCGAATTGCGGAAAGAGCGACTTCACAGGCATTCGCCAGTTCAACCTGATGTTCAAGACATTCCAGGGCGTTACTGAAGATTCAGCTGCTGAGATCTACATGAGACCTGAAACAGCGCAGGGCATCTTCGTAAACTTCAAGAACGTTCAGAGGACTTCCAGAAGAAAGGTGCCATTCGGTATCGCTCAGGTCGGTAAATCGTTCCGTAACGAGATCACACCGGGCAACTTCATCTTCAGAGTAAGAGAGTTTGAGCAGATGGAACTCGAATTCTTCTGCAAGCCTGGTACAGAACTCGAATGGTTCACATACTGGAAGGATTACTGCCGCAACTTCCTCAAGAGCCTCGGCCTCTCCGAAGATCTCACAAGATTCAGAGACCACTCGCAGGAAGAACTTTCGCACTACAGTAACGCTACTACAGATATCGAGTATCTCTTCCCGTTTGGCTGGGGCGAGATCTGGGGCATCGCATCCCGTACTGATTTCGACCTCATGGCGCATCAGACGACTTCTGGCGAGGATATGAGTTATCTCGATCCTGAGACCAACGAGCGCTATGTTCCATATTGCGTAGAGCCATCGGTAGGCGTAGAGAGACTCGTGCTTGCTTATCTGGTCGATGCTTACGACGAAGAGACAGTAACAGACGCTAAGGGCAAAGAGGATACGAGGGTCATCATGAGGCTCCATCCGGCACTTGCTCCATACAAAGCAGCTGTTCTTCCGCTCTCTAAGAAGCTCGAAGACGAAGCTCTTCCAATTTATGAAGAACTTTGCAAGCATTTTATGGTAGAATACGACGCGTCGGGTTCGATCGGTAAGCGTTACAGAAGAGAAGACGAGATCGGAACTCCGTTCTGCATCTGTGTCGACTTCGATACCGCTGAAGACAAATGCGTTACGGTCCGTGACCGCGACACCATGGAACAGGTAAGGATCCCTATCACTGAAGTTAAGGATTACATCGAGGAGAGACTCGAGTTTTAATCAGTCAAATCTTGGACGGTGCATTCCAGCATCGTTCCGTATGAATAGAAAAGGAGAAATAAACATGGCAAAATACGTTTATTCATTCAACGAAGGCTCCAAGGACATGAGAGCCTTACTCGGCGGCAAGGGTGCCAACCTCGCTGAGATGACAAACATCGGTCTTCCGGTACCTTTCGGCTTCACCATCACAACTGATGTATGCAGAAAGTACACTGAAGACGGCGGAGTTCTCGCTGATGAGATCATCAAAGAGGTATGGGAACACCTCGCTGAGCTCGAAGAGGTAATGGGAAAGAAGTTCGGAGACAACGAGAATCCTCTTCTCGTATCGGTTAGATCCGGAGCTCCTGTATCGATGCCTGGTATGATGGACACTATCCTCAACCTCGGACTCAACGACGTTGCTGTCGAGGGACTTGCCAAGAAGACAGGAAACGACAGATTCGCATACGACAGCTACAGAAGATTCATCCAGATGTTCGGTGATGTCGTGATGGAGATCAAGAAGTCCAACTTCGATGAGGTATTTGAAGGACAGAAGAAGAAGGCAGGCGTTGAATATGACGTTGAGCTGACAACAGACGACCTCAAGGCAGTTATCGCCGGTTACAAGGAAGTAGTTAAGAGAGAGCTCGGAAGAGAGTTCCCACAGGAGCCTAAAGATCAGCTGCTCGAGGCTATCAAGGCTGTATTCAGAAGCTGGAACAACGAAAGAGCTATCCTTTACAGAAAGATGTATGACATCAGCGATTCTCTCGGAACAGCTGTTAACGTACAGTCCATGGTATTCGGTAACTCCGGTAACGATTCCGGTACAGGCGTAGCATTCACACGTAACCCTGCTACAGGCGAGAACAAGCTCTTCGGTGAGTTCCTCGTTAACGCTCAGGGTGAGGACGTAGTTGCCGGTATCAGAACACCTCAGCCTATCTCCGAGATGGCAGACGCTTTCCCTGAGGTCTACACTCAGTTCGAGAAGATCGCTGACATACTCGAGAATCACTACAAAGACATGCAGGACATGGAGTTCACAGTTGAAGACCGTAAGCTCTACATGCTCCAGACACGTAATGGTAAGAGAACAGCAGCTGCTGCAGTAAAGGTTGCCGTTGACCTCGTAAACGAAGGCCTCATCGATAAGGAAACAGCAGTAATGAGAGTTGAGCCTGATCAGATCGATCAGCTTCTCCACCCAGTATTTGACGCCGAAGAGCTCGCAAAGGCTAAGGCAGTCGCAAAGGGTCTCCCTGCTTCTCCTGGCGCAGCTACAGGCCAGATCGTATTCAGTGCTGAGGATGCTGGCGCATTCGCTGCTGAAGGCAAGAAGGTAATTCTCGTAAGAGAAGAGACTTCGCCTGAAGACCTCGCCGGAATGGTTGCTGCTGAGGGTATCCTCACAGCTCGTGGCGGTATGACATCCCACGCTGCTGTAGTAGCAAGAGGAATGGGTAAGTGCTGCGTTGCAGGCTGCAAAGAGATCGTAGTAGACGAGGATGCTAAGACTCTCACAGTTGGCGGCAACGTATATCACGAAGGAGACAGCATCTCACTGAACGGTTCTGACGGAAGCGTTTACACAGAGGCTATCAAGACTCTCGCTCCTGAGCTTTCCGGTGACTTCGGAACTATCATGGAGTGGGCTGACGAGGCTCGTACACTCAAGGTAAGAACAAACGCTGACAACCCACGCGACGCCGCACAGGCTGTTAAGTTCGGCGCTGAGGGTATCGGACTTTGCCGTACAGAGCACATGTTCTTCGAAGACGAGAGAATCCCTAAGTTCAGAAGAATGGTACTTGCTGACACAGTAGAAGAGAGAAGAGAAGCCCTGGCAGGCATTCTGCCTTATCAGAAAGAGGACTTCAAGGGCATGTTCAGAGTAATGGGTGACAGACCTGTTACGATCAGACTCTTAGACCCACCTCTGCACGAGTTCCTGCCTAAGACAGAAGAAGACGTAAAGCAGCTTGAGGAAGAATTCGGCATTCCATATGAGAAGATCCAGGCGAGAGCAGCTGAACTTCACGAATTCAACCCGATGCTGGGACACCGCGGATGCAGACTCGCCATCACATATCCTGAGATCGCAGAGATGCAGGCAGAGGCCATCATCGGTGCTGCTATCGAGGTAAGCCAGGAAGACGGCATAGAGATCGTTCCTGAGATCATGGTACCGCTGGTCGGACGTGTTACCGAGCTTAGATATGTCAAGCAGGTTATCAGTGCTGTAGCAGACAGGCTGATTGCTGAGGCCGGTATCGACATGAAGTACATGGTCGGAACAATGATCGAGATCCCAAGAGCTGCTCTTACTGCAGATGAGATCGCGCAGGAAGCAGAGTTCTTCAGCTTCGGAACAAACGACCTCACTCAGATGGGCTTCGGATTCTCAAGAGATGACACAGGCGCTATCATCAAGGAATACGTTGAGAAGGGCATCCTTGATAACGACCCGTTCCAGTCCATCGATCAGACGGGCATCGGCAAGCTCGTTAAGATGGCTGTTGAAGGTGGCAAGAAGACCAGACCGAACATCAAACTCGGTGTATGCGGAGAGCACGGTGGAGATCCGGCTTCCGTACACTTCTTCCACGAAATAGGACTCTACTACGTTTCCTGCTCGCCATATAGAGTTCCTATCGCAAGACTGGCCGCAGCTCATGCAGCTATCCAGTCCAAGAATAAGTAATTGGCTGATATAGGCTTAGAATATTGAAAAGATGGCGTCATTTCCCGAGCTTTAAGGGAAATGACGCCAATTCATTGGGTCAACAGTTTTACTGCTTGGCACATTAATAGGCGAGGACTATGAGAAAAGAGATAGAAGAACTTAGAAAATATGTAAAAGAAGCCGGGATGGACGCGTATTACGTGCCATACGGCGATTTCCATTGCTCTGAATACGTTTCCGACTACTTCAAGGTCACAGAGTTCCTCACAGGTTTTACTGGAGAGTCTGCGACTCTTGTGGTAGATGATAAAGGCGCATATCTTTGGACAGATGGTCGCTTTTTCATTCAGGCGGATAAACAGCTTGCTGGAAGCGGTATTGAGATCATGAAGATGGGAGAGGAGGGAGTTCCTACTCCTGAGGCTTTTATCGCCGGGCTCGCAAAGGATAAGGGGTCTTCTGATGAAGGCGCCGAGTTTGTGCTCGGATTCGATGGAAGAGTAGTACCTGCTTCATTCAGAGGCAGACTTGAAAAAGCCGCTTTAGAAGAGGACGTTTCCATATCGGTAAGCAGCGATGAAGATATCGCCGGAATGTTATGGACTGATAGGCCTGCTATACAGGCGGGCGAGATATGGAAGTTACCTCTAAGCTCGGCCGGTTTAAGCTCAGAGCAAAAGATCGCAGCAGTCAGAGAAGAACTGACAAGAGAGGGCACGGATCATCTTCTGCTGACCGACCTTATGGAGATAGCCTGGCTGTTCAATCTAAGAGGCAGCGATATACTGTACACACCTGTATTCTTCTCATTTACGTTGCTTTCACAAGACGATATTCGACTTTATGTGATGGACGAAAGCATCAAAGACAGGCTTGCTGATGCGCTCAAAGGCGTTGAAATCAGGCCTTACGAACAGATCTATGACGATATTTCATGTGTTTCCGGCGGCTCTCTTTGGCTCGATAGCAAATCTTGCAATTACGCTCTCATAAGGAGAGTTGGTAACGATATAAAAGTTATCGACAAAGAGACTCCTGTGGCGAAGATGAAAGTCGTTAAGAACGGTATAGAGATCACATGCACAAAAAATGCCCACATAAGAGATGGCGTTGCAGTCACAAAGCTTATTAAATGGCTCAAGGATGTTGCTAAAAATGGAGCACAGGACCTTAGCGAGATAAGCGTAGCTGATAAGCTCCACGGTTTCAGAAGCGAACAGGATGGCTTTATAGAGGAATCCTTCGAAACAATTTCTGCTTATGGGCCAAACGGCGCCATAGTGCATTACGCTCCAACTGAAGAGACTAATGCAGACGTAAAGCCTGAGGGCTTTCTGCTTCTGGATTCCGGCGGGCAGTATCTTGATGGCACAACGGATATAACGCGCACCATCGCTCTTGGCCCACTTAGCCGCGAGATGGTCGAATGCTATACATACGTGCTTAAGGGTCATATAGCTATGGCTACTTATGAGGCTAACGGCGGACATTGCGGCCTTGATATTGACGCAGCTGCCAGAAAGCCGCTTCAGGATCAAAGCATGGATTTTAACCACGGACTTTCGCATGGCGTTGGACATGTTCTCGGTGTCCATGAAGGGCCGAGGGCTATCGCAAAGAAAGAGCCTGTGGCTGATCTAAAAGCCGGTATGATAATGTCCGATGAGCCTGGTGTTTATCTCGAAGATAAGTTTGGGGTAAGGATCGAAAACCTCGTATTGTGGAGGGATACAGGGTACGGTACACTCGTTAACGAGCCGCTTACATGCGTGCCATACGAGAGAGACGCGATAGATAAGACTCTGCTTACGGATGATGAGATCCGCTGGGTAGACAACTATCACTCAAAGGTCAGAGATACTCTGAGCCCTTTGCTTGACGAAGAAACTAATGCTTATCTTATCGAGGCGACTAAGCCTCTTTGATGAGTTTGGAAATAATCAATGGTAACAGAAGGTAAGAATTATAAATACAGATTGATCATCGAGGGCGCGCTGATAGGCCTTATAACAGGCGCCCTTATTTCTGTGTTCAGGCTGATGCTTACTTATGCCGACAAGGGAAGAGGGCTGCTGGCTGAGTATGCTGCCTCTAGCCTTCAGGGCAAGCTAGTATTGGCTTTACTGCTGATAGCGATTGCCTCGGTCGTTACGGCTCTTCTTATATGGGAGCCGGATATCGCGGGCTCAGGAATTCCTCAGACAGAAGCCGAGCTTCGCGGGCAAAAGGAAATGAACTGGTACAAGGTGATCATCGGAAAGCTCGCCGGATGCGCTTTGGCTATTGGCGGAGGCCTGGCTCTTGGCCGAGAGGGGCCGAGCGTTCAGCTCGGCGCGATGGTCGGCAAGGGCTTTGCCAGGACGAGCCATCGCCCGCTCACCGAGGAAAGGCTGCTTGTAACATGCGGAGCGGGAGCGGGGCTCTCGGCCGCGTTTGGAGCTCCACTCGCAGGGGCGATATTCAGCCTTGAAGAGATGCACCGCAATTTCTCAGCCGATATACTTCTTACCACTATGGCCGCAAGCGTGGCAAGTGACTTCATATGCGCCAACGTGCTTGGACTTACGCCTGTATTCGGCCTCGATATGGACCATTCTATTCCGCTTAAATACTACTGGGCAGTCATACTGCTCGGCATCATACTGGGCCTCTTCGGAGCTCTGTATAACAAGACTATCGATAAGATGCAGGACGTCTTTGAGCAGATAGGAAATGGCATATCCAGGTTTATATGCCGCGTCACAGGAAAGGAATACAGCATTATAAGTGATGGCCTTCATCCGACTATTTTCGCATCAAGGGCTGCTGTATTTGGCCGTATGATATTCGTTTTCTTTGGGGCATATTTATTGTTTTTCGACTTCCCTGAAGCTTTAGGAAGCGGCAGCTTTCTTGTCAGTGAGATAGGGCATGGCAAGTACGGTCTGTACGCGCTATTGATACTGCTTATAGTCAAGTTTGTATTCTCGACAGCAAGCTTTGGATCCGGCTCGCCCGGCGGCATATTCCTGCCGCTCCTGGTGATCGGTTCGATCACAGGAGGCCTCTTTTCAAGAGTCCTCGGCCTCGCCGGTTTCGACCAGTCGTACATCGAAGGTTTCGTGGTGATCGCGATGGCAGGGTATTTCGCAGCTATAGTCATGGCTCCAGTCACCGGAGTAGTTCTTATCACCGAAATGACCGGAGACTTTACAACGCTGCTCCCGCTGGTGCTTACATCGCTCGTAGCTTATCTCGTCGCTGAGGCTCTCGGCGTAGTACCAATCTACACTCAGCTTCTTGAGAGAAATATGAAAAAGCAGGGGACGGGCAGACGCAGCAGATCGTTCGACTCACTTCGCGAGCGCAAGGCCGTGGTAGATGTGGAAGTATATATAGGCTCACG
>CADAUB010000015.1 GCA_902790965.1 uncultured Eubacteriales bacterium | reverse complement strand
ACATCAATAGTAGCATCGGAGGTTTTCTTCTTAAAGCTGAAGCATTTCATTCTCACCGGCATAGCCGGTGGTTTAATCGCGCTAAAGCTACAAAAAAAGCCTCCCCGTGTTATCGGGGAGGCAGTGCATTGTTTATACCATACTATCGCGATCTATCAGCTTACGGCCTGCGCACCTAGCTTACGGCCTGCGCGCCAACTTACGGCCTGTGGTATCTCGAGTAGTCTCTAGGCACATATGGATTGTGGACGTCCGATCCTCTGGTGATCATAAGGCCGCGTTCCTTGGCATACTTCACAAGGAGTTCCTGCTGCTCAGGCGAAGCTGAAGGATGGTGGCATTCTATCCCATCGACTCCGTATTCCACCATGCGATCCATAATGCAGTAGAGCCTCGGTTTATACTCCTCGAAAGACTCGCGAAGCTTGCGCTGCTCCATCGGATGAGCCATAACTGCGAGCCCGCCACCCGCGTGGATGGTGTCGATAGCTTCCTTTGATGACATGGTCACCTTCTTGATCGCCTTGATATCCGGCTCTCTGAAGATGGTCGCGAAAGCCTCGTTGACGCTGCTCACGATGCCCTTGTTTACGAGCACCTTCGCGAAGGTAGGCTTCCCTACGTATCTACCGCTGTTGATGGCTTTTATGTCTTCCTGAGTGATATTGTAGCCCCTTTTGTTCAGAGCCTCTCTGAATCTGTTGTTGCGGTCGTTTCTCTCATCAAGGACGTCGAGCACCTTCTGCATAAAGACTTCTTCATGAGGGTCAAAGCCATAGCCGAGCATATGGAGATCTTTGCCGAGTTCATCTTCAGAGTCAAATTCGATGCCCGGGATGAACTTCAGCCCGATCTTCTCAGCGTATTTGAGCCCTGCAACAGTGCCGCCGCTGACATCGTGATCTGTGATCGACAGCAGCTCGTATCCCTCAGAAACACGCAAGTCAATAAGCTTCTGCGGAGTGAGTGCCCCGTCGGAATAGACTGTGTGCATATGAAGATCCTTTTTAAGATCCGATTCTATTAGTTCTCTGAGTTCGCTCTTATCCAATTGAATTTCTGCCTACGCTAACCTATAGTTTTTCAACCTCTTCCATATCAAGGTAGCTGATATATGGAAGGCCTCTGAATCTCTGGTCGAAATCCAGGCCGTAGCCGATGATAAAGAGATCGTCCACTTCAAAGCCGATGTAGTCAGCTTCTATATGGTCTTCCCTTCTGGCGTTCTTGTTGAGCATGGTGCAGAGCTTGACGGTCTTAGGGCCTCTCTCCTGGAGTTTTGGCAGTAAGTAAGCGAGAGTCCTTCCGGTGTCAACGATATCTTCGATGACGATAACTACCTTTTCATACATATTAAGGGTAGGCTCGTGCGAGATCTTTACGATGCCCGAGCTTGTGGTAGAAGCGCCATAGCTGCTCGCCTGTATGAAGTCGATCTTAGCGTCGCTCTTCATATATTTCATGATATCTGCCATCCAAAGGATGGAGCCCTTGAGTGTGCAAAGAAGTATGATATCTTCTCCCTCAAAGTCTCTGTCGATCTCTGCCGCGATCTCCTTGGCTCTCTTTGTTATCTGCTCCTGTGTGAACAGCACTTTGCCGATCTTGGCTACATCAGACTTATTAGCCTTTTCAAGCTTTTCGAGTTTTTCGTTTTTAACGGCCATTTCCCCCTCCTGTTTCTTCGAGCAGAGCCTCGATCACTCCCAGAAGCTCATCGTCCCCTGTCTTCTTGAGCGCGGACACGGGTATCACTATGTCGTCCTTACCCATGCCGAGCGTCTGCCTTATCTCCTTGATGCATTTTGCCTTTTGATTGCTTCCTACTTTGTCAGCTTTTGTGGCCACGACTATGCCGTCAAGGCCGTAATACTTCAGGTATTCGTACATCTGCACGTCCTGGGCGCTCGGCTTGTGCCTTATGTCCACAAGCTGCACCACCTTGAGAAGCGTGCTTCTGTTTTCGAGGTAGCCTTCTATCATGGCTCCCCATTTCTCTGATTCTTTTTTGCTTACCTTGGCGAAGCCGTATCCGGGCAGGTCAACTACTCTGAATCCGTCGTTGCAGCGGTAGAAGTTTATAGTACGGGTCTTTCCCGGGCTTCCGGAGACGCGAGCCAGGCTTTTTCTACCTGTTATGAGATTCAGAAGCGATGATTTGCCCACATTCGATCTGCCGGCAAAGGCTATCTCAGGTAGATCCTCTGGGGGATACTGAGCTGCCTTCACAGCGACCGCTTCCAGTTCTGATTTATTTATCTTCATTTTCGATTTGTGATCGCGAACGTTATTGCAGGCGCTACTTGATAACGATCGGTATTACCTCTTCGAAGTCCTCTACAGGGATGAACTCGATCTCCTTGCGCACCGATGATGGGATGTCTTCAAGATCAGGTACGTTCTCCTTAGGGATGATGATCTTGCGTATGCCCTGTCTGTATGCCGCGAGCGACTTCTCCTTGAGACCGCCGATCCTGAGGATCTTGCCTCTAAGAGTGATCTCTCCTGTCATAGCGACTCTCTTGTCTGCCTTTCTGTCGGTGAGCAGGCTGAAGAGCGCGCTTGTCATAGTGATACCGGCAGACGGGCCATCCTTAGGAGTGGCGCCTTCTGGGATATGGATCTGGATGTCGTAATCCTTGAACATATCCTTGCCGATCTTGTACTTGCCCGAGATGGACTTGATGTATCCGAGAGCTGTAGTCGCGGATTCCTTCATAACATCGCCCATCTGGCCTGTCAGCACGAGCCTGCCTGTGCCCGGCATCTTTACTGTCTCGATCGTGAGCGTGACTCCGCCGACCGATGTCCATGCCATGCCTGTAGTAACGCCTACTTCAGGCTCAAGGCTTCCGATATCTTCGATGAAGATACGTTTACCGATATAGTTTTTAAGATTCCTAGGAGTCACGTTGTTGACCTTGCGCTTGCCGCCGACAATGTTCCTCGCGGCCTTTCTGCAGGCGTTTCCGATCTCCCTTTCGAGATTTCTGACTCCGGATTCTCTTGTGTAATATTCGATTATATCCTTGATGGCGCCCTTGGAAATACTGAACTGAGTCCTCTTGAGGCCGTTCTCCTTCATCTTCTTAGGCACCAGGTAATCCTCGGCTATGTGAAGCTTCTCTTCCTCTGTGTAGCTGGAGAGCTCGATGACTTCCATCCTGTCGAGGAGCGGCCGCGGGATCGTGGCTGTGGTGTTCGCTGTCGTGATGAACATTACGTTCGAGAGGTCGAACGGGATCTCGAGGTAGTGATCGGTGAACGTGCTGTTCTGCTCTGGGTCGAGCACTTCGAGGAGCGCTGACGCAGGGTCGCCTCTGAAGTCCGATCCGATCTTATCCACTTCATCGAAGAGGAAGAGCGGATTGTTCGACTCGACCTCAATGATGCTGTTTATCACCCTGCCCGGGATAGCGCCGATATATGTGCGCCTGTGGCCCCTTATCTCGGCCTCGTCTCTTACGCCGCCGAGAGACATCCTTACGAACTCTCTGTTTGTAGCGCGAGCGATCGACTTGGCGATGGAAGTCTTTCCTACTCCCGGAGGACCCACCAGACAGATGATAGGGCCTTTGTTCTCTTTGGTGAGGTGCTGCACAGCAAGATGCTCGAGTATCCTCTCCTTTACCTTTTCGAGGCCATAATGATCTTCGTTGAGGATCTTCTCAGCCTTGGCGAGGTTTCTGTTGATCTTGTTCGATTTATGCCATGGAAGCTCAAGGATCGTCTCGATGTAAGTCCTTGATACGTTGGCATCAGGGCTCATAGGGCTCATCCTCGCGAACTTGTCGATCTCCTTGCGCACCTTAGTGTCGGTCTTCTCGTCGAGTTTCAGCTCATCGAGCTCTTCCTTCCACTGCCTGGCCTCGTCGCCTGAGTCTTCGTCTTCGCCGAGCTCTTCCTTTATAACCTGGAGCTGCTCTCTCAGATAATACTCTCTCTGGCCGCGGTTCATGTTCTTGACCACGCGGTTGTTTATCCTCTTAGCGATCGAGAGAATGTTGTTCTCACGGCCTATGATGTCGATAAGATGCCCCACTCTCAGCTTTACAGAGTCGATCTCCAGGAGTGGCTGCTTGATGTCAAAGGCGACATCGATCTCATTGGCGATGATGCTGCAGACCAGCGAAGGATCGTCGATATCGTCGGCGAGTGTTGCGCCCGACGGATCGCCCTGACCTGAGAGCTCCATGTACTTGAGGTACAGCTGCCTGAGCACGCGCATATTCGCCTGGAGCGAGATATCCTCCATGTCGTCGTCGTGATCCTCTACCAGCACATAATCGCAGCGAAGCAAGTCGCCGTCCTCGTAGATGTCCTCTATTCTTACCCTCTGCTCGCATACTACAAGCACGCGAACATAATCGTCGTTTCTCTTTACTACCTGCCTTACTTTGATGAGCACGCCTGTCAGATAGCAGTCGTCTTTCTTTGGCTCATTCACAGCAGGGTCTCTCTGAGCAGATACGACAATATACTTGTCGCCGTTCATCGCAAGATCAACGGCGGCAAGTGATTTATCTCTTCCGATATCGAAGCCGACTATAGTCCCCGGAAAGAATGTCTGTCCTCTCAGAGGGATGTATGGTATGTGTTTGATAGTTTCAAATTCAGCCATTATGCGTCCTTCTTCATCTCTTCGGATTCTTCTATTTTCGATTTCTTGAGCACTAGCTTAGGCTCGGCTGTGCCATTCACGACATCAGCATCGATTATGCATTTGCTGACATCTGTCCTCGATGGCAATTCGTACATTATGTCTGTCATTATGCCTTCGAATATTCCGCGGAGGCCTCTGGCTCCGGTCTTAAGCTGAAGCGCTTTGTCAGCGATGGCATGCACGGCGCTGTCCTCTACTACGAGGTCTACATCATCCATTGCAAACAGCGTCTGATACTGCTTGACGAGCGAATTCTTAGGCTCTGTGATAATCCTTACGAGCGCCTCTTCAGAAAGCTCTGAGAGAGCTACTGTCACCGGAAGCCTTCCGATGAGTTCTGGTATGAGACCGAACTTCAGGAGATCTTCAGGCTCTGCTCTAAGCAGGATATCCGCGTCGTCGAGATCAGTGACCGTGTCGTCTTTGTTGAAGCCGATCACCTTGTTTCCGAGCCTCGTCTTGATGATCCTGTCAAGGCCTGTAAACGCTCCGCCGCAGATGAAGAGCACGTCCTTTGTGTCAAAGTGTATGAACTCCTGATTAGGATGTTTACGGCCGCCCTGTGGAGGCACGTTGGCCACAGTGCCCTCGATTATCTTGAGGAGTGCCTGCTGAACGCCTTCGCCGCTTACGTCTCTTGTGATGGACATGTTCTCGCTCTTTCTGGCGATCTTGTCTATCTCGTCTACGTATATGATTCCCCTCTGAGCTCTCTGGAGGTCGCCATCAGCGGCCTGATAGAGCCTGAGCAGGATGTTCTCGACGTCTTCTCCAACGTAGCCTGCCTCTGTGAGTGAGGTAGCGTCGACTATAGCAAACGGTACGTCGAGTATGCGTGCGAGTGTCTGAGCGAGAAGAGTCTTTCCGCAGCCTGTAGGGCCGAGCATGAGAATATTGCTCTTTGAGAGCTCGACTTCATTGACCGCGCTGTCTTTATACCTGTCTAGATGTCTGATCCTCTTGTAGTGGTTATATACCGCCACAGCGAGGCTTCTCTTGGCTGGGTCTTGCTCGATCACGTACTGGTCGAGCTCTGCCTTTATCTCTTCTGGCTTTGGAAGCGCTCCAAGCTGAGGCCTCTTTTGCGAAGGCCCCTTCTCTTCATCCATTATTGACTTGATAAGATCTACGCATTCATTGCATATATACACATCAGGTCCGACCATGATGCTCCGGACCTGATGACTTGTTTTACCGCAAAATGAACACTTAGCTTCGTAGTTGTCTGCCATATTATTTCACTCAGTGTTTTTCGATAACTTTGTCGATGAGACCGTATTCGGCCGCATCGGCTGCACTCATGTAGTTGTCTCTGTCGGTATCTCTCTCGATCACTGACAGATCCTGGCCGGTTGCCTCGGCGAGGATCTTGTTCAGTTTTTCCTTGATGTCGAGGATGTGATCAGCTGTGATCTTGATATCCGACGCCTGCCCCTGGAAGCCTCCGAGTGGCTGGTGGATCATGATCTCCGCGTTAGGAAGAGCGTAGCGCTTTCCCTTAGTACCCGCTGCGAGGAGCACTGCTCCCATGCTTGCGGCCATACCAACGCAGATAGTGCTGATGTCCGGCTTGATGAATCTCATCGTGTCGAAGATCGCCATGCCCGCTGTTACCGAGCCGCCCGGCGAATTGATATACACGTTGATGTCTTTGTCGGGATCTTGCGCCTCGAGGAACAGGAGCTCTGCTACCACAACGCTCGCGGTATGATCAGTGATCTCCTCGTCTATGAATACGATCCTGTCGATCAGCAGCCTTGAGTAAATGTCATAAGAGCGTTCACCCTGGCCTGTCTGCTCAACTACATATGGTACATAGTTCATTATTTCTCTTCTTTCTTTTCCTTCTCAGCCTTCTTGGCCTTCTTCTCTGCCTTAGGATCTTTGATCTTAGCGTTGTCGAAGAGGAAGTCGATGACCTTCTTGGTCTGAGCGTCCTCTCTGAAGTAGTTCTCAGTGTCAGGACCAGCCATACCCATAACAGCCTCTGCATCCATTCCGTACTGAGCGCCAAACTCTGTCATGAGATCCTTGATCTCCTCGTCTGTTACGCCGATGTCCTCCATGCGAACGATGTTCTTGAGAAGGACTCTTGTTCTGATCCTCTTCTCAGCGTCTGGTCTCGACTTCTCTTTCATGTCGTCGATAGTCTCGCCTGTCCACTCTGTGTACTGCTGGAGCGAGAGGCCCTGAGCCTGGAGACTCTGGTTCATGTCATAAAGCATGTTGTCGAGTTCTGCCTCGATCATTACTGCAGGAACTTCGATCTCGTTGTTGAGATAAAGCTGCTCGAGAACTCTGTCCTTCATAACGGACTCGTCTGTCTGCTTAGCCTCTTCTTTGAGTTTCTTCTTGAGGTCTTTCTTGTACTCTGCGAGTGTCTCGAATTCGCTTACATCGCTTGCGAGCTCGTCGTCGATCTCAGGGAGGATCTCCTTCTTGATCTCGTGGAGCTTGCACTTGAATACTGCGTCTTTGCCCTTGAGCTCTTCTGCGTGATAGTCTTCAGGGAATGTAACGTTGACGTCGAACTCTTCGCCTGTCTCTTTGCCGACCATCTGCTCTTCGAAGCCAGGGATGAACTGACCGGAACCGAGCACGAGCTCGTAGTTCTCAGCAGCGCCACCAGCGAACTCCTCGCCATCAACGCTTCCGTTGAAGTCAAAGATGACTGTGTCGCCCATCTCTGTCTTTCTGTCTTCTACTGTTTCCATTCTGGCCTGGCTCTTCTGTACTCTCTCGAGCTCAGCCTTTACTTCCTTCTCGCCGATCTTTGTCTCGACCTTCTCGATCTCGAGGCCCTTGTAGTTCTCAACTTCGAACTCTGGGAATACCTGTACGCTTCCGCTGATAACTACAGGCTCTCCCTCTTTGATCTCAGGGGATTCAAGCGAAGGCTGCGCGATAACTTCGAGATCCATCTCTCTCAGTGCATCGTAGTATCCTGTGCTGAGAAGGCCGTTGAGTGCCTCATCCCAGAATACGTCATGTCCATAGAAATTCTCGATGATCTTACGAGGAGCTTTGCCCTTGCGGAATCCGTCGATCTGGAACTTTTCTCTGTTTGCGAGATAAGCCTTGTTAAGAGCTTCCTTGAACTCGTCTGCCGAGAATTCGATGTTGAACTTTACAACTCCGTTTTCTTTTGAAATCTGTGTAGCCTTCATTTGATATATTCCTCCGTTGCTATAGATTTATTGTCATTTTAATTATTAACTTCTTTTGCCAGGCACCCGCTGTCATTTAGTCGGGACATCCGGCGTCTATTATATTAACGCCCTCTGGAGCTTGGATCTGTTCTCAGTAACCAGCTCGTACTTGGACTGTATCATATTAGCGAGCTCGATAAAGTCGTTCTCGTCTCCGTAGTACCACTCTATCTCAAGCTCGCAGACAGGCACATTGTGGCCATCCGCATGATGGATCACGCCCTCGTCTATAGATATGCAGCTGATGGACTTGCCTGTGTCCACCTTGAGCTGACGTCTCTGGTAATCCATGGTGATGGTACGCACGAGTGGCTTGTCACCTGCTGCTTCCTTGAGCACATCATAAGCGTCGCTCGAAAGGAACAACTCGATATCCGGATGTTCTGCGAACCTCTCATCATTGACCACCAGGTTGAATTCCTCTCTCTGATGGAGCCCCTCGCTTACGTTTACGTCCCATTTGATGGTCGCTGTGCAGCGGTCATCCTCCTGGCGGATCCTGTAAGCAATACCCCTGTTACGAAGATCTCCATCTTCGGTGTCGAAATAATCGGCATGCATGTCTATCACCTCGACTGCCTCAAGCCCGATCTTGTTGATCTTTGCGTTCTGAGCGATCTGGTCGAATACCGACGGATCGCTGAGGCTGAATTTAAATTCGGTTTCCATATTATCTCCCTCTGAAGCGTGATTATCTGCACAAAAATGTGCATGATGCGCACAGTCAAAGTATTGTACTAGAAAACTTCTTATTCTTCAAGCATAAGAAGATGAATCTTGAAATCTGTATCCTTGAACAGCATGTCTACCATCGCTATAAAGTTGTCCGACATGTCGCTCGCATAGTATCTGTCCTTGAATTCAGAGCCTGAAGCCAGCATATCCCTCTCGCGAAGTATCTCCGCCGCTTCGTTTACTACCTCCTCCGACGAGCTGTACAACTTGAGGCCCGGGTAGAGCTTGTGGATGTGGCCCGCTACCAGAGGATAGTGGGTGCATCCGAGTATGAGGTGCTCGAAGTCGTGGTCTTTGACGAAGCTGTCGAGATAGTGCTGCACGGTGAGTTCCATGATCTTGGTGTCGGTAAGCCCCTCTTCTATGAGCGGCACTATCGCAGGGCACGCTGTGCTGTGGACTTCTATGTCCGGCGCCATCGCCCTCAGCTCTTTTCCGTACACATCGGAGCTTACAGTCGCCTTTGTGGCTATGACTCCCACCTTAGTGCAGCCGTCGTTTACCACCTTCTTTACCGTAGGCTCGATAACTCCGATGATAGGAACTGCGGGATATTTCTTCCTGAGATCATCAAGTGCGATCGCTGTAGCCGTGTTGCAGGCGATGATGATCATCTTGACGTTGTGCCTGATGAGATAATCGACTATCTGCCCGGCAAACTTTTTTATAGTCTCAGGCGACTTGGAGCCGTATGGTGTCCTCGCCGTATCTCCGATATATATGACCCTTTCTTCCGGCAGCAGTCTTTGGAGCTCCGCTACAGTCGTGAGACCGCCAAGCCCTGAATCAAATACTCCTATCGGCCTGTTGTCCATTAAACTTCCTCCTGCGCTTTGTACTTGGCGATGATCGCCTCGATATCCTTACGCATCTTCTTGAGTTCTTTGTTGGATCCCTCGCGGTTGCTTGCGATCAGCCTCATCAGATCAGCACCGGTATTCTTGAGCTCGGTGTATGCAGGAGAATCGTTCGATGCGGCTCTGTGGTCGCCGGATTCGAGGTTGCCCTGAGTCTGCTTCTTGATGATCGGCTTGATCTCGGCCTTGTACTTGAGTTCGTCTGCTGCAAGATCCCACACGTCTCCGCTGTAAGGAGCTATGGCCGGCTTGCCTGTGATCTCAGACGCCGCCGCAGCGAACGTCTCTGTAACTTTGTCCTCACCGTGATTGATGAATATGCGGGTGCTTGGATTTACCTTCTTGACCCACTCAAGCAGATGAGGCTTGTCAGCGTGGCTGCTGAACGAATCTATCCTGAGTATCTCCGCCTTGACCGCGATCTCTTCACCGAAGAGTCTCACCACGTCGGTGCCTTCAAGCAGCTTGCCGCCCATAGTACCAGGGCTCTGGTAGCCTACGAAGAGCACCGTGCATTCAGGCCTCCAGAGATTGTGTTTGAGGTGGTGTCTGATCCTGCCTGCCTCGCACATGCCCGAAGCCGAGATGATGATCTTCGGTGTCGGATCGTTGTTTATCGCTATGGACTCGTCGCTCGAGACCGAGACCCTGAGATCAGGGAATGTGACCGGGTTGATGCCGGCTCTCAGAAGTTCGAGCGCTTCGTCGTCGTAGAAGTCGTACATCTCTGTACTATATATATTAGTAGCTTCTACAGCCAGCGGGCTGTCCACCACCACAGGGAATCCATCGTGGTTTTTGATCAGGTTCTCATCCTTTATTATGCGGATGTAGTATAGGAGTTCTTGCGTACGCCCTACTGCGAATGCCGGGATCACCAGATTGCCGCCCTTGTCCAGCGTCGACTGGATTATCTGAGTGAGCTGGTCTACGTAATCAGGCTTCTCCGGATGCACTCTGTCGCCGTATGTCGACTCGCATACCACGTAATCGGCTGTTGGTGGATCCTGAGGCGAGCGGATAAGCGGCTTGTCCACGTTACCGAGGTCTCCCGAGAAGAGTATGGTCTTCTCCACTCCGTCTTCTCTCAGCTTGAACAAAACATTGGACGATCCGAGCAGATGGCCTGCGTCAGTGTAACTGATCGTAACGCCATCGAAGATCTCGATCTCTGTTCCGTATGTCGATGTATTGAATAGCTCGAGTGTCTTGAGTACATCCTCTGTTGTATAGAGAGGCGTGTATTCTTCTTTGTCAGCTCTCTTGCCTTTTCTGTTTCTCCACTGCGCTTCGAATTCCTGTATATGAGCCGAGTCCTTGAGCATTATCTCGCAGAGTTCGTAAGTAGCCTCTGTCGCGTAGATAGGACCGGTGTATCCGTTTGCAACGAGGAATGGCACCTTGCCTGTGTGGTCGATGTGAGCGTGAGTCAGGACTATAGCGTCTATCTCAGCTGGTGAAACAGGGATCTCAATGTTTTCAAACAGATCTGCGCCCTGCTCCATTCCGCAGTCTACCAATATCTTCTTGCCAGCAACTTCGAGTAACGAGCACGAACCTGTGACTTCGTGGTCAGCTCCTATAAAAGTGATAATCATTCTTACCTTTTACCTCCGCAAATTCGTGAGATTTCAGACAAATATCTGCCTATATCTGCAAATGGCATAAATATACATATGAATAATACCACAAATCGGCATGTAAGGCGCTCTTTTCACAAAAACAGCCCAACTATCGACGCCCGCCGCCGCCCATCCTATTACCATCCGCCGCCTGGATGATCCCATAGTTGAGTGGTACTGAGCAAACCGCAGCGATCCACTCAACTTTCCAAGCTATCCGCCTCCCATTCACCGCCTATCCGCAACCCGGGCTGTCCAATAGTTGAGTGGTACTGAGCAAACCGCAGCGATCCACTCAACTTTCCAAGCTATCCGCCTCCCATTCACCGCCTATCCGCCGCCCGGACGATCCCATAGTTGTGTGGTACAAAATTTTTTGAAAAATGTTAGCACTCTCTCTTGACGAGTGCTAACAACTGTGCTATATTACACTTGTAAGCGGAAAGGAACCGCAAACAAACAAGATTAAAAATTCATTTACATACAAGGAGGAAACACAATGCTTTACCCAAGACTTTTCAACGATGATTTCTTTGATGACTTTTTCGACTTTCCACACTTCCGTCCAGTAGACGGCGAGCACAAAGTATATGGCAAGATGCCTGGTGGACTGATGAAGACAGACGTTCGCGACAAGGACGGCAACTACGAACTCGACATCGAGCTCCCTGGCTTCAAGAAAGATGAGATCAGCCTCACACTCGACAACGGATATCTTGTTATCGGTGCTTCCAAGCAGGAAGATACAGAAGAGAAAGATGAGAAAGGCACAGTCCTTCGTAAAGAGCGTTACTCAGGCGCTATGCAGAGAAGCTTCTATGTCGGCGAAGGCATCGACGAGAACGATGTTAAGGCCAAATTCGAAGATGGTATCCTGAGCCTCTCCTTCCCTAAGGAGAAAGAGCCAGAACTTCCTGAGAAGAAGACTATCATGATCGAAGGCTAATAGATATCATAATCTATTCCGAATCGAAGGCTAATACAATTCTTTCATACAAACCTCCAATCTCTCCTACAAGTTATAACTGATCACAAACAGATCCCCGGCATGTATAGGGCCGGGGATCCGTTTTGTTTGCGTTACTATCTCTATTCTGTCTTTTCTGCTTTTTTCTACTCTATCTTTTCTGTTCTTTCTTTTCTCTTCTTTCTGCTCTTTCTTTTCTGTTCTTTCTTCTCTATTCCTTCTGCTTATCCGGATCCAGGTACTTGATCACCTTTGCCGGAACTCCTACTGAACACCGTTTGCAGAGAGCCACTTCTGTACCGAGCCTGCAGCTTCCGCAGCTCTGCTTCCTGTGATCGAAAGGTCTTTCTTTATCAAACCGTGCGATTCATCCACAGTACCCCCAAACAGTAGGTGGCGGGAGCATTCATTAGGTGGCGGATCCAAACAGGTTGACCAGTAAGCATCCGCTCAGGATGAGGACCAAGCCCACTACCCCGATTGGCGTCAGCTTTTGCCCGAACACAACAGCAGCAATTATGCTTGTCGCGATGATGCCGACTGAGCACCATGTCGCATAGGCTATGCCCAGGTCGATTTTGAGAAGAGCCTTAGCCAGGAAGAGGCAACTTCCCGCATATAGCGCGATGCAAAGCACAGATGGCCCAAGCTTGGTGAACCCTTCCGAATATTCAAGCGTTGATGTGGCAACAACTTCAAGTAAAATGGCTACTATAAGCATCACGTAATGCATGTTATTCCTCCTAATACACTCTCGAATCTACTAGAATCCCAGATTTTCGTTTACCAGGATCACATGCATGCGGCCCGGATGAAGCGAGCGGCGTGTGATCAGGAACTGGCAGCATATTGAGTCTGGCGACGAGCAGTCGAAGCACGAGCCTGTCTTATTGCATGGGGTGCTGATATCGAATCTCTGTGCGTTTATAGGAGCAGCTACATTGCGCGCCCTCTTCATCGCGCTATCGACATCAGCGCATACCTTGTTCATGCCGACCACAAAGATGACTTTTTTAGGACCGAAAGCGATCGCCGATACTCTGTTCGCATTGCCGTCGATATTCACAAGCACTCCGTCCTCGGTCATGGCATTGCAGCTTGCCAGGAAAGCATCGCAGTCGTAAGCCATCAAAGCTGCAGCCCTTTTATCTTCGTATTGGTCTCTGTCGATGAAGTTGTAGTTGCCCTCCTTGAGAGCATCTACCAGGCCTATCTCGCGCGCACTCATGCATCCGCCCATCGTAACACTGCTGCCCTCATCGATCAGTCCAAGCGCTATCGCCTTGGCTTCCTCGGCAGTTTCTGCGTAATAGCCCTCGATGTTCCTGTTCTTCAGGCCCTTTATAACTTTTTCAGAGAGCAATTTGTTTCTCTTATCTTCGAATTCACTCATTTTTACACCTCTTACTTTCTATTCCCCTTTCGCACTCAAGTATATCACATCGGCCAGCCTGCAGAGCATTGCACATTATTACAAAACGACGCCTGTGGAGTATCGCACACTATTACAAAACGACGCCTGCGGAGCATCACACATTTTGAAAACAATGCCTGAGAAACTTTGAAAAACGATGCCCGAAAGAGCATCGTTTTTACTAGCTACTGGTCTTCACCGAAATCCGCGATGAACGCCTCAGCGAGCTTCTCAGGCCAGTCGGAAGTTGGCTCGAGCTTGCCCGTGAAGAACCTGAGCGTCGCCGGCTCGTGCACGAAGCGAAGCCCTCCGATGAGTTCCCTGTGGTCATACACCCACTTGACTCTGTCGATCACGTACTCGACCTGCGAGAGTGTGAACACGCGCCTTGGAAGCGCCAGCCTTACAAGTTCCATCGAAGCCAACCTCTCGCTGCCGTCCGGATTCCGCTCCTCCGAAAGCGTGCCTCGCTCCATGCCTCTGATGCCGCCGCAAATGTAGAACGCCGC
Organism: uncultured Eubacteriales bacterium; assembly: GCA_902790965.1. GTDB lineage: Bacteria > Bacillota > Clostridia > Peptostreptococcales > Anaerovoracaceae > Crickella. The sequence continues at coordinate 12,501 of CADAUB010000015.1, read as the reverse complement.
GGTCAGAGCTCCCGACGGATACTCCTCCTGTGGGATGTGCCCCACCATCTGTATGGCATCGACATGCGCGCCAAGTCCGCCGCCCGGCGTGATCATCGGCACACCATACGCGTCGAGCTGGTCCACGCAGTACTTGATGAACTGAGGCCCCTGCGAGATAACGTCCATCTCCATGGATTCGTCGAAGCCCACTGTCATCGCCTCGATCTCTCTGATCGACATGCCGCCGTATGTGAGGAAACCCTCGAACATAGGCACGAGATCCTCCATCGAGTGATAGAGCGCCTCATCTCTTACGAGTATCGCGCCCCCTCTTGCGAAGCCGAACTTGCGCGCCGAGAAATAAATTATGTCGAACTGATCGGCGATCTCGCGGGTGATCTCGCGGATGCTCATGTCCTTGCAGGCCTCGTCGCGAGTCTTGTTGAAGTAGAGATTGTCCTGCAGAAGCGATGCGTCCAGCACTGATAACACGCCGTGCTTTCTGGCGATCGCGCAGGCGTCTTTGAAATTCTGCACCGATACAGGCTGTCCGCCTATGAGGTTGGTGCCCGCTTCGATCCTCATGAAAGCCACGTTGTCCGCGCCTTCTTTCTGGATGCACGCCTCGAGCTTGTCCAGATCGATATCGCCCTTAAACGGCAGGTCGCTCTTCGATACCAGGCCCTCATCTTTTACGAGCTCCTCTACGTGTCCGCCGAGCCTCGTGATATGTGCCTTGGTAGTCGTGAAGTGGTAGTTCATGATCACGCACTTGCCAGATGTCACGAAGCGGGTCGCGAGTATGTTTTCGCAGGCCCTGCCCTGGTGAGCCGGAAGGCAATATGGAATGCCGAATATTTCCTCGAGCTTCTTTGCCATGCGGAAGAAGGACTCGCTTCCGGCGTAGGCGTCGTCTGGCTTCATCATGCCGGCGAGCTGCTCATCGCTCATGGCGTTGACTCCGGAGTCTGTGAGCATGTCCATGAAAATATCGCCGTTGTGAAGCTGGAACGTGTTGAAGCCGGCCTCCTTGATTCTCTCGAGTCTCTGCCTCGTCGGGAGCAGATTGAGCTGCTGCACGATCTTTACCTTGTGCATCTCCATTGGGATCGGTTCGTGGTCGTAGAATTTGATCTCGGGCATTGTGTTTCCTCCTGCTAAACATTTTCGCATCTCGCCTGCCAGTACTATTCAGGCATCTCATTTGCCAGTACTATTCAGACATCTCGTTCGCTAATTATTCAGTCGTCCTAAATAATTAAAAATATGAGTTCTGGCTACTCGATATAAAAAGAGCCCTGCGGCTGTTTGCCGCAGAGCTATGTGACTTGTCTGATTACTATCTAAAAGCCTTCCATGTTCTCACAGCAAACAGCTACTGCCTTCGCGGTAGTAGTAATAATAGTAGTAATACAGATACTCTTTTGCCTGTTTGCTTGATTTCATGCCCCTATCTTACCTATATATTTGTGCTAATCAACAATACTCGTGCTTGTTTTTGTAAAAAGACACAAAATTGTCAACCTTTAGGGTGGCCAATTCGTTTGACGGACACAACTTCCCATTTCCTTGCACAATTTTCGCCTTTCTTTTGCGCATCGTTCGCCCCATTGAGATATAGCTTTCGATAGATACATCCCCCGAGCAGCGCTGACTAATACCAAGCCTTCAATTACTCGACCTTCAATCTATTCCGCCACAAATGTAGGACATCGTTTTCATAGCGCTCAATTATATTGGTGCGGAACCGGCGATGGTCCGCTTAGTCCAGCGCAGCGCGTCCCTACTTCGCTCCTGTTTAAATCAGCGCGGCGTCTGCGATACCCTCTTCTCCGTAATATGGGTTGTGCGACGATGTTCTCCAAGGGTTCACTGTCAACGCGTCGCGAAGAGCTTCGCCCATAGCGTGGAAACCGGATTCCCATGTGTGATGAGGATCGCGGCCCTTCAGGAGATCAAGATGGCATGTAGCCGGGAATCCCTGGAAGAATCCCTCTACGAAGCTCCACATATCCTGGCTGCGAAGATCCTCTACGAGCTCGAGTCTTCCGCCGCTGCACTCCTCCGCAACTGTGATGTAGCAGTTTCTTCTGCCTTCAACGCCGATCACACAGCGAGCCAGCGATTCATCAAGGCAGCCAAAGCCCTTTCCGAGGATATTGACGCCCTCGTTCTCGAGGCGGTCATAGAAGAACTTCTTGAGGCCAGCTCCGATAGTGATACCGACGTCCTCAGCGATTGTATGTGTCGAACGCCACTTGCCGCACTTGACATCGACGCCGATGGAGAGGCAGGCGCCCCATGCCAGTGTATTCAGCATATGATCCAGGAAGTCGCTGGTGGTATTCGGCTGGAGGCTGTCATCAAATTCGGTCGAGATCTCCACGGTGATGTCGATCTCTTTGGTTGTCTTCGTGATCTTAAGATACTTTCCATCATACTTCTCAATTGTAAATAAAGCTGCCATGATCTACCTCCTTTGCGTGTAGTTGAACGACTTGCAAGTGCTTTGATCGACTTGTACGTTATATGAACGACTTGTACGTTTTTTAAATACTTGCAAATGTTCTTGAATAACTAGTTGCGCTGCCTAATTGTACTAGCAGCGTGCTGTTGCATTGTCTTGTTGAATTGCACTATTTTATTGCAGATATTTTAATACAAGTAATACAGGCTGTCAATCATTCCCAGTTACGCATCCGCAATCTGTATAGCAAATCTTCAGTTCTGCGCGGAAAAGCACACGGCGTTGCTATACCATGTATAGCAATTACTCCATTCTGTGCGGTAAAAGCACACGGCGTTGCTATACCGTGTATAGCAATTACTCCATTCTGTGCGGTAAAAGCACACGGCGTTGCTATACCGTGTATAGCAATTACTCCATTCTGTGCGGAAAAAGCACACGGGGAAGCCATACAGCGGCGCGGAGGGTCTCAAAGGAAAAGTTGAGTACAGAGGTCGGTGATGCGACCATTGGTACTCAATCCTGATTCTGCAGCGAGCGGAATTAAGCTGGAGCCAAAAGAAAAGTTGAGTACAGGGATCGGTAAAGTGACCGCCTGTACTCAACTATTATTCAACTTTTAGTATATTAGCTTATTATTTCTTCGATCCTACTTTTCCGCTTCCCGTTCGGGCTCGGCGTAGTACTATTCACTATTCCAATTCCCTCTCGGGATCGGTGTAGTAGTGATAGAAGTATTCGAGGTGCTCCTGGCAGCAGAACCATGCCCTGTCGGGGCGACGCTCCTTTATGGCGAACAATATCTCGCCATGCTGCCTTATGTCTTCCTCGCGGAGCTCGCGGCGCTGCTTGGCTGAAAGCAGGAAGTTTCGAAGATACATCTGTTCTAGTTCCTCGAGCCGCTCGTAGAAAGCGTTGAGGAGCGGATTTCCTACAAGAGCTACAAGCGCCAGGTGGAACTGCCTGCAGGTCTCGTCATACTCTCTGACGCTCTGCTTGAGATCCATACGCTTCCATATCTCCTCGAGGCGCGCGATGTCTGCATCGTCGGCAGACTCGGCTGCTTGCTTGGCAATGCCCGGCTCTATCATGATCTTGGCGCGGATGGCCTGCCTGAAGTTTTCCTCGAAGCGCTTACGGAAATCCCGGGCTTTGCTGTCTGCCTGGGCCGGATCGAAATCGTGCGACACGAACGAGCCTATCCCCTTTTGGGTCTCTATAAGCCCCATCTCGGACAGCAGCTTGAGCGCCTGGCGTACAGTGACGCGGCTGATGCCGTTGTCCTCCGCAAGCGTATTCTCGGAAGGCAGTCTGTCTCCCGGAGCGAGTTTCCCCGAGCTTATTTCCTGCTCTATTTTGTTTACTAACTGCTCATACAGCGCAGTGCCGTTTTTCTGAAACATTATGTGTCTCTATAAATCCTATTTCCAGCACTCTACCTTGTCTTCGATGCCGATGTTCTCAGCCTTGAATACAGGAGCCTTGCCCTCTTTCTTCTGCTTTGTGTAGTCGTTGAGGCACTTGATAGCGACGCCACCGAGTATAGCGATGCTCGGGATGTTGGTCACTACCATGAGGCCCTGAGCCATGTCCGCCGTATCCCATACGAGCCCTGCGGAAGCGATAGCTCCAAGGAATACGAGGATAGTCGCGATGATTCTTGTCACTGTCAGCTCTGTCTTTGTAGCCTCTCTCTTGAGGATGAACGACAGGCAGCCTTCAACGTATGAATAGTTACCGATCAGTGTAGTGAACGCGAAGAGCGACATAGCGACCGAAAGGAATACAGGGCCGAAGCCGCCGAGGCTGGCGTGCATGCATGCCTGAACGTATCCTGCAGCGTCTGCTGAACCGTCTGCTCCGACAAAATCTTTGAGATTAACGCCTGTTGTCGACAGTACCATGAATGCTGTAGCAGTACAGATCAGGATGGTGTCGAGGTATACAGACAGCGCCTGAACGAGTCCCTGCTTTACCGGGTGAGCAACGTCAGCTCTGGCCGCGGCGTTAGGAGCAGAACCCATACCAGCTTCGTTGGAGTAAAGTCCTCTCTTGAGTCCCCACATGATGCATGATCCGGCGAAGCCTCCGAAGATAGCCTTGAAATCGAAAGCGCTGCTGAAGATGCCTGAGAACATCGTGCCGAGGTCCTTTGCATTGAGCACGAGAACTACGATCGATACGATGATGTAGATAACGCCCATTACAGGTACGAGAAGCTCTGTAACGTGGATAAGTCTCTTGCCTCCGCCAAGTACAACGATACCGAAGAGTACCGCAAGGATCACACCGATGATAGCAGGCGATGAGCTTTCGTTATAGAAGCTGAACGCTTTGAATGTTCTCTGCAGGTTGAATGCAGCGAGCATGTTGTAACCTACCATGTATGTGAAGATTACGAAGATAGCGAACAGGACACCGAGCCATCTCTGGCCAAGGGCATTCTGCATGTAGTAAGACGGTCCGCCGAAATATGTTCCGTCATGCGATTTCTTCTTATAGATCTGCGCCAGCGTCGACTCGATGAAAGCGTTGGCAGCGCCGATTATAGCTGTGATCCACATCCAGAAGATGGCACCAGGGCCACCGAGGATAAGAGCTGTACATACACCGATGATGTTACCGGTACCAACTCTCGAAGCAGTGGAGACCATCAGAGCCGCAAACGAAGATACACCCTCTTCGTTTTCAGGCTTTTCCATGATGACCCTGAACATCTCAGGGAACAGTCTGATCTGCACGGCTTTTGTTCTGATCGTGAAGTAAAGACCTACCGCGATCAGGAATAGTGGAACGATATATGGTTTGTACAATATATCATTAATTGCAGTGATAACTTCGTTCATAAATACCTCCTTTGTGATTCCCCCCATATTTTCTTTGTTAATTTTACATTAATAGTCGACTAGCACGCAAGTACTCGTTGAACGATATGAGAATCGTATGATACAGGAATTAAGTAATAGAAAGCATAGAAAAAGCGGCCATGCACGATGACCGCTCGTTACTTGCTTTGCCTTATACAGAATAGAGGTTTCTCTGGTGGTTCTTTTTTGCAAAGGCGTTTAACATTACTCGGTAAAGAGAGGTGTTGAATAGTATCTGTCTCCGCTGTCCGGGAGAAGCGCCACTATAGTCTTTCCCTTGTTTGCAGGGTCTTTCGCGTACTGGATGGCCGCGTACAGAGCTGCACCGGACGAGATACCTACCGAAATGCCCTCTTTCTTGGCGAGATACTTGGCTGTTTCGAAAGCGTCCTGGCTGGATGCCTTGAACACCTCGTCATACACGTCTGTGCTCAGTACTTCCGGTACGAAGCCCGCGCCGATACCCTGGATCTTGTGAGGGCCCGCCTTGCCTTCGGAGAGCACTGGCGAATCTTCAGGCTCGAGAGCTACGATCTTCACCTCTGGCTTCTGCTCCTTGAGATATTCGCCTGTTCCTGTCACTGTACCGCCTGTGCCAACGCCTGCGATGAAGATATCTACAGCGCCGTCTGTGTCTTTCCAGATCTCAGGGCCTGTCGTAGCTTTGTGCACAGCAGGGTTTGCCGGATTGACGAACTGCCCAGGTATGAAGCCGCCTTCGATCTCCTTAGCGAGCTCTTCCGCTTTCTCGATAGCCCCTTTCATGCCCTTCGCGCCATCTGTGAGCACTATCTCAGCTCCGTAAGCTTTGAGGATGTTTCTTCTCTCGACGCTCATTGTCTCAGGCATCGTGAGGATAGCTCTGTAGCCCTTGGCCGCTGCGATGGCCGCGAGTCCGATTCCGGTATTTCCGGATGTCGGCTCAATGATGACCGAGCCTTCCTTGATAAGGCCCTTTGCCTCAGCGTCCTCGATCATGGCCTTTGCGATCCTGTCCTTGACGCTTCCTGCCGGGTTGAAGTATTCGAGTTTTACGAGGAGCGTTGCCTCGAGTCCGAGATCCTTCTCAATGTTTGTAACTTCTACGAGTGGTGTGTTGCCGATAAGTTCGAGTGTTCCTTTATAGATATTTGACATCTTAGTTACCTACTTTCTTTTATTGCTATAAGGCGGTCAGTTCTTTCTGCCTGCCGTTTGGTTCTTTAGTATTTGGTGTTTAGTGTTTGTATAAAGTCTGCTCTGGTTACCATTGTAAGGTCAACATCGCTCGGTCATAAGGATCAGGGTTTGCATTTTTCACTCCTCTATTTCTTCGCTTTTGGATTTGATAGGTACATATTAATCATATTCGCCTACCTTGTCAATAGGTTTATTAGAAGTTTTTGCCTATTTACTTGGTAGGCGTTAGTGCTTATAATTGATTATGTTGAAAAGATAGAGTTTCAGATATGGATTCTGTCATAAGGAAACTCTTGTAAAACCAGTCAATATGACGATTCGTGGCATAAGCCGCACAGTCGCAATCATGTAACATAGGAGCAACTGGAATGATCTCGACTAAAGGAAGATATGCGCTCAGGGTGATGCTAGACCTGGCGGAAAATGACAACGGTACATATATACCTCTTAAAGATATTGCCGCAAGGCAGGATATCTCGAAGAAGTATCTTGAAATAATAGTGAAGGATCTCGTTCACGGTGGTCTGCTTCTAGCGGCAAGCGGCAAAGGCGGTGGCTACCGCCTTGCGCGCGAGGCCGAGGACTATACCGTCGGAGAGATCATCGAGCTGACCGAAGGGCCTCTCGCGCCCGTCGCCTGCCTCGCAGACGACGCTGCCGCTTGCCCTCGCTCAGAAAACTGCCTTACCCTTCCTCTTTGGAAGGAGTACTACCAATTAGTACACGACTTTTTCTACAATAAAAAACTGAGCGACCTGCTGACCGACCGCTCACCTGTATACTATATATGATCCGATTAGGATCCTATTAGATTCTGATCTGATTCTGATTATGAGCTAGTTAAGAATCCGGAATTCGTATTCCATATACCAAACAGGAATATCTTTCAAGAAGAGTTATAGGGAATGCCTTCATAACTCTTCTTTTCCATATAACTCTAATTCAATCTCTGCGAGCATTGGATTGGCAAGTTATGGGGAATTCATACTAAATCGCCCAAAACCCTATAACTCCATTTCCTCTGCTGGTGCTGAAAATGAAAAAAGTTATAGGGAATCCGCGCAAAAGCACCCGATACCCTATAACTCCAAAGTTTCTGCAAGTTCTAAAAATAAAAACAGTTATGGGGAATCCGGACTAAAACCAACAAAACCCCATAACTTTATATTAGCGGCTCCAAATCAATACCCTTCTTTAATATTTACTACATTTACGAGCTCTTCGCCCTTTGCGTAGCGACCGATATTATCGATAAATATCTCAAATGTCTGATCCACCGAATAAGGCAGGCCCGTATCACCAGACGAATGCGGCGTGATAATACAATTCTTTGCCGTCCAAAGCGGATGGTCCTTAGCAAGAGGCTCGGGATATGTGACATCTATTGCTGCTCCTGCGAGCCTGCCTGCATTCAGCGCGTCAATGAGTGCATCCTGATCGATGGTCGATCCCCTTCCTACATTTATTACATACGAGGCCTCAGGAAGCTTGCCGATCCTCTCCTTGCTCAGGAGTCCATCGGTCTCTGCCGTGCCCGGAAGGCACATTACCAGGAGATCTATGTCGGCAAGGTACTTATCCAGTTCGGAAATCTTGTATATCTTATCGAAGCCTTCTACTTCTCTTCCGCTTCTGTTGAAGCCGATCACTTCGGCAGCGCCCATGGCTTTCATCTTTTGGGCCACAAGACATCCGACTCCGCCTGTTCCGGCGATCGCTACCCGACTTCCACAGATCGAGCGTATCGGAAGGCGCTGCCTCCACTCTCTATTCGCCACGATCCTCTGGTATTCAGGCATCTGCCTATAAAGCATCAGAGCTACCATCACCACATGCTCAGCGATGGCGAGCCCGTAGGCACCCGCGCTGTTTGTGAGTATCACGCGCCCCGAATCGAAAAGCCCCGACTTTACGTATGGCTCCACGCCGGCATTCGTGGAATGCGCCCATTCGAGATCCTTCATGCCATGAAGAGCTTCAGGCCCCGGGCTGCACACTATGTTCGCGTCCTTAGCCTCTTCGGCCGCCTTCTGCCAGTTATCGAAGAACGCCACCTCATACCCGGCAGCTTCGCATGCCTCACGGATATATTGGATACGTTCTTCAGTAAGATGAATGGAAATGACGCAAACTTTCTTCATTGATTTGATGCCTCCTCATGCGTTTGTAGCAAGATGAGGCATGTAAGCAAAATCAAGCCCTATCCTGCCCTGCTTATTTGCTTTCCTTCTCAGCGCCTCTAAGCTTTACCGCTATCAAAGTGAGGCGTTTCACTTAAGCTTCCCCTTTATAGTACCAAAGCTGAGCCATCCTGCAAAGGCTATGACATCCATACGTGCCATTATTGTTGTGAAAAGGTAAGTGAGCTATTCCGTCCTTTCGGAATCTCGGCCATCCATTACTCCGTCCCCTTCAGCGCCTCTACCATGTCGATGTGGCGGTTCTTGCGCGCGATCATAAGGCCCACGATCACAGCCACGCCCAGGTTGAGAGCGACCGCCGGCACTATACTCTCAGCGCCGATTATCGTCTTCATCTCATATTCCCCGGCCAGCTTATCCATCAGAAAGTTGAGCACCCACGTTCCGGCAGGGATACCGATCAGCGTCCCGACTACCGCGATCCAGAGGTTCTGCGAAATCAGCAGATGCCCTATCGCCTTGTTCCTGAAGCCCAGCACCTTCAGCGTCGCCATCTCGCGGTAACGCTCCATGTAGCTCATGATGCCGAGGTTGTACAGCACTATGAGACACAGCAGCACCGATGCGACTATTAGCGCGATGACGAAGAAATAGAATATCTCCATGAACGCGTCGAAGGAATCGATGATGTCCTGCTTGCTCTGTATGCTGGTGATGTTGCCGTCAGAGCCTATCTGGTCCTTTGGCATCATCGTGTACACGCTATTTATGCGGTACGCGTCGCTCTTTGTAAGCCCAAGCGATTTGGCGTAATCCTCCGTCATTGTGATGCTCTCAGTGAGGGAGCTGTTTATGCCGCGTATCGTGACGTCGTAGCTGTCGCTAGTGCCATAAGGCTCAATCGTCACCGTGTCGCCCGGCTTTACCTTGAATTCCTTCGCGAGCCTCTTGCAGATGAGTGCGCCATCCTCAGGAAGCGGCGTGAGATTCGTGTCCTCATCGATGAACCTGTAGGTGTCATGCGTGATGTTGTAGACGTCGACAGATATCGCCTTGTCGCCCACTTTCGAACTAACGGAAGCACTGTAGTCACCGTCAAGCTTATCGGCTAGCTCGATCGCCTCGTCATTATCCGCATCCGAAGATACGAACACCTTCGATGCGTAGACCGTGGTCTTGTCGTAGAAGGTATCGAGGAAGCCGTCGATGGTCTGGTTCATGCCAAACGAAGCGACCAGCATCAGCATGCATCCTAAAGTCCCGATGAACGACATTGCGCTTCTGGATTTATGTCTGAAGATGTCCCTGAGGTTCCACTTGGTACCGAATCTCAGCTTGCTCCAGAGCGCGGTCTTTTCGAGCGCGACCCTGCGTATGTGCTTCGGCGTGTACGGACGGAGCGTCTCTGCAGCAGTCCCCTTCAGGAGATCCTTGACCGACAGGTAGCCGACCATGATCGTCAGTATGATGATGGCCACAACTATCGCCCAGATCCAGAAAGGTATATGTATCGTCCAGTCAGGCATAACGAAATACGTGCCCATCATGCCGTCTTGAGACATTACCATCTTGCAGAGCCCGTACCCAAGCACAATGCCGAGCGCGGAACCAATGAGCGCGATGACCACAGCGTACGAGGTGTAGTGGCGAAGTATCTTCTTGTCGCGGAAGCCGAGGGCCTTGAGCGTGCCGATCTGCGTCTTCTCGCTGATGGTGATCCTGTTCATGGTGGTGATCATCGTCAGTATTGCGATCGCGAGGAAGAGCACCGGCAGGATCGAGCCCATCGTCTTTCCCTCTGTCATCTCGCCTCTCGACTCGACATACGATACGTTTTCGTCTTTCGATAGCACCAATAGCGTGCGGCCCAGCTTCTCGTCCAGAGCTTCCTGCATCTCGTCCTTGCTCATCGCCGAGCTTATATTGACCTGCGGGAACACCTCATCCACGACCGTCTTGACCGCGATGCTCATCTCATCGTCGTCAATGTCCGGCTCCTCGTCTCTCACCTCGCCTTCGATCACCTTTCTGAGCATAGCAGGCGTACCGTAGACGTATCCGTATGTATCGAAATCAGGCATCAGCTGCGACTCATCGCGCACGCAGATAAGATATTCCGCAGATTCGATGAGACCCTTCACCGTGCCTTTAAACTCCATATCCTCGAATGTGACTGTGAGCTCATCGCCTATCTTTATGCCATTATGCTCGGCGTATTTGTCCATGAGCCAGAAGCCGTCAGGATCGTCCCTGTCGTATTCCGCGCCCTCCATCAGCACAAAGCCAGATGTGTGAGTGCTCTCGCTTATAGTAAGCGCCAGCTGTTCGGTCGTGTCCTTGACGTCAGCGTTAACGGAAATGAAACGCCCGGCCCCAGATATCCCTTCTATACTCAGTATCTTCTCCACGTCACCCGACGAAAAGCCGTCCTCATCGACGACCCTGTAGTCAGCAAAGCCGCTTTGCTCGAAGAATTTGTTAGTGTCCTCGCCGATCGTGACCCACTCCGCGTTGAAACCGACGAAGACGCCAATGCCAAGCGCCACAAGCAGTATCATGGAGATGAACTGCACTTTATAGACCTTTGCGGTCCTCCACAGTTTACGTGTAAGCATTACCAGTCCACCTCTTCCGCAGCTAATGGATGCGGCTGTTCCTCGACCGAAGTCACCTTGCCGCTTCTTATGTGGATCACTACATCGGCCATTTTGGCGATGTTCTGGTTGTGCGTTACGATGATTATAGTCTTGCCGTGGTCTCTTGCCATCTTGAGGAGCAGCTTGAGCACCACAACGCCTGTCTCTGAGTCGAGAGCTCCCGTTGGCTCGTCGCAGAGCAGTATTTTAGGGTTCTTTGCAAGTGCACGGCATATGGATACGCGCTGCTGCTCGCCTCCCGAGAGTTCGTGCGGGAACTGATGCGCATGGTCGTCAAGCCCTACTTCCTTAAGGAGCTCCTCAGCGCTCATGTGGTCGGGCGCGATCTCGTCGACAAGCGATACGTTCTCGAGCACCGTAAGTGTTGGGATCAGATTATACGACTGGAAGATGAAGCCTACCTTGGCAGCTCTGTAGTCAGCGAGCTGGTCGTTTGTAAGTGTGGATATGTCCGTGCCATCCACGATTATCTGGCCGCTCGTTGGGTTATCCAGGCCGCCGAGCAGGTTGAGGAAAGTGCTCTTTCCAGCGCCGGATGGGCCGAGTATTACGACGAACTTGCCGTCTTCAAGTTCAAGATCGACATTGGAAAGCGCGTTCTGTACATGCTCTCCTGTCACATAGGTTCTTGTTACATCTTTAAATTCAACGATTTTCATTCTTTTATAACTCCATTGATTATTTGTTCAATTGCCCCATAACTTACTTGTTTCGGTTGATTGGGCAATCAAAAAGTACTATTGGTTAGTTAAATCTAACCAATAGTACCACTTTGCTTTGATTAATTAAAGATCTTTAACTATTATTTTTTGACCTTTTCTTTTGATCGGTCATTTCACTTTCGTGGCGTATTCCTTCAGCTGCTGATAGATGTCCTCTTCCTTTGGAGGGCAGCCTTCTACGAACGTTTCAAAGCCCGAGGTGCAATTCCCTACGCCTAGCACTCCTCTCTGCCCGCGGTGGCCCTGCCCTATGGCAATGCGCGGAAGCTTGTCCAGGAGGCCCTCCTCTTTGAGCCTCTCGAGTGCTGGGATCAAAACTCCATAGCAGGCGCTGCAGGAATCCACATCGTCGACAGCATAGCTAACGTCGAGCACCTTCCGCGCAGGAAGATCCTCTTGTGGCTCTCCTTCGCATGTGATCAGGCGAAGATCCGAAAGATCGCTGCTTCCTATGCCAAGCTTTTCCGCAAGCCCCACATACGGCAC
>CADAUB010000014.1 GCA_902790965.1 uncultured Eubacteriales bacterium | reverse complement strand
GCGATCATTCCACCCCAGATATTACCGATACCACCGAGTACAACGAATACCAGTATAAGAACTGATGTGTTGAAGTTGAATTTGAGCGGGATGAGTGTGCTGAAGTTCTGTCCGAACATGCAGCCGGCCATACCCGCAAGCGCAGCACTGACAACAAACGCCGTCAGTTTATACTTCTTTACATCAAGTCCTATGGATTCGCCTGCTATACGGTTATCACGGATAGCCATGATAGCTCTTCCCTGTTTTGAATTCTTAAGGTTGAGTACGACAAAGAGCGTGAATGCCACCAGGAGAGCTGCGCCTGTGAATGTAGCTGTAATAGTTACACCGGTAGCGCCTATAGCTCCTGTGATGATCCTCTGATTGTCTTCTATCCCGTCGATGGTGTGATTGAAAGCGAATTTAAGGTGACCGTCTTTGCCAAGAGCGAAATAGAGCACGTTCATAAAGTTACGGACTATTTCGCCGAACGCAAGCGTGACTATGGCCAGATAGTCACCCCTAAGGCTCAATATAGGTATGCCTATGATGAACCCCGCTATAGCTGCCATAAACGCGGCGAACAACAGCGCTATGATCAGTCTGAGAGGCGTGAAGCTGATGAACTGCTCCATCAATCTCATTACAACGATCCCTGAAAACGCGCCGACCGCCATGAATCCGGCGTGGCCGAGTGAGAGTTCTCCCGATATACCTACTACCAGATTGAGGGAGATAGCAAGCGATATGTAAACACACATAGGGACGAACTGACCCTGAAGGTTTCTCCCTATAATTCCGGTCATGGCTCCGAGCTGAAGAATGATATATCCACCGATAAGTATACCGTAGGAGATAAGCGCTTCTTTTCTGTATTCATTGCCTTTGACGGCATTTTTTAAGCCTCTGGTGCTTATGTTTTTAAGTATTCTTTCCGCCATAACGCACCTACACTTTCTCGCTGACCTTTTTACCAAGCAGTCCCGTTGGTTTAACGAGAAGCACTATGATCAGGCATGCGAATACGATAGCGTCTGAAAGCTCAGTCGAGATATATGCTCGGGACAAGATCTCGATAACACCCAGGATAAGCCCTCCTATCATGGCGCCAGGGATCGATCCAATGCCGCCGAATACCGCCGCCGTGAAGGCTTTGATACCTGGCATAGCACCTGTAGTCGGCATAAGTACCGGATATGCTGAACACATAAGCACGCCGGCTATAGCCGCGAGGCCGGAGCCGATAGCAAATGTGAGAGATATCGATTGGTTAACATTTATTCCCATGAGCTGCGCAGCTCCGTTATCCTCGGAAACAGCACGCATGGCCTTGCCTGCTTTAGTCTTGCTTACAAAGAGAGTAAGCACGATCATGATGACGATATTGGCAAGGATAGTGAAAAGCGAAACAGGAGAGATCGTAAGTCCTCCTTTCGCAGCATGTATAGTGCTCACGCCTTCGAAAAGGCTTGGGAACACTCTAGGGTTGGCTCCCCATATGAGGAGCGCGGCGTTTTGCAGAAAATATGAAACGCCGATAGCGGTAATCAGTACCGCAAGAGAGCCTGTGCCTCGCAGAGGTCTGTATGCCAGTCTCTCGATCAGGATACCCAGTAACGTGCAGGCAGCCATAGCCACGACAAGAGCGAGCCATCCGTTCATCCCCATATACATGGAACAAATGAATGAAACGTATCCGCCGATCATTATGACATCACCGTGAGCAAAGTTGAGCATCTTGGATATGCCATAAACCATCGTATATCCGAGAGCTATTATCGCGTACACGCTCCCCAGACTGAGTCCTGAGATAAGGTTTGTCAAAAATCCCATACTATCTCTTCCCTTTTTTACAATACTTTTACTGAATTACCATTCTTAACGTGGCTTTGGGGTGCCGCACATTTTTATGCGGCACCCCTTGGCCAACAACTATACACTTAAGTCAGTAAGGGTTACTGCTCAACGTATTTTCCGTCCTGGATGAGGTAGATCTTAGGAGTCTTTTCTACGGCTCCGCCCTTGTCCCACTTCATCTCGCCAGCTGCTGTCAGACCTGTTGCTGCAAATCCGCCGTTGAACTTCTCGATCATTGCTTCGCAGATCTCTTCAGGGGAAGCATCTGTTCCGAGTCCTGTCTCGAGGAAGCAGTTGTATACAGCGTATACGCAGTCATAAGCGTCAGCTGCGAACTGGATCGGCTTCTCGCCGTAAGCTTCCTGATAAGCTGCGACGAATGCTTTTGTAGCTTCATCCTCAGCGTCAGCGGAGAATGGTGTCAGGAGCAGTGCGCCATCAGCAAGTGATGCGTCGAATCCCTCGAGTGCGAGGATTCCGTCGAGGCCGTCACAGCCGAAGTACTTAGGAGCATATCCCATATCGTGTGCCTGCTTCATGATGTTGGAAGCCGGTGTGTAGTAGATAGGCAGGAAGAGCAGATCAACGTTGCTGTTCTTCATGCTGTTGAGCTGAGCTGAGAAGTCAGCGTTGTCGTCAGAAGCGAAAGCTTCTTCAGCAACTACCTTCATGCCCTTAGACTCGATAGTCTTCTTGAATGCGTCGAAGATACCTGTCGAATATGGGTCAGCGTTGTTGTAGATAGCACCAACTACAGCGTCTGGGAAATTCTTTGCGATGTACTCAGCCGCGATCTGGCCCTGCTGAGGGTCCTGGAAGCAAAGCTGATATACGTTGTCATTTCCGTCTACAACTGATGTAGCCGAAGCGGATGGAGTCAGAGCGAATGTTCTGTTCTCATAAGCCTTAGCTGCTACAGCTGTACAAGGAGCTGAAGTTACTGTACCAACGAGTACCTGCATGCCATCATCAAGCAGTTTATTATAAGCATTTACTGATTTTTCCTGGTCGTGCTCATCGTCTTCCATCTTGAATTCGATCTGTACGCCATCAGGATTAGCTTCGTTGATTTCCTTTACAGCGATCTCAGCGCCGTTCTTTACCGCTACTCCGTAGAGAGCTGCCGGGCCTGTGAGAGGTCCGATACCGCCAATGAAAAGTGTGTTTCCATCTGACGCCTTGTTTCCGCCACCACCGCAAGCTGCGAGTGCAAATACCATCATGCACGACAGAGCAAGGATCGCAAATTTTTTGAATGTGTTTTTCATTTTTGTTTTCCTTTCCTTCATAAACAATAACTACTGACTGAGTGATAGTTGGTAAGTGACTTGTTTGCTCGGACCCGGGCAATAATTAAGCCCGCATCGCTGCGGGCTCCCAAGTCTTTTTGATTGACTTCATGTACTCGCCTCAGCCCTACAGCATAAATCAGTCCTCTACAAGTCTTACGACCTGAAGGACGCCGATAATGCTGATTACGCTGATCTCTCTTGAACGGTACATAAAACCTCCTTTAAAACGTACAACGATTATGTACAGCGCTATGATAACATTGTGAAGATTGTGTGTCAACATTTTTTGTGGACTAACTCAAAAACAGAACCTTAATTTGTGCACTAATTACAAAACACGTCTACTCTGTAATCTTGCCAGGCCGAAATAGCGCTCCTAAATATCCGCGCGAATCGATACGGCTCTCGCCTGTCTGCGGCTAAAAAAGAAAAGCGCCGGCGAATACCGGCGCGAGATTTCTTAATGGATCGTACTTCGCTGAACTTTGTTTTACTGTGGTGTGCCGTCAGAGTTGAAGAGCGGCAGATATTCGAGGAATGTGATATCGTCTCTGTCAGCAGCCTCGCCTTCAGCGAGAACTGCGAACTTGCCTACGAGCTCTCCATCTACAGACTCTACGAGCTGCTCAAGAGCAGCAACGGATTCACCTGTGCTGATAACGTCATCTACGATGAGGATCTTCTTTCCTCTAAGCACATCGCACTCGTCCTTGCCAAGGCAGAGCATCTGGACATGGCTTGTTGTGATGGACTTAACATGAACGGTGACGATATCTCTCATATAAAGCTTGGCTCCTTTGCGGGCTACGATATAAGGCTTGCCCGACTGCCTGGCCATCTCGTATGTGAGAGGAATGCCTTTAGTCTCTGCAGTGAGCAGAACATCGAAATCAGGGGCAAGTTTGAGAAGCTCTCTTGCCGTAGCTTCGGTGATCTCGACATCGTTGAACATAATGAAGCCGGCGATATAAAGATCGTCTGTGATCTTGCAAAGTGGCAGCTCTCTTTCAAGTCCTGCTATCGTCATCCTGTAATTCATAGTTTAGTCCTTTCAAATCAGCGGAAATAATTAATCAACAACAAAGTGATTTTAACACATCTGCGGCTCTTTGGTCTACTTTACGGGAATCATAATAGCGTCTATTCCCAAGGCACCATTTTACAGACGACCACATACCTGGCTTCTTGGTATTCATAAGCGCAGGTCGATAGTTCGACCAACCTGTCGCCAGGCGTGACCTCGACGCTCGTAATATATTCAGAGAGGCCCTGGATCAGCTGAAGATACGCAGCGCAATCCTCTTCATTCTTTATATTGGTCGTATAAATATTGCTGTCCGATGGTTGATTGAGGAAGGCCCATATCTCCAGATGGAATTTCCCTTCCGGAGTGACAAGCTCCAGCCTAGGATGTTCCTTTAAGTATTCGGTGTCTTTAAGCTTACGGAGAATGGCGAACATGGTACCATCCCTCATATGGTGGCCGTATACTATAGTATTGAACTGGTTGAATGGAGCTTCTGTGATCGCATCTACAAATAGCGTGCCACAGCCGCCATAGCTCCCGTCGAAGAGCGTATAAAGGTATCTGTCGTTATCGGTGCCCTTCACTATCGGGTAGTTGATAGGAGTATCCTCATAATAGATCCACCCCACCACATCCGGATTGATCTTTCTGAGCGCGTCAAAATCTATATCACCGGTAAAGCCGCCAGTCTGAGCTGCATCGGAAATGTTGTCATAAACTTTCTGCTGCTGCAAATAGCTGCGTACTATAGTGAAAACCTTGTACCCCGAGAACAGCACGATCGCAGCCAGGCAGATAATGATCACAGTCTCCGCCGTGCGGCGCACTTTCCTTCCCTTTGAACTTTTCTTCTTGTTTTCTTCCATTATTATTTATGGTTATCTTTCAATACCCTCTTCAAGGCATCTCAATACCGTCAATATCTACGGTCTCTCTATCCCGTCGTAGCCTTCCATGAAGCTGTATATCTCAGCCAGGGCCATGTCTGTTCCTCCTTCGTCGCTCGACTCTACGTTGAGCGGCATCACAGGGTCGTGCAGGGACATCCTCAGAAGGAACCACCCCTCTTTTCCGTTCTTCTTAAAGTTGACTCTCACGCCCTCGTAATTAGGCTTAACGATCTCGAGCCCCTTGGTGTGACTCGCCCACTCCTCGAACGATTCGAGCACGTTCATTCCGTAAGACTTGAAGTCTTCGGCCTTGATCTTGAATCTTACCTCGACAGACTCGGCAGGCTTTTTGAGCCCCTTCATGAGCGAAGTGATGTCCTTCTTATTGGCCTTGAGCTTTGCCGCGCTGATCACTATCTGCACAGCCAGATAAGCTCCGTCATCGAGATAGTAGTTGTCCGAATAGGCAGCGTGGCCCGATGTCTCGATCGCAAGGAAGGCGTTCTTTCCTTCGTCGCTCAGCTCGATGGCCTTGCCTATTACGTTCCTGTATCCCCTCTTATATCTATAGTGCTTGAGCCCAAGCTTTTTCTCAAGGAACTCGTGCAGCTCGTTTGAAGTGATGCTGTCCGTAACGACAGTCCCTCCCGGATACTCGTCCGCCTTAAGAGCCGCAGCCAGAGCAACTATCTCGTTGCGGGCTATAGGCTCTCCGCCCGGAGCTACCGCGGCCGATCTGTCTCCGTCTGTATCGAATATGATGCCGAGGTCTGCACCGCTTTCCTTGACCGCGCCGCAGATGCACTCCATCGCCTGCTTGTTCTCCGGATTCGCCGGGTGATTAGGGAACATCCCATCTGGCTCCAGATAAAGGCTGCCGCTGATGTCTGCACCAAGCGGCTTCAGAACCTGATTTGCGAAAAAACCCGCCGCGCCGTTTCCGGCATCGACCACTATATGCATGCCTTCAAGGCAACCCGGTAAATCGCTTAACTCGCCTTTTATCATGTTGCGAAGATGAGCTGCGTAGGCCGGCATCAGCTGTATCTCTCTTGGCTCATACGAGCCGCCCTTGAAGCCGTATACCCCGGCAAGCTTCAGTATCTCCGCGATGTCCTGCTTTTCAAAGCCGCCCTTAGCCGAGAAGAATTTGAAGCCGTTTCTCTCGTAAGGCAAGTGGCTCGCGGTGATCATGATGGAGCCGTCCATCTCAAACTCAGGCATGACTGTGGACATGAACATGGCCGGCGTAGTAGCCATGCCGGCATCAAAGCCCATCGCTCCTATATCGCCAAGTGCCTCAAGCACTCCTTCTTTCAGTTCATCGCCTGAGATCCTAGAATCGCGGCCAACAGCCACCTTTAAAGTCTCGACTTTCTTATCAAGCTTGCGCGACAGTAGATCACAAAAAGCCAAAGTGATGCGGCCAGCGATCTCCTTGTTCAGATTGACCTCAGGCCCATCCTCAGTCTGTACCGCCACGCCTCTAATGTCGCTTCCGTTCTGAAGTTTGGAAAAATCTCTCATATGAATTTGATACTCCTGTATTGCTTCTGTTATTCCCAGGCCTTACTTTCCGGCGGCCCTACTTTCCGGCGACTCTCATATCCGTGCGGATGATATATACTTCGCCCTCAGCATTGGCGAAAACCTCTACGGCATGATCGTCTTCCTCAAAAATAAGCAGGTCGCCTTCGCCAAGTTCAGCCGCTTTCTTTCCATCGCAGAACACGCTGATGTGACCGCCCTTTGAAAGATATATCGCTGTGACTTCGGACTTTTTGATAGCATCCATAAACAGAGTCTCGCCATCCTCAAGGAACTCCGTATCCATCGAGCCTTCAATGCGGCCCTTTCTTACCATGAGGTTGTAGTCTGTGACCTTGCCTTCGCTCTCTGTAAGGCTGGCTCCTTCGAACTCAGCAACATCGCCTTCTCCGACGCTGTACCATTCGCCGCCGTCATGTCTCATTTTAAGAGATCCCTTTCTGGTAGTAAGGAATCTGTGATAATCCGGAAGCGGCGTAAATGTGCTCTTCTCGTCATTTACCTCAGCGCTGGAAAGTCTCCAGTCGAAATCTCTATCGGCATAGACAGCGCCTGCAGGCGCGATCGCGAGCTGGCTCGTAGTGCCGCCCGACCACTTGGTAGTTATTACTTCGTTGCTTCTTATAATGATCATTTTTACTTCCTCTATTAATAGTTATTGTACAGTTGACAGTCAGTGCCGAGGGCGAGATGGTCCGAGGCGGAGCTGAAATCACACCGCGTCGGAGAACCGACGACGGAAGCGAGTCGGGAACTTGGAGCTTCGCCAGTCCCACGGCGGAGCGGAATTTCCCGCGAGCTAGGGAGGGCGTCCGACTCGGATGTGTTTCGAGACAACGAGGCACGAGTCCGAGGTACCTGACTGGAAACTGTATTACAGACATATATTATTGTAACACGAGAACGCGTAAAATGGCGGCATCATATGACGCCGCCATTCATGTTTATTGATGTAAGTATTCTGCTACCCTTGTGATTCGATAAGCCGTTCGATCGCTGCTTCGTCTTTGGCCTTCTTTTCGTTGATAGCCTCTTCGAGCATCATATCCTTGACTTTCATGAGCCTCGTCTGATTACCACGCTCGTTTTCATCCAGCTTCATCTGGATATAGCGGATAGTCAGCTGGAGACGCGGGATCATAACGTACTCGAGAGCGTTTACTCTTCTCCTGGTCTTTTCGAGCTCAGCAGCGAGGAGCGAAGTTTCTTTTTCCTTCGCTGCCAGATCGAGCAGTTTCGGGAAGAGGTCTGACATTCTCTGGATCGCGGTATCGAGTTCTCCGGTAGTACGCGCAAAACCATATGGGAAGATGTCTCCTTCGTTGTTTGCCGTTGTATTGAAGTCAAACACAGGAACATCTACACTCATGATGTTTTTGCTGCCTACTGTGAGATCGACTCCCTGCTTAGGGAACATCAGCGATTCCTGCATTACCTCGCGGCTCATGATCGAGCTCGCGACGGTGAAGTTCTTGTAGACTCCGTCCAGGTCTCTTTCGACTTCCTCACGAAGACGTCCGTTTTCCCTGGCGAGGTCGAGGAACTCTTTCATCAGCTCATCGCGCTTGTCCTTGAGAAGTTTATGACCTCTGACCGCAGTCTTCAGTCTCCGCTTCAGGGATGTCAACATCATTCGGGTAGGGTTGACATTCATTCGTTCCATAAGGCGCCTCCCTAACCAAGATATTTATCGATGAATTCGTCCTTGATCCTCTTCAGCTCTGTTCTCGGCAGCAGCTTCAGCAGCTCCCAACCGATGTTAAGCGTCTCTTCGATTCCGCGGTCTGTCTCGAATCCCTGCGATACGTACTGCTTTTCAAACTCTTCACTGAACTTCGCGTATTTCAGGTCGGTCTCTGTAAGAGCAGCTTCACCAAGGATGGTCATGAGTTCCAGAGCTTCCTTACCTCTTGAGTAAGCGGCAAAGAGCTGGTTCATGGTATCCGCGTGATCCTCTCTTGTCTTGCCCTTTCCGATACCCTTGTCCTTAAGACGGGACAGGGATGGGAGTACGTCGATAGGTGGCTGTATTCCCTTACGGTCGAGCTCTCTGGACAGGATGATCTGTCCCTCTGTGATGTATCCGGTGAGGTCTGGGATAGGATGCGTGATGTCGTCTTCAGGCATCGTCAGGATCGGGATCATAGTGATCGATCCAGGCATTCCTTTCTTACGGCCGGCTCTCTCATACATCGTCGCAAGGTCGGTATACAGGTAGCCAGGATATCCTCTTCTGCCCGGTACTTCCTTACGAGCTGCGGATACCTCACGAAGAGCCTCCGCGTAGTTGGTGATATCTGTCAGGATTACCAGTACGTGCATGCCGAGGTCGAACGCGAGATACTCAGCTGCGGTAAGAGCCATACGCGGTGTAGCGATACGCTCAACAGCCGGGTCGTTCGCGAGGTTCATGAACATTACTGTACGGTCGATAGCACCTGTTCTTCTGAAGTCGGATGCGAAGAAGTCAGCTTCTTCGTATGTGATACCGATAGCGGCGAATACAACGGCGAAGTTGCCTGCTCCGTCTCCCAGTACCTTAGCCTGTCTCGCGATCTGAGCAGCGAGGTTGGCGTGTGGAAGACCACTTCCCGAGAAGATCGGGAGCTTCTGGCCTCTTACCAGTGTATTCAGTCCGTCGATAGCGGATACTCCGGTCTGAATGAACTCAGCAGGATAGTCTCTGGCTGCAGGGTTCATCGGAAGTCCGTTGATATCCAAACGCTTTTCCGGAATGATGTCAGGGCCTCCGTCTGTAGGACGTCCCATTCCGTCAAATACTCTTCCCAGGATCTCCGGCGAAACGGCGAGCTCTGTTCCGTGAGCGAGGAAGCGCACAGCACTTTCCTTAAGGTTGATGCCCGCGGAGCTCTCAAAGAGCTGTACAGTCGCGTCTGATCCGTTGATCTCCAGTACTTTACAAAGTCTCTTCTCACCACTTGGAAGAATGATCTCGCCGAGCTCGTCGTAGGTGACATTCTCTACGTCCTGCACCATCATAAGAGGGCCGGCAACTTCCGATATGGTCCTATATTCCTTAATCATCGTCTTCTGCCTCCTTCTTCAGCAGCTCATCGATCTCAGCACGCATCTGATCTATGATCTCAACAAACGTGTCATCGATCTTATCTTCTTCCACATACTTGAATCTTCCGATAGTCTCTCTTACAGGCAGCTCAGACAGCTTGTTGAAAGACGCGCCCTTCGAGATAGCCTCGAGCGAGAAGTCATAGTATGAAAGGATGAGCTTCATCATTCTGTACTGTTTGTTAGGCGAAGCATATGTGTCTACATCGTGGAAAGCGTTCTGGTGCAGATAGTCCTCACGGATCGACTTACTGGCCTCGAGTTTGAGACGGTCTTCGAAGGACAGAGCGTCAACACCGACCAGCTGAACGATCTCGTTCAGATTAGCCTCTTCCTGAAGCAGAGTGATCATCTTCTGGCGGAGTGCCGGGAATTCCTTAGCGACATTCTCCTCGAACCATGGCATCAGTCTGTCAACATACAGCGAGTAACTGTTCAGCCAGTTGATCGCCGGGAAGTGTCTGGCTCTCGCCAGGCTGGCATCCAGTGACCAGAATACCTTTACGATACGAAGTGTAGCCTGGGAAACAGGCTCCGAAATATCTCCACCCGGAGGAGATACAGCTCCGATAGCGGAAAGCGCACCGAGGCGCTCTTCCTTACCGAGTGTTACGACACGGCCGGCTCTCTCATAGAACTGAGCCAGACGGGATGCCAGGTAAGCTGGGTAACCTTCTTCACCAGGCATTTCCTCAAGACGGCCTGACATCTCACGAAGAGCCTCAGCCCAACGCGATGTCGAGTCAGCCATCAGCGCTACCGAATAACCCATGTCGCGGAAGTACTCAGCGATCGTGATTCCTGTATAGATGGAAGCCTCACGAGCCGCAACCGGCATATCCGATGTATTGGCGATCAGCACTGTACGCTTCATCAGCGATTCGCCTGAGCGAGGGTCCTTAAGTTCAGGGAACTCCATGAGTACGTCTGTCATCTCGTTACCACGCTCGCCGCAGCCGATGTATACTACTACGTCAGCGTCTGCCCACTTCGCGAGCTGGTGCTGTACTACAGTCTTTCCTGAACCGAATGGGCCAGGAACCGCAGCGACACCGCCCTTAGCGATCGGGAACAGCGTGTCGATTACCCTCTGTCCGGTAACAAGAGGCATATCCGGAACCATCTTTTCTTTGTATGGTCTTCCTACACGTACAGGCCATTTCTGCATCAGCGTGATGTCCTTGACGCCATCCTCAGTCTGTACTGTAGCTACTGTTTCTTCTACTGTATAATCGCCCGCCTTGATCGAAAGAATAGTACCCTTGACTCCGTATGGGATCATGATCTTCTGTTGGATGACCACGGTCTCCTGTACGACACCGATAACGTCTCCGGCTTCTACCTCTTCACCGACAGCGGCGATAGGCTCGAATGTCCATTTCTTCTCGCGGTCGAGTGCAGGCACCTGGATACCTCTCTCGATATTGGCACCCTGCTGCTCGTACATCTTAGCAAGAGGACGCTGGATACCATCGTAAATACTCTCGATGAGACCAGGCCCCAGCTCTACGGAAAGCTGAGCTCCCGTAGATACTACCGGCGCGCCAGGACCGATACCGGCGGTCTCTTCATATACCTGGATGGAGGCCTGATCGCCTCTCATCTCGATGATCTCGCCAACCAGTCCGAGGTCGCCGACTCGTACTACGTCGTACATGTCGGCTGTTTCCATGCCGGAAGCTACTACCAGCGGCCCCGATACTTTAACGACTTTTCCCTGACTCATTATTCTTCACCTCCGAATAGTATGTCTGCCCCTACTGCGCGCTCGACGGCCTTGCGGACGTTCATGAGGCCATTACCTGACGCTCCCTCTTTGCTTGGGATCAGTATGATCGCCGGCAGTCTTGAGTCGCTGTAACGCTCGATCTCAGACGCAGCCTCATCCGCAAGGTCCTCTGTTACATAGAGGATCGCATACTCACTTTCTGCAAGCCGCCTAATTAGCTTTTTGGCCTCCGCTCCGTCCTCGCAAGGGAACACGTCAAGTCCCACTGCTTTGAAACTCAGAACGGATACGGGGTCTCCTATTACTCCTATTTTATACATATATTTTCTCCACTAATCGAAATACGTGTTACCCAGGAACTTCTCCATGTATTCCGGATCCTCTCCGATCAGAATACCATTGAGAATGATACGGACATTGTCGATCTCCTGCTCCTTCGCGTACCAATAACCGGCGACTGGCTCGATACCGATGAGGTAGTCCTTCGCCTTTTTGTTCTCGTCCATCAGCACGTTATCAAGCAATGTCTCTATCCTGAGAAAATGCCCTGTCTCCTCCAGAGTGCGGGCACCCTCTTTGAGTGCATTCGCGAGTCCCGGATGGATGAGCCTCTCAGCGAACTGCTGAAGCGTCTCATCATAGCCTGCAACAAAGACGTCCTCTTTGATGAAGCCCTCCTCTATGAAGACCTTCTTGAAGAAAGTCCATGGGCGCTTCATCGCCTTGAGTCTAATGAACGCCTTGAGGTTGAGGATATCTATCGCCAGGCGAGAAAAGTCGACCAGGAACTGTGACTCCATCTCTCTGGCTGTTACTACTATGTCCTTATAGCAGGCCTTATCCAGGATGATATCGATCTCCTGAGGATCTCCCGATCTGCCGTAGATATCCATCGCCTCCTGCACAGCATCTCTCATGATAGGTCTCATCTTGGAATAGTTCCTATCGCGTACCATCGCGACTATTACTTTCCAGTCAACATCGCCTACTGAGATCAGCTGCTTTTCGGTTGGCGTATCACCAAGGATCTCAGCCTTGAGACATACCTTGATATTGTGATAATCAAACGGGAAGAGGAAGCAAGCCATCTCTCTTCTGCCCGGAAGATTTCTGAAGATCATTTCATAGAGCTTTGTCTGCTCGTGACGAATGAAATGCTCGATATCGTCCATCTCCGTGTCCTTTGGGTCATCGTATCCGAACTCCATCAGCAGCGTTCTGGCGGAAGCTATATCCGCGCAGTTCGCCAGACGTATCAGATCCGCTCGGTGCATCAGTTTCTGGACCTGGCATCCGATAAACGCATCCGAAAAGACAAATTCATCTTCTGTTCTGATTGTCAGATCTCCCATTTTAATTCTCCTGTGTCCCGAAAAGAACCTCAGCTACTTCCGCGCCGATATCGCCGCGGATATCTTCTGCTATAGCTTCAATGGACGCGTTGTACGATGTAGTCCCTGCTGTGCAGATAAGGCCACCCTTGATATTCGCAGGCTCAGCCGCGATCTCGAAAGCGCTTCCAGGAATTTCCTTGGAAAGCTTATCTGACAGCTTTGCCGAAAGAGCCTGATCGCTCTGTGAAAGGCTGATCGTACCCTTGGAGAGGCCCTGTGCCTTGACTATGGATACCAGGAAATCGATGTACTGATCCCTGTCTCCCGACACTACCTTGTCGATAGCGTCGTTGAAGCATTCGTCAATGAGTTCCTGCTTCTTTGCAAGTATCACGTTCCTTCCGTCGATGGATGCGACAGCTTTTCTGCGAACGACCTGCTTTTCACGGGCATCGATGCCGCTCTTTTTCGCTTTCTCGATAAGCGCTTCGGCCTTTTTGTTGGCCTCATCGACTACGTCCCACGCTTTCTTCTTGGCAGCGTCTACGTTTTCCTTAGCCACTACCTTAGCGTCGTTTTCTATTTTAGAAGCGATTTTCTCGATACTCATATAATCACATCCTTATCTTCTGATCTGTCGCAAACCTATTAAAGTCCTGCGTTGAACAGGATAAGGATAGAGATCAGAAGACCAAAGATAGCGTATGTCTCTACCATGGCGGCATAGATGATTCCCTTAGCCATCTGATCAGGGCGCTTGCCGGTCAGCATGATACCTGCAGCAGCAGCCTTGCCCTGTCCGACACCGGACCAGACACCGATGAGACCTACCGGAATACCGGAAGCCAGTACCCACCAGCCCTGTGTGAGTGTCAGATCCATGTTGCCACCGAAGAATCCCACTCTTACGAAGATGAGGAATGTCATCAGAAGACCGTAGATACCCTGTGTGCCAGGAAGAGCCTGGAGCAGCAGTGTTCTACCGAACAGCTTTGGGTCTTCTGCGAGAACTCCGGCTGCGGCCTGTCCGGCAATACCAACTCCGAGACCGGAACCGACGCCTGCCAGTGATGCGATCGCTGCGCCGATAAGCGCTAATGAGTTACCATTAATCCATTCCATTCTAGTTACCTCCATTAAATAAGTTATTTATGATCGTTGATTTTTACATAAGTTGTATTCCGCAGGAACGGCTTGAATGGCTCGCCGCCATCCTCGTAGAACTTTCCGAAGAACTCTACGTACTGAAGCCTGCTGGAATGGACGAAAGCGCCCAGTACATTGATCGCCATACTGAATATGTGACCGAAGAGGCCGATGATGATCAATGCGACCGCACCCTTGAAGCCGGTACCGATCATCGAGCCCAGCAGATTTACAACGCTGGCGATGACGCCGGTGGCGAGACCGAGTGCGAGAAGTCTCGCGTAGGACAGGATATCCGATATCCAGCCCGTTATTCCGTATACTGAGGACAAGCCTCCCGTGATCTTTCCGAAGATGCTCTCGCTGTGGCGACCCCCCGTGAAGAGCAGGACTACGAGGCCCGCGATAGTGAGGTACATGCCAGGCTTAGTAAGCGCAGGCGAGATCGCTCCGCCACCAAGCCAGCAGCCCGCCCCGATGATCACCATGTACCATGGGACCTGGTCGAGTATAGCGTCCGCTACATCTCCGCGTTTGATCTTCATATACATGTCGATGCCCATTCCGACGAACAGGTGCACACAACCAAACAACAGCGAGAAGATCAGCAGCTTGGTAGGATCATCCATAGGGTTGAACCAAAGCGGCTTGATCGTGATCGTCTTGCCGAACACCGTACTGGCCCATACCTGGAACAAGTCTCCGAAGTAGCCTCCGAACATGACACCCCAGAATATGGTGAAGAGCCCGCATGTGAAGAACATCTTGAACAATTTCTGCATGGTGCCTTCAATCGCGTATTTCTTAAGGACGATCCAACACACGATTGTAAGGACCAGTCCATAGCCCGCGTCACTGAGCATGATGCCGAAGAAGAAGGCGTAGAAGATCGAGAATATATTTGTCGGATCAAAGCCTTCGTATGTCGGCAATGCGTACATCTCTGTGATCGCCTCGAACGGAGACGCGAATTTGCTTGTCTCGAGCAGGACAGGTGGCTCTTCGCCCTCTGCAGGGTCTGAGAATTCGAAGCTGCAGCCCTCGTCGGTAAGCACCTTGGCCACGTTGTCTACAACCGGCGTAGGCACCCAGCCTTCCATGTAGAAGGCACGCTTCGTCTTGATAAGGCTGGACTTGATCTTCTCACGATCAGCCTCCATGTCGATCTCGTCTTTGAGGCATTTCAGTTCAAAAAGTTCATCAGCGTGAGAGGCAAGTTCTTTGCGGATCTTGTCCGCTTCGACTTCCATCTCAGCGATCGCTTTTTGGATCCTCTCTTTATTTTCTTTAGCCGTGCCTTTGAAGTCTCCAAAAGGCATCAGTGTGAATCCCCACTGCTTAAGGAACGAAATGATGTTGAATTCAACGTCCCTCTTTGTGGATATGATCGCCAGATAGATCATCTCCGTATCCCGGCCGATCTCCCAGATATGGGTGTACTCGTTGTCTTCGAGCACCGCCGCTTTGAGCTCTTCGAGATCGCAGGTGGCAGGTACAAAGCCGAGGTCGATATCCGTGCACTTCGTGTGAAGTATCTCCAGCGGGATATCGTATGGCTGCCATGGCTCCAGCATGGAAAGATCTGTATTTCCCTTGTTGATCTTTTCCTGCATCTGATGGAGCTTGTCGTTCTGCTCTATGATGCGGTCGACTTTGGCGGTTATTTCTTTGCGCTTATCGACGATCTTGTTGAAGTCCGTCAGTCCGATCTCTTTTCTTGTGCTGAAAAGAGGCGCTTTCATTTCCGTATTATCTTCGATCGCTTTGATCGCGATGGCTACTCTGTTCGATTCAGCGTCGAGTTCGACCGCCAGATCGTCGCTGCCGTCGCGCTCAGCAATAGAGCCGATCTTCTCATCCTGCAGCTTGACTGCCTGATCGTTGATCTGGACACAGCCAAGATGGAGAAGCCGGGAGATGAGTTGTTCCTTAGCAGTGTCCAGGCCTATTACAGAGACCTTTTTCATTTTAATTATTGACACTGTTACTCACGATCCTTTCCGCGATCAGGTCGATCGCCTTCTGCCGGTTTGCACCAGCCTCCTCCAGCATGCGCGTTGCAGAAGCTTCTATCTCTTGCATGTATTCCTCATACTGCTTATCTGCTTCTGCCTTGCCTTCATCCGTGTAGCTCCTGGACACAGAATCCGCTTCGCTGCGCGCTCTGTTCAAGATCTCTCTGGCTTCCACTTTTGCGTTCTCCATGATCTTCGCAGACTCTGTCTTTGAGTCCTTGACGATCTGGTCGGCATTGGATTCGCTCTGATAGATCTTTTCCAGTTCCTCTACAAACATTCCATCACCTCCTGAGTACGGTAATTATCATATCTGTATAGACACACATATCGCGTGTAACCTAAACGAAAAACGTAACTCTTTCCGGTCCAGAATTTGCAAACCGAAAAAGGTTACAGTACCGCTAATATTGTATCGTACTCTTTGTTAATTTTCAATCATATTAGGGAAACTACCACAGTGTTTTGAGTTTCCGTTGTGGAAATAGACAAAAAACACCCAACCTCATTTGAGGTTCGGTGTCATCAGATGATATTCGATATTCGTTACTAATAATTATTATCTTTTCTTTGAAAAAGGACTTTTCTCTGGTTTTCTACATTTTGGGCATTTTTTTGCAAAATATGTGGAAAATCCGAGGCGTTTTCATTGTTTTCAGGAGATCTATCAGTCAAGGAATTGAAAAATTGTGCTACTCCATCGTGACAGACACTACATATAGACATCCCTTTCTTACAGCTTTATGTTCAATTCTGTTTTTTCTACATATTCTTAAAAAAATTTGAAAATATGTGGAAAGCGAAAGCAAACTCCTTTTTGATTAGGATTTATCGACTACCCGGTCCTTCTGATCAGGTAGCGCCTTATGGATCTAGTCGAACATAAATATGCCTGCCGCAAGGAATGTGGTGATCACCATCGCAGCGATCACAAGTATAGCCATGATCCTGGCTCCCATGTTGAGACTGCTTCTTGATTCCTCATGATGCTGGATATCACGCGAAGCATCTTCCCTGTTGCCTCTGGTCTGAGTGTTTACTTTGCTATATCTGTTTGCCATTGTATGTCCTTTCCAGAAATGTATTTGGCCGGCGTCTGTTATTTGTGGTATGTTTCCCCGGCATTTATTTTGAACGCCCTGTATATCTGTTCTAGCAGCACTACTCTCGCCAGTTGATGTGGCAGTGTGATCTTGCCGAAGCTGAATCTGAGATCAGCGCGTTTTATTACTTCATCTGAAAGCCCGAGGCTCCCGCCAATTATAAAATCGATCGTGCTGTGTGTAAAGGCTGTATCTCTGATCTTTGCGGCGAGATCTTCCGAGGAGAGTTCCTTTCCTTTTATATCCATGGCGACCACGTAATCGCCCTTTGCTATCTTGCCCAGGATAGACTTGCCCTCTGCCTCTTTGACATTTCGCTCGTCGGCCGCGGACGGGTTGGACGGCAGCCTTTCTTCCTTGAGCTCTTCTACGGAGATATTGCAATAAGCGCCGAGCCTCTTCATGTACTCAGCGGACGCGGCCTCCCAGTATTTCTCTTTGAATTTTCCTATGCAGATGATACGTATATTCAGCATGTTTCTTCGTCCTTGGCTTTAGGCATGTATGTTAGGCCTTCTTTCATCGCCACTTCCAGAAGGTAATCTGTTCCCGGTCTGAATCCGTCGGCACCGAGCCTGTCCTCTACGGTCTGCCTCGCGAAAAGAGGCGCGTTGTTGTGAAAGCTCAGGTGGGCCAGCATTATACGTAGGGGCTTTACTTCGCTTTCGCCTTGCAGGCTGCCGCGCTCTTTTCTGTCCCTGATGATTTGTGAGAGCGCGTCTGCCGCGTAGTCGTTTGAAAGGTGGCCCTTGTCGCCCTTGATCCTCACCTTTACAGGGTAAGGGTATTCGCCAAACATCAGCATATCCACATCGTGGTTGGCTTCGAAGACCAGCTGATCCGAGTCGCTGATGGCCTCGTATGTCTCGTCTTTGATGATGCCTGTATCGGTGATGACTGACAGCTTTTCACCATCTGCTTCGATGGTGTAACCGATCGGCTCGAGGGCATCGTGGCTTAGCTCAAAGGCTGTGATGGTGATATCGCCGCCGCCCTGATAGTCGTCTGCGCTGTCGATGGCGAATGTTTCACCGGCAGATATGAACGTAAGGCGCTCTTCAGGGACATAGCTGAACGCGGCGGCGGACTCTATGGTGCCGCGGCTCGCGTAAAAGGTGGCCTTTGAGCATTTACGCGAGACTGCTCGCACGCTCTTGACGTGGTCGACATGCTCGTGCGTGACGAGCACTGCCGCGACATCGGCGGGCTCTATCTGCTCTTCTTCGAGCGCCGCCATTATCGCCTTGCACGACAGGCCGACGTCGAGTATGATGGCGCGGCCCGCGGCCTTTATTATGTATGAGTTTCCGGAGCTGCTGCTCCCTATGGATATGATTTGCATTATAAGTAAGTAATGTGATTATCAGTTGGATTCTTTTTCTTCTTTTGGCTTCTTAGGGATCTTGCGGGCTGAGTTTTTGACGTAGCCTCTGTCGCGCCTGCAGACCGATCCCAGGCTGCAATAGTTGCAGACGAGTGTGTTATCGTTTCTAAGCGGTTTGATCTCTATCTTTCCCCCGAGTATGCCGGAAGCCGTCTCCTCTATGCGGGCGATAACGTCCGACCTGATCTCTTCATATTCTTCACGGCTGACATTGGTCTTCGCGTTATGAAGCACCTCAGGCGGCATCGCCTCGAGCACTCCCTCTTCATTCACGAATGCTCCCTTCAGCTTGAACTCGTCTTCCGCTTCTCTATTTATGGTATTGTTTGCCGAACTCTCCGTTTTATCGTTGATCGATTCCATCGGATCCTTGATGTTGAAATAGAACATCCCGGCCGGCTCCATCTCACCGGTAGACGCGGATATGAGGTATATCATCAGCTGCATCTTGACGCCGTTTCTCATCTTCCAGACGTCGAGCCTGTCAGCACCCGTCTTGTAGTCGATGATCCTCACGCGCTCCTCACCATCCACATCGATGAAATCCGCACGGTCGATGGTGCCCTCTACCAGGACTTCCTCGCCGGCCACATTGAGCCTTATAGGCTCGAAGCTCCCGTTCCTTCCAAATCTCTCTTCGAAAACGGCTCCCTTGACTGACTCAGATGCGAGCTGTGAGGCCATCGCCTTTGCGGCAGCAGCGCATATCTCGCGTATACGGCTCATCCTGTATTCTTCGCTTCCGGTGGATATGAAGAGGCCGCCTCTGTAAGTCTTGGATATCTCATCAAGAGCCGCGCTTACTATGCGCTCAAGCTCGTCCGTATCGCCGTCTCTCAGCCTCTCGAGTACAGCCTTATCGTCCATCAGCTGACGCGCCACAGTCATAAGGCACTCGTGATAAACATCACCGACAGATCGGGAATCGCTCTCAAAACTTCTCTCCTCTTTTGGCCTGAGTCCCTTTTCAATGAAGTATCTGAATGGGCAGTCCCTATAGCTTCCTATGGAAGAAGCGCTCATCACAAGGCCACCGCTTTCGCGTCCAAACAGGCTCTTGGCCGTAGCACCTTTTAGAGGCGCAGGGTCGTTGTCGTATTCGGCCGCGTCCAGCATTATATCCAGATCATCCTTGCGATTTGCCGAGTACCACTTGAGCATGGCCTTTGTAAGACCGTCGGGTTCCTCACCCGGGTCCAGGCTCTTTATCCTGTTGATCAGCTGTCTCATGCCGTCGCCCTGGGTGTTGATCACTTCAAAGGACCCTGCGCTGATGATATCTTTCAGCAGCAATCCATCCTTCTCTATCCTCGGGAAAAGTTCGAGCAGCGAGCCTATTACGGCTGAAGGCCTTGCGTCATTTCCACTGGCGTCGGTATTCGAATAACTTATATATAACTTCTCAGTAGGCCTTGCCATCATCCTCTGCATCGCGGCGTTTTCCTCTTCCATTTTGAGGTCGTCGAGCCTGCCAAGCGCAAAGCCTTTATTTCTGAAGTATTCCTTTTCGTCTACGGAGAAGAGCCCCTCTGTCGCAGGGTCGAGCGGAAGCACTCCTTCGTTGGCTCCAAGTATAACGACTGCCTTCATCTGTCTCGGGCGCGTCCTTATCATGGTGCCCACCGAAAGGCCATCGACCGTAGGTGGGATCACTCCTACCTCCGCGTCAGCAAGGCCGGCCGCGTATATATCCGCGAACTCCCTGAGGTCGACAGCATGGTCTCCCATGATCTCATCCATCTGCCCAAGTATCTCCATGGCCTTATCGTAGCTCTGGAGCATCTTCTGGGCTTCATCTATAAGGCCTGCTTCTTCCTGCTTCTTCGCAGCCTTCTCTACGCGTGACGAGAGCTGCCACTCATTCTCAAGATGATCCTTGAAGGCCTTCGTGAATGCCGAAACGCTCACTGAAGTCTTGATGAGTCCTTCCAGTTTGGATATCTTCCCGGATATGACTTCTCTCATCCTTTCCATCTTGGCAAGGCCGGCCTCTCCGAGGTCATCGCTTCCGTATTTGAACGGCTTGTCCCACATCGAGCCTTTGATGTGGTAGCCTCTCGCGTAATTCTCAAGTTCCTCTATATCCGATTCATCCAGCCCGCTGAGGCCCGTCTTCAGCATCGCGAACAGGAACGGTGTCGATTTTCTGTTTACAAGGAAGCCGAGAAGATTGACTATGAAACCGACCGCGGCGCTGTCAGTTATATCTCTCGATGTATCCGCAAAGACAGGCAGTCCGTACTCAGCAAATATCCTGCGGATGATCGGCTGCATGACGCCCTCATCATTGGCTATCACCTGGATGTCTCGCATCATGTAACCTTCGTCGCGGATCAGATGCCATATGTACGCGGCGGCGGACTCTGCCTCGTAATACGGGTTCGCGGCAGAGACGATCGTAAGATCGTCAGGGACAAAGTCCCTGTTCGCCGCCTTGTCCGCTTCGCGCAGGACGTCCTTCCAAAGATATTTATCTATCCTGTCGATAGTCTCCGACCTTTTGATGACATACGCGTCAGGACGTCCCCCAATATCCGCGATCTCTTCACAGCTGAAGTCTATGCCCTTATCCCCGGCAAGCCTCCTAAGCCCCGAGATCATCTTTTCGTCGAGGCCGAAATCGCTTCTGTTGATTATGAAATTAACCGACTCGGCAACTCCAGCGAGTTCCATCACAGCGTCAGCGAATTTAGGTGTTATGTTGTCGTAGCCGTAGATCCATATGGACTTACCGCGCACCAGCTTGGAATCCTTTATGGCGCCCACATACATCGCGATGTAGTCCTCGGAGTCAGTAAAGCGATCCTTTATTGCCTCCTCGTACGCCTCGATGACTCCCTTCAGCTCTCTGAGCTTGGCGCCGAGCACAGGCTCGTCACCGCTCTCGCCGAGCATCTCATCGATCTCATCGAGGCTGCAGTCCTGCTGCTTGAACTCAGATATGAAATCGTTGAGCATAGACGTAAAGGATACCTTCCCCGCGGCTCTGGAGAACAGCTCAAAGTCGTCCGAGTGCTCCCTTATGATCATCGACAGCAGCATGAATCTGCCGTATTTGTCGAGCATATTGACCGATTCTGTGCCCTGCTCCTGAAGGATGCGAAGGCCGAGACGGTTCATCGAAAGGATCTCGACATCAAAGAGGCAGTCCGTCTCCAGATACCTGAGTGCCTGCTCCTCCGCGACCAATGTATACTGATTCGGCACCAAAACAAACGCTTCACCCCCGCGCTCCTTTATGGAGTCGTAGATGAAACGTTCCTTGTCGATATTCTCTCTACCTGCAAACAGTTTAAGCATTTATCTTAGAATGGATTCAATATCAGTTCCGGCTCACCCTCAGGAAGGGAGAGGAAATCAACTGTGTATTCCTCTTTTTCTCCGGCAGGGATGCTGAGGATGCCATCTTCAGTTTCAAAGTCACCGGTACAACCTCCCGTGATATTGCCATCTCCGTCCCTGCATACGGCTATGATACTGATCATAGAATCTCCGGCGCCTGTAAGATCTACATTGACGTCTTCTTTTCCATTATTTTCAAGAACGATCGTATACTGCACAAAATCGTAGTTACCATATGTCTGCTCTGCACTCACTATACGGATGTCCGGAATACTTTCTGCTTCCTTGTCCTGTGTTCCCGACAACTTCTTGAGATTGACATTGAAACTAAATGCCGCCGGTGTCGTCTCCCACTCTTTAAATACCGGCTCTTCTGAATAACTCCGGTCTAAGGCTAAGGCCACTTTTCCCCCCGGCATTATCGGTCCGATCATAATCTGATCATTCTGAAACTCAGGTAACTTCGCCATTATATTGCCATCGGCATCGAGCCCGTTAGTGACCACAGAGGCTGAAGAGATTATCTTTTCCTCGCTGACATTCTTTATGATGCAGGCGTAAGTGAAGTGCCCGTCCTCTTCGATAGTCCATCCGGATTCTGTCTCTACGAAATCCTCTGTCTTCCCGGTGCAGCCTGTAGTTAATATCATAAATGCTGCCATCAGGAGCACTATCAGGGCAGTCATCATTAAATGCTTTTTCTTTTCAGTCATTGTCTTACCGTCCTTACTTCTATACAGTTGCGTTCGCGGCGTCCTGTGACAGCTTGGCTCTGATGAATACATCAAGGTCACCATCCATAACAGCGTCGACGTTACCTACTTCAGCGCCTGTCCTGGTATCTTTTACCATCGTGTATGGCTGGAACACGTAATTCCTTATCTGCGAGCCCCATGTCGCCATCGACTGGTCGCCCTTGATCTCGTTGAGATTCTCCTTATGCGCCTCTTCGGCTATCCTCGTCAGTTTTGATATGAGCACCTTCATAGCTGTCTCGCGGTTCTGTATCTGCGAGCGCTCATTCTGGCAAGTGACCACTATGCCTGTCGGAAGATGTGTGATCCTGACAGCCGAGTCGGTCGTATTGACGTGCTGACCGCCGGCTCCGCCCGAACGGTAGGTATCTATCTTAAGATCCTGCGGGTCTATTGTGACCTCGATATCGTCCCCGATATCCGGCTCTACCTCAACAGCGGCGAACGAAGTCTGGCGCTTGCCCATAGCGTTGAACGGAGATATGCGCACCAGCCTGTGGACCCCCGTCTCCGACTTTAGAAGTCCGTAAGCGTTCTCGCCTTCCACCTGAATGGTAGAGCTCTTGATGCCGTAATCCACGTCGTCCTGCCTGTCGAGAAGCTTTGTCTTGAAACCTTTCTTCTCGCAGTAGCGTAGATACATCCTCTCGAGCATCGCTGCCCAGTCATTGGCGTCGACTCCGCCTGTACCGGCATGGATACTAAGTATGCAGTCATTCGCGTCGTATTTGCCGCTCAGAAGCATACGAGTCTTCATGTCTTCGAGCTCGTCCGACACGCGAAGCACCGAGGCAGCGATCCCCGACAGCTCCTCTTCATCGCCAAGCTCTTCCGCTATATCTATAAGATCGGGAAGCTCCTCTATCTCGCCCTCGAGCCTGCTATATGTCGCAAGTTTATCCTCAAGCGACTTCTTTTCTTTTAATACCTTCTGGGCTTTTTTCTGATCGTCCCAGAATCCTTCTTTCAGGCTCTCGCCCTCCAGTTCTTTTATGCGTTTATCAAGACCCGCTGGGTCAAAGATAACCTCCCACTTCCGTGAGCATATCTTTTAGCTCAGGAAGTTGACTTCTTATTTCGTCTGCCTGGATCATGGCATCCTCCTAAATCAGTTCCAGCAATTCTGCCGGTTTTTTTATTTTATAAGTAGGCGCAAAGCCGCTCGCGGCCATGTCCTCTTCGTCGACGTAATGGCTCCATCCCACAAGTACGCTATCGATGCCCGCATTCTGCGCACAGCCGATATCGTACTTGGTATCGCCTATGAAGATAGCTTCCTTGCGAAGAGCATCGCTCCACTCCCTGCCATCGTGAGCAGCAAGCTTCTTTAGAACTGCCTCCGCAGTCTCAGGATCCGGTTTGTGCCGTGTCACGTCATTCATGGTAACGACCTCATCGACCAGCTCATACATGCCGAGCATCGTCATGTAATCATGAAAGGTGTTCGCCGTTCGGGAAGTCCCTACCCCGATCAGACATCCGCGCCGCCTAAGCTCGACCAACAGATCGGTAACGCCATCAAAGGCATGTATCATTTCTTTTTTAGGGAGCGAATCCTGATAGGCCCTGAAGTACTCGACAGCCTCGTCCACTTCGGTGCCCGGGATCAGTTTAGCCATAGTCGCTACAAGGACTTCCCCATATGTAGCCTCGATAACGCGCTCCGGCAACTCGTGGCCGAGATAGTGCCTCAAAGTCTCCTGCCAGGAATCCAAGACTAAGCCGTTGGTATTGGCGAGCGTACCGTCAAAATCGAAAATGATGTATCTTACCATCCGCCGCCTCCGCCGCCGCCGGAGCCACCGCCGGAGAAACCGCCGCCACTGAAGCCGCCTCCGCCGCTCCAGCTGCTGCCACCGCCAGAGCCACCGCCGAAGCCGCCACCAAGGCCGCCGCCCGAAGACGAAGGAATATTGATGCTGTGACGCACGCTCGCGTTACAGTTGCCCATCATTCTGCCCATCATGTAGTAATCGAATCTGTCGTAATCATAATATGATCCGCGGAACCATGTCGGAGCTTCGTGTACAGGCAAGTCTTCGAAGTTCTTGATCCATCTGTTGGAAAGCCCAAGCACATATGCGTAAGGCATGATGTGATAGAAGTACTGAGGATCCTCTTCAACTAACTCGTTCAGCTGATCAAGCTCAGCTGTCTTGATGAAGTCTCTGAATCCGAGCACTCTTCCGAGCAGATCAGTGTATCTGTCTGTCCTGGCGATCGATACCACGCTGAAGAACATGCAAATGAGCGTTCCAAGATGGAGCATGATCACGATTGCAAGACGCTTGGAATCATCAAGTGTCGTAAGCGCGTCGGAAGAAAATGTCAGAAGCCCGAGACCCATGTAATAGAACCAGATGGCGCCTACGCACTTGAGCACAGCCTTCACCTTGGAATGGCTGCGGATATTATCATAGACCGAGCAGATCAGAGCTATCGACGCCAGTATATGGCCGCCCGCCAATATGAGCAGGAACGTTCCCGCAAGCGGGTCGCCGTACATCGAAGACCACGCGTTGAACGCAAGGGCCGGCATTATTGCAGCCACGGCGCAGAATGTCCTCGCCATCTTTGAATCAGGCCTTACAACGGACTTGCTCCCCTTAAACATGTTCTGGAGCTGTTCTCTTGCCTTGACGTATTTATTGCCGAAAGTAGTCGATGACGCGATCTGAGCGGTAGTCCTTGTGTCGCTCTTGCCAGGGAATATGCCATCGAAGATGGTCCTTACATACTGAGGCACCTCAGTGCCCGGCTCTTTGAGCCTTGTGAAACTGAATTTTTTAGGGCTGAGTTCTTCGATCTCGATGTATCCCTTGTCCGCTAGATAAACTATAGTCGAGATGATGTCCTCTTTATCGGCCTTGCTGTCGATCAGATATCCGATCTCGCCCGGGCTAAGATCATCAGGGGGATAAAACTCGAGAGTCTTAACCAGATGGCTGTCTCTTCCGAAGAGGAACCAAAGCAGGATAGCGCCGATCGGCCCGAGCAGGAAGAGCAGTATCGTGAACACTCCGATCTTGCCGAACTCAGGAGAACCTACCCAGTAGCCCTGAGGCAGCTCGAGAGTCACGGTGATGCCCGCATTGGAAGGTATGTCGGAAGCTGTAACAGTGATAGTCTTACCGTCTTCGCTCGTTTCCATCACAGCGTCCAGCAAATTTGACTCTGTTCCGTAAGGGCCGGAGTACACCTTGGCCTTGCTGAGATCCGCCTCCTTAGGAAGGTTGATCACGCATTTGCTCTCCTTGATGCCCGTCTCCCATCCTGTAGGGATAAGGTTGAGGAGCAGCATATCCTTTTCTTCATTCTCATCTTCGTACATCGCGATATTATACGTGATGTTGTAAGGATTCTGGCCGACAAGCGTATAGTTGCCACTTCCGATCTTGATTACCTTGTTGCCCGACTCGTTGTAAGTCTCGAAATCGTAGCCCGGCACTCTTATGTTGCTGACCCTCTGACCGCTCTGCGGTATATATCTGTAGATACCGTGATGAGCTGTCACGTAATACATGTTGATGTATTCCTGGTAATCGTAGGAGTTGTCCTCGGAAACATCTACGGTCACGTCGTAATTGAGCGTGTACATCGTGTTGTCGTCTGCCGAGACATCGCCTACGCCAAGAGGTGTCGCCAGCACTATGACAGCGCAGGCGGCGAACACCACAAATATCTTTTTGAAAAGTTTACCTTTCATGGCAGTACCTCAAATTAGTTTCCCTCATCAAAGTTTTCCGTGTGGATCTTAGGGAAGTTAAACATCTCTGCAACGATGCTGAATGGGAAGCTCTCTACTTTGGTGTTGTAGTCTCTGAGCACAGCGTTGTAGTATTTCTTCGCCTTGTCGATCTCTTCCGGTGTGCCAGATTCTTCATACTTTTTGAGTTCCACCTCAGCCAGCTCTATGCGGTTCTTGTCCTTTGTCAGCGAATTGTACGCATACAGCACGAATATCGCTATCAATACCACGATAATAATGATTACAGCCATAGTCACTCACTCCTTTTTTCAAACCGATCATGTTAGACCGTATACATGACTTTCCCCGCGCGCCTTTTACGCGTTTCTGCCGCAGCAGTTCTTGTACTTCTTGCCGCTTCCGCATGGGCAAGGATCGTTGCGCCCTACCTTAGGCATGTCGCGGCGGATAGTCTCCTGCTTGCCGGTCTTCTCTGCCTTAGGAGCTGCCGTAGGCATGCTGCCTCCCTGTCTCCTAACGCCGCCCTGCGAAGCAGCCTCATCATCTCTGTACTCTTCCTTGGCCGCCGAGACTCTGCCGCTTACGACATTGCGTCTCTCGGTCCTTGTTGTCACAGTTACATTGTAGCAGAATTTGACGGTCTCTTCTCTGATATCCGCGACCATCTCGTCGAACATAGCGAAGCCCTCCTGGGCGTAAGCTACCGCAGGGTCCTGCTGACCGATTCCTCTGAGGCCGATACCTTCCTTCAACTGATCCATCGCGTCGATGTGATCCATCCAGCGGTTGTCTAC
>CADAUB010000013.1 GCA_902790965.1 uncultured Eubacteriales bacterium | reverse complement strand
CGAAAGAGACGGCCAGATCATCGATATGGATATCACCAAGGCTCTTGAAGCGAAGAGGGCAGTTGACCTCGATCTCTACAAAGGCGTAGATATACTGAGCATGTAATATGTAGATCTGGAGTATTAGAGGACTAGACATTTTGGGCATGTAATATGTGGATTTGGCATATTGGCCGAAATACAATTCTTACGACGGTTGCTTCCATAGTGAAGCAACCGTTTTTTGTGATTGCTCCTTATGTGGCCGATGGAGTTATATGGTTTGAGGTGGTTAAGGGCGATTTCCATATAACTCACCATTCCGATCTCTCCCTAAGTGGCTGGCGGAGTTATATGGTTTAAGGCATTCAGGGGCGGTTACCATATAAACTTTCACTTTTGCACGCGCCACCGCCGAACTTGATTTATATGGTTTGAGGCGGTTAAGGGCGATTTCCATATAACTCACCACGTCAGCAGCTCCTTATGTGGCCGGCGGAGTTATATGGTTTGAGGCGGTTAGGGGCGATTTCCATATAACTCACCGTACTGGTCGCTCCTTGTGCAACCGGCGGAGTTATATGGTTTGAGGCGAATAAGTGCAGTTTCCATATAACTCCTCCGCGCAGATCGCCCCCCACTTCTAAGCTGATGCGAAAGTGGTGGGAGTATGTCACTATTCTGTATTTTCCTAGGAAATCAGTATGAAAATACGCGAAAATCCTTGACACTCCCAAGTGAATTAGATATAACTAACGTGGTTAGTTTAGCAAGACTAACTATGTTCGAATATTTAAACAATTAGTGCACTAATAAAAAAAGGAAATCAA
Source organism: uncultured Eubacteriales bacterium (assembly GCA_902790965.1). Classification (GTDB taxonomy): domain Bacteria; phylum Bacillota; class Clostridia; order Peptostreptococcales; family Anaerovoracaceae; genus Crickella. The sequence continues at coordinate 26,455 of CADAUB010000013.1, read as the reverse complement.
ATGGAACTCACAATGAAATCATTATTCAAAGCCGATGAAAAAACGGCGGCGAAAGAAACATCAGCAGTAGCAGAAGAGAAAAAGGACAACATCACTCTTCTCGATGCGGAGCCGGGCAAGACTTATATCATCAAAGAAATCAATACCGAAGATGACGAGATGAATTCATTTCTCTTCAGACTCGGTTGCTATCCGGGAGAGCCAATCACTCTTATCTCAAAGAAGAGAAAGAGCTGCATCGTGGTTATCAAGGATGGCAGATACAATCTTGACCAGCTGCTTTCAGAAGCGATCGTGCTGTAACTGTAGGGATATCAGGCAATAGACTGCACTTGGCCTAACTGCGGAGATATCGGGCAGGCAATAGACTGCACTCGGCCTTACTGCGGTGATCAAAACGCGCAATAAGCAGCGCGGCTCATAAATCGTGGGAAACCATAGATAACCATAGGAAATTAATGGAATAGTATATTTTGGGAGGTCATCACTATGAGAATTGCTTTTGCGGGCAATCCAAACAGCGGAAAGACGACCATGTACAACGCCCTCACCGGCAGAAGTGAGAAAGTCGGAAACTGGGGCGGCGTAACGGTCGGAAGCAAAGAGTACACAATCAAGAAAGAGATCGCCGGCAGAGACGATGTTATTGCCGTCGACCTTCCGGGCGCTTACTCGATGTCACCATTCACTCCTGAAGAAGGCATCACAAGCGAGTACGTACGTACAGCTAACCCGGATGCAATCGTAAACATCGTGGACGCTACAAATCTGAGTAGGTCCCTGTTCTTCACGACCCAGCTCCTCGAGCTCGGGATCCCTGTAGTTGTAGCCCTGAACAAGGGCGACATCAACGAAAAAGAGGGAACAAAAATCGATACAGCAAAGCTGAGCGCTAAGCTCGGATGCCCTGTATTCGATACTATCTCCATCGAGCAGAAGGGCCTCGACGAGGTGATCAAGACAGCGATCTCGCTCGCCGGAACCACACAGAAGGCTCCATATCTCCAGGCAGATATCAACCTTCACGACAAAGCGGCCGTAGACAAAGAAGACCGCAAGCGTTATGAATTCGTAAACAATATCGTAGCTGACGTAGAGACGCGTAAGCAGCTGTCTGCCGAGGCAACAAAGGCCGACACTGTCGACAACGTGCTGACAAACCCTATCGCAGGTATCCTGGTCTTCGCTGCAGTAATGTGGTTCGTATTCTGGGTATCTCAGGCATGGCTCGGACCTCTCGTAGCGGATTGGCTCGTTGGCTGGATCGAAACATTCCAGGAGTGGGTAGCAGCTCAGCTCGAGAATTCACCACCGATCCTCTCGGCTCTCCTTGCTGACGGTATCGTCGGCGGCGTAGGAGCTGTAGTAGGTTTCCTGCCACTCGTAATGGTAATGTACTTCTTGATCGCCCTCCTCGAGGACTGCGGATACATGGCTCGTGTAAGTGCCGTAATGGACCCGATCTTCAAGAGAGTTGGTCTTTCCGGAAAGTCAGTTATTCCTGTAGTAATCGGAACAGGTTGCGGAATCCCTGCTATCATGGCATGCAGAACTATCCGTGACGAAAGAGAGAGAAGAGCAACAACGATGCTCACAACATTCATCCCTTGCGGAGCTAAGATCCCTGTTATCGCTCTCTTCGCTGGTGCGTTCTTCGCAGGAGCAAGCTGGGTAAGCTTACTGAGCTACTTCCTCGGACTCGTTCTGATCTTCCTCGGAGCACTGCTCATCAAGGGAATCACAGGGTATAAATACAGAAAATCCTTCTTCATCATGGAGCTCCCTAAGTGGAAAGCACCTAGCCTCAAGTTCGCGTTCAAGATGATGATGGAGCGCGCCAGAGCATACATCGTAAAGGCTGCTACAATCATCCTCGTATGCAACACTGTTGTACAGGTAATGCAGAGCTTCAACTGGCACTTCCAGCCGGTCGAGGAAGGCGCTGAGAGCACATCGATCCTCGCTTCGATCGCAAGCCCATTCGCAGTGCTTCTTATCCCACTCGGATTCGGAGTATGGCAGCTCGCAGCAGCAGCTATCACAGGCTTCATCGCTAAGGAGAACGTAGTTGGTACACTCGCTGTAGTTTACGGATTGACAGCATTCATCGATACTGAGGAGCTCGCAATGACAGGCGGCGCTAACACAGTCGCAATGACAATGGGCCTCACATCGGTAACAGCACTTGCATACCTCTTCTTCAATCTCTACACACCTCCATGCTTCGCGGCTATCGGAGCTATGAACTCAGAGATGAAGAGCAAGGGCTGGCTCTGGGGAGCTATCGGACTGCAACTCGGAACAGGATACACCATCGCGTTCCTGGTCAACCAGTTCGGCACACTCTTCACAGAAGGCCACTTCGCAGCAGGATTCGTACCTGGACTTATCGCAGTACTCTGCATGGTAGCGGCTTTAGTGCTGATCGCGAAGAAAGTAAGAGCTCACTTCGACGAGCAGTATGAGCTCCACGCGAAATCCTCGAAGGAAGGTGCAGCTGCATAATTAGTATCGCAACAAGTCGGCATTAAGCATGCCGAACGGTCTCAAAAGACCGATCAACAAGAGTTGATAATTGGCAAGAGTCAATTACTGATAATCATCTCCACATGGGTCCGTGCAGAAGGTATAATAACCATATCCTTCTGCGCGGACTTCATATCTTCATACATATAGAGGAATGCGTCCGGCGGAGACTAAGATCTGAAAGCAGTAGAATAAAACGGGCTACCGATAGGGCTTGCCGGGTTAAAGGAATGGAACAATGAATACAGCAACGATAATAGCAATAATCGCGATCGCAGTGATACTGGGGCTGGCGATAAGATATATATATAAGGAAAAGAAGAAGGGCACCAAGTGCATAGGATGCCCGTATGCGGATTCGTGTCCGTCGAAAATGTTCGACCCGGATACTGGGAAATATCGCTGCGGCCACAGTAAGTAGGCTGTCCGCGATCGCTCTCGGATTATATTGCTCTTGCTTTGTTCTTTTGGGCGAATTAGACAAGCACATGCTGAAAAATGGCAATAGCCTCAAATCTGAGGGCTATTGTCAATTATTTTGTTTTAGATGAGCGTCATAATGGTATACTTACTTCCATGGGAATGATCACAGTAGTATTGAACTGACATGGAAATCAGTACTGGAGCACTCAACAGAAAACTGGCGAAGATAGCTGCGCCTATCGCCCTGCAGGGCATTGTTTCAGCCACCCTTACGATGGTTGATAATCTTATGGTGGGCTTTCTTGGCGAGACTGAGCTTGCCGCGGTAGGAGTAGGCGGACAGCTGTTCATGGTACACTACCTCGTGCTGTTTGGACTCGTGAGCGGCACAGCGACTTTCGCTGCGCAGTTTTACGGTACGAGAGACATGGCGAATATCCGAAAGGTTACGGGCCTCGCGATTACGCTGCTTGCCGGGCTTGGCCTTGTGATACTTCTCGCTGCTGATCTCCTGACATATCCGATACTGTCGATATACACTGAAGATGCCGAGGTAAAGGCCCTGGCGGCTAAGTATGTGTGGATATGCAGCCCGGCATTTCTGATGCTTGCTGTTTCGTCACCTATGGAGATGGCGTTCAGATCCACTCAGCAGGTGAGGATCCCACTGATAATAAGCAGCGTGGTGTTCAGCAGCAACACCATCCTAAACTACATATTCATATTCGGAAAGCTCGGCATGCCGAGGCTTGGCGTAGCAGGAGCCGCTGTCGGTACGATATGCGCAAGGACACTCGAGCTTCTCCTCAACCTTTACTTCGCATTCAGAAGTTCGAATGAGTTCAGCGGAAGCGTCGTCAGCTATTTCGGCTGGGACAAAGAACTCGTCAGGAGGGTCATCAAAAACGCTACTCCAACTACCATCAACGAATTCCTGTGGTCGCTGGGGCAGACGATGTACGTTGCGGCATATAACCGCATTGGTACCACCGCGTATGCGGCCTACCAGGCGGCCAATTCCATATTCAACATATTCAGCTTCGCATCATTTAGCATAGGCGATGCTGCCCTTATATTAATAGGAGAGAAACTCGGCGAAGGCGACAAGGAATACGCGTGGCGCCTGTCGAAACATATAATCAAAGTCGGGATCACCGTGGGCCTTGTGGTAGGCGCGGTCACTATAGCTACGGCCATGCCGTTTTCCGGGCTCTTCAAACTGAGCGAGCAAGGGCGCATGGATACCTTCCACATACTTATAGTCTTCGGCGCCACTATGTTCATCGATGTGTTTTGTGGGCTTATGATCACCGGAGTGCTAAGAGCCGGAGGAGATACGCGTTTCGCGATGCTTGCGGAATGCAGCACGGTGTGGTTCGTCGCGGTTCCACTGGCGTTTATCGCGGCATTGGTGCTGCATTTGCCTATCCACCTTGCGGTGCTTCTGACCCGTGCGGAGAGCGTGGTGAAGGCGACGATACTGCTTTACCGTTATCGCTCCGGCAAATGGGTAAACACCGTGATAGAAGATCTTTAGAAAATAGTGTATACTTAAGGCGTGAAAAACCAGAGCATTCAAATATTTTGGGTTATCTCGGTCAAGTTTTTTAAGAGGTGAATAGAATGAAGATCATCAGCACAGATAAGGCACCTGGGGCAGTTGGCCCATATTCACAGGCGATCGTAAGCAACGGGTTCGTATTCGCATCGGGACAGATCGCTCTCGATCCGCTCACAGGCCAGGTAAATGGAAGCAGCATACAGGAACAGGCGCATCAGGTATGCAGAAACGTAAGAGCGCTTCTCGAAGCGGCGGGCTCGGATATCTCCAAGGTAGTGAAGACAACATGCTTCCTTGCGTACATGGCAGACTTTGCGGATTTCAACGCGGTATACACGGGTTATTTCACAAGTAAGCCGGCAAGAAGCTGCGTGGCTGTAAAGGAACTTCCTATGGGAGTGCTTTGTGAGATCGAAGTAATCGCTGAGCTTAACGAGCCAGAGCCTGAAGAAGAGCCTGAGGCAGAGGCAGAAGAATAGGGGCTGCAGTCTGTGAGCCCTTGTTAGGCAAAAGGGCAAGGCGCTTGGCTCAAAATGTCACAAATCAAGGAAAATGGGAAACCAAATCGATGCGTTTGGTTTCCTTTTTTATTGCCTAGCTAATGCTTAGCGTGATACAATCTTTTTTGTAAATTGTAGATATTGCAATTGCTGTCGGATGAGTTCCCCCGATGATCCGTATCGCGGGATGGAATATCACAGACTAAGCACAAGAGGTGATAAAAATGAAAGAGAATGTTATTTTCTGTTATTCGGGTACAGGTAACTGCCTCGATATGGCCAAGAATATCGCAAAGAGCCTTGGCAATACAGACATCATCATGATGCGTAAGTACCCTGCCATTACTGATGTAAGAGAAGCCAAGAGAGTCGGCTTCATTTTCCCATGCTACGGCGGCGGACTTCCTGGACATGTTGAGAGATATCTCCACGACATCAAGGTAAGCCCTGATTCTTATACATTCGCTATCCAGCAGTGCTCGGCTTACGCCGGAGAGGGCCTTTACAAACTCAACGAGCTGATCCCACTCGACTACTGGAAGAAAGTCACACATCAGTGCACTGCTATCTGGCTCTTCCCTCATACGATGATGATGCCTCCTATGGGCGCAGAGGCTGCTCAGGCAAGGAGCGAGCACTTTGCAGAGAAGATCGCGAATGAGGTCAAGGCCGAGATCAAGACTAAGAGAAAACCATCAAAGGCTGTTGCCAACAAAGTTGAGCATGCTAAGTGGACAGAGATGGCTCGCTCCATCGGCATGACCCTTAAGGCAAACGACAACTGTGTAATGTGCGGACAGTGCGCAAAGCTCTGCCCAACAGGTAACATCCGTTATCAGGGCAAGGCCGTTATCTTTGGCGACAAGTGCATCTCCTGCTGCGGCTGCGTAAACTACTGCCCACAGGAAGCTATCAACTTCGGCAAGATCACAGAGAAGAGAGAGCGTTATCATAACGTAAACGTAACTGTTGACGAACTGACACAGGATATCATCTCGTTCGAATAACAGGGAATTGACCGGCCTTGAGAAATAGTTTAAATCTGTCAAATAAAATGTTTGACAAGGCAATGGCGTAATGCTAATATATAGCGGTGCGAGCGGCAAAATGCCGCGCACCGCTGTTTTTTCGGAGATGAAGATGAGAGAGGATATAGACAGAATAGAATACGCAAGCATGCTATATGACTTCTATGGCAGCCTTCTGAGTGAGCCAAAAAGGGAAGTCATGTCCATGTATCACGAAGACAATCTCTCGCTCTCCGAGATAGCAGAAGAACTCGGACAGAGCAGGCAGGCGGTGCATTACACACTTAAGAAAGCAGAAAAAGCGCTTGAGGAATATGAGGACAAGCTAGGGCTCATAGCCGCTTATGAGAAAAATCAAGAGCGCGCTGCGGTGGCCTTCGGGATCATCGGAGATGCCGGGCTCAGTAAAAAGGTAGCGGACAAACTCAAAGCACTTATTACAGAAATTGCGGAGTAGAGCATAATGGCATTTGAAGGATTATCCGAAAAATTACAGGGAGCGTTCAAAGACTTAAGAGGTCAGGGCGTTGTATCCGAGAAGGACTTTGAAGACGCTATGCGCGTCGTCAAAATGGCTCTTCTCGAGGCTGACGTCAACTTCAAGGTCGTAAAGGATTTCGTTGCCGTAGTCAAAGAAAAATCGCTCGGCGCAGGAGTCCTCGACAGCTTGACGCCTGATCAGATGGTAATCAAGATCGTCAAGGATGAGCTCGTAGACATGATGGGAGGCTCAGCAAGCAAGCTGACTTTCTCACCAAGCGGATTCACGGTGATCATGCTCGTCGGTCTTCAGGGTACAGGTAAGACAACCACCGCGGGCAAGCTCGCAGCATGGCTCAAGCAGACAGGCAAGCACCCAATGCTCGCCGCATGCGATATCTACAGGCCGGCGGCTATAGATCAGCTCGAGATCGTAGGTAAAGCGGTCAACACGCCGGTCTATGTGAACAGAGAGTCGCGCAATGCAGTGCAGATCGCCGAGGAAGCGATACAAGACGCTCAGCGCAAAGGTTGCAACGTTCTCATAGTCGATACGGCAGGTCGTCTCCAGATCGACGAAGAACTGATGAACGAACTCAAGAATCTGAAGTCGTCCATCAAGCCACACGAGATACTGCTCGTAGTAGACGCCCTCACAGGTCAAGATGCTGTAAACATCGCTGACGGATTCAATAAAGCGCTCGGCGTAGACGGCATCATCATGACAAAGATGGACGGTGACTCCAGAGGCGGAGCTGCTCTCTCGGTCAAGTCCGTTACGGGCAAGCCTATCAAATTTATGGGTACCGGCGAGAAGTACAACGCTCTTGAGCCATTCCACCCGGACAGGATAGCTTCGAGGATACTCGGAATGGGCGACGTGATGTCGCTGATCGAGCAGGCTGAGAACGCCTTTGATGAAGAAGAATCCCGCAAGCTCGAGGAAAAGATCAGACGCAACAAATTCGATCTTGAAGACTTCCTCGGACAGATGAGACAGATCAACAAACTCGGAGGCATCAGCAAACTCATCGACATGATCCCGGGTATCTCCGCGGCTCAGAAGAGAGAGATAAACTTCGAGCAGAGCAGGGCAGAGCTCAAGAAATGGGAGGCGATCATACTGTCTATGACTCCTTTCGAAAGAGCCAAGCCTAACGTGCTCAACGCTTCGAGACGCAAAAGGATCGCCGCGGGTAGCGGCCACACAGTGCAGGATGTAAATCAGCTCATCAAGAAGTACGAAGAGATGAAGAAGATGACCAAGGTGATCGCAAATCCTGACTCGAAGAAGGCGCGTAGTATGATGCGCAACCTAGGCTTGTAATAATAAAGGCATATCATCCAAAGTTCACCGGCAAAAGCTGGCGGCCAAAAGGATATTAGCATAATCAACAACATACTATTTATAAATGGAGGAAATCAAAAAATGGTAAAGATCAGACTTAAGAGAATGGGAGCTCACAAGAAGCCTTTCTACAGAGTAGTAGTAGCAGACTCGAGAACACCTAGAAACGGTAAGTTCATCGAAGAGATCGGTACATACGATCCTCTGAAGGACCCAAGCGAGATCATCATCGACAACGAGGCTGCAAAGAGGTGGCTTGCTAACGGAGCTCAGCCTACAGATACAGTTCGCGCACTTCTCAAGAAATCCGGCGCGATCGAATAAGGAGGCGCATCATGGGAAGTCTGGTAGAAGTAATCGCTAAGGCGCTTGTGACCAGACCCGATGAAGTTCAGGTAAGTGAAGAAGTCGATGGCAAGAATATTGTCGTCAGGCTTAAGGTTGCCGATGAAGATATCGGCAAGATCATCGGAAAGTCCGGAAGGATCGCAAAGGCGATCAGGACAGTGGTCAAGGCGGCTGCGATCAAGCAGAACGTCAGGGTCTCGGTAGAAATAGTTGAAGAAGACGAATAGCGAAGAGCAGGTCTTAATAGGCAAAGTCGGAAGTCCAAACGGGTTGAAGGGCGAAGTCAGGATCACGCTCTATCAGCATGACTCGACGAATTTGAAGGAGGGCAAAGTCCTCCTTCTTAAGCATGCAAGGAATCAAAAGGGAAAAGGCAGGGCAGACGGCGCTTCCGGAGATATCAGCGCAGAAGTGCAGCGCGTAAGGTATCAGAAGGACAGGCCTGTTGTGAAGCTCGAAGGCATCGATGACAGGAATGCCGCTGAGGCGATACGCGGGCTTGAGGTATATATCGAAGCGGACGCGCTTGAGCCTCTCCCTGAAGGTGAGCATTATGTCAGAAACATCATCGGCTGCCGAGTTATTGATGTAGCGGGCGTGGCCGGTGGTGCTGAGGATGTGCAAAATGCTGAAGGCGCTAAGGGACAAGAGATAGGCGTGCTACGTGATGTGATACAGAACACAGCGCAGAGCATACTTGAGGTCGAAACTCCTGAGGGAAAGACTGTGCTGATACCCGCGGTCGACGAATTCATGCGTAGGATAGATGAAGAGGAAGGGATCATCGAGGTAGAGCTGATCCCGGGATTTTTCTAGGAGATATTTAAGCGGGAAACCGTTTTACAATTTCGCTTCGCCTTAAGAAGACAGGGATCCATACGATAATTCTTCTCTGCCTTAAGAAGGCGGGGCCCGTAAGATAACGTGTAACGATGAAGGTCAATATTCTTACTATCTTTCCTGAGATGTTCTCACCACTTCGCGAGAGCATGACGGGAAGGGCGATAGACAATGGAATAATAGAGCTGAACATAGTGGATATCAGAGACTATACGGCTGACAAGCACAACCGGGTCGACGACACTCCGTATGGAGGGGGCGCCGGCATGGTGATGCAGGCGCAGCCGATAATGGACGCTTTCAGGCAGAGCGGCTTCGGCGGCGACGTCATTTACATGTCGCCGCGGGGCGAGATGCTCTCGCCCGAGCTCGTGTCCGAGCTCTCCGAAGCCGCCGAGATCACCATCCTCTGCGGCCATTACGAAGGCGTGGATCAGCGCGCCCTCGATATGCTCGGCGCACGCGATGTCTCGATAGGAGATTACGTGCTCACCGGAGGAGAACTCCCTGCTATGGTTCTCATAGACGCGGTGTCACGCTTTATTCCTGGGGTGCTTTCGAGTGAAGAATCCGCCTTCGATGAGTCCATATACTCCGGGCTCCTCGAATACCCGCAGTATTCAAGGCCGGCGGTATTCGAGGGAGAGCCTGCCCCCGACATACTTCTCTCCGGAGACCACGGGGAAGTCGACATCTGGCGCTGGGAACAGTCTCTCGCGCTCACAAAGGAGCGCCGCCCGGACTTGTTTGACAAGTACGTGGCGAGTGACCCGCAGCTCACAAAGAGACAAAAGAAGATCCTCGAAAAGTATCTGCAGCAAAATAACGAAAAATAATGTTTCGCACTTAACACAAAATGTGGTAATTGCACTGCTTCCGAGTAAATATATATTGTACTCGGAAGCTTTTTTGTTGTATACTATGCGAAGAAGACTATGAAGAGAAAATGGATCGTAGCGATAGCGATATACGTAGGGCTTATCGCCGTCTGTCTGGTTGCAATCTACGTGATTCCATCAGTCAGAGGAATGCTCGAGAAGACATATATAGCGGAATACGGCAGCATAGACGTCAAAGATGAGGTCTCTGCTTTTATTGTGAGAGATGAGACTGTTTACGTGGCCTCAGAGGCGAGTACTATAAACCGGCTCGCTGATGCTGACAAACTCGTCAAGGCAAACACACATGTCGTAGAACTGACTCCGGATACCGAAGTAAGCGATGCAGAAGTCACCAATAAAGGTGAAAATGGTGAACTTGCCTCCGGTACTGAAGAAAAGAGTTACGGCAAGTATACAGATATCCTGAAAGAACTCGGCGACTCGGTCAAGGTCACAGATGGCCACAACACCAGCGCGGGTTACGTCAGCTACTATGTTGACGGAGCCGAAGCAAAGCTTTCCACAGACGCGCTCGACACCATTACTTACAAAGACTACAAAGCACTTACCGGGCGTAAAGCGATAGAGGTGCCAAAGAAAAATTGTGGCGCCGGCTACCCGATATTCAAGGTGGTCAAGAATGCCAAGTGGTATCTCGTCTTCTATGTGAGCAATAAAAAAGCCGAGAAATACATACCGGGTGAAACCGTCATCATCGACGCGAATGGCACAGACGTAGAGGTCACAGTGAGCCAGGTGCTCGCGGGGCGCAAGTACTCCAAGGTCACCCTGTCGTGCAAGTCGTTCTTTGACGGGTTCTTCAAGGTGAGAAATCTCGACACAACAGTGACCCTTCGCCGCGCCGAAGGCCTGGTGCTCGAAGATTCCAGCATAGTTGAAGATCCTAACGGGCAGATCGGCGTGTTTGTAAAGGATAAACTCGGAAATCACATTTTCACTCCGGTCGCAATAAAGGCAGATAACGGCACCCAGTGTGTTGTTTATTCAGATTTGTATGTAGACACCGAAGGCAATTACGTCGAGACTATCGGTACATATGACGAGATCATATCCGAGCCTAGCGAAGAAGATATGGCGAATCTGAAGGCCGAGGTCGAGAAGGCCGCCGCTGAGGCTGCTGCTGAGAAAGCCGCCGCAGAGAAAGCTGCTGCAGAGGAAGCAGTAAAAGCCGAGCAGGAATCGACCGAAGGCACAGCCGAGGGCCAGGCCGAAGAAGAAACAGAGGCTGAACAGTAAACATGAGTGTAAGTGAAAGATACGCAGAAGTTAAAAGACGAGCAGATGAAGCCGCGAAGAGATGCGGCAGAGACCCTGCAGATGTAAAGCTGATAGCAGTAACAAAGACGCATCCGGCTTCTGAGATAAACGAAGCAATAGACGCGGGCGCTACGGATATCGGCGAAAACCGGGTCCAGGAAGTGCTCGAAAAATACGAAGATGTAAAGCCGGTAAACTGGCATCTTATAGGTCATCTTCAGACCAATAAGGTGAGGCAGATAATAGACAAGGTAGTGATGATCCATTCGGTGGATTCTCTCAAACTCGCGCACGAGATCAATAAGCGTGCCGAGGCGCACGGCATAGTGATGGATGTGCTGATCGAGATAAACTCCGCAATGGAAGAGACCAAATCGGGTATTTCTGCAAGCGAGTTAAAACAGCTTTGCGAAGAAATAACGGCCGACTGCGGCAACGTAAGGATATGCGGACTTATGTGCATACCTCCTATAGCAGCCGAGCCCGAAGACGCAAGGCCATATTTCAAAGAAGCGGCATCGCTCTTCAGCGAGATGAAGAAATGGGATCTCCCGGCGGAACGCTTCGCCCCTACCGAGCTCTCGATGGGAATGTCGGGAGACTTCGAAGTAGCAATAGAAGAAGGTTCAACAATGGTCAGAGTGGGCAGCTCGATTTTCGGGCCGCGTAACTACAGATAGAGGAGGATGCAATCAATATGGGTTTCATGGATAAGATGAAAGATCTGGTCGGAATCGTTGATGAAGACTATGAAGATATGGACGATATCTCCCAGGAAGAGATAGACGAATACAAGAGAGAGCTCAGGGGAACTACCGCTCCTGTTCCTGCTGCCAGCAAACCGGCTACTACAGGAATAATCAATCCGCCTCCAATGAGCGCGTTCGAGCCTCCACAGAGATTTGCTGCCAGCAAAGACACAGTGGACAGGGCTTCGAGAAACGACTCCGGAGCTTTCAAGATGGTGGTCATCGAGCCTAAGAATCTCGACGAATGCCGCAAGCTCGTCGACAATCTCAGGAACAACAAGCCTGTGATCATCAATCTCGAAAAGGTCGAGACAGATCTGGCTCGTAAGATGTTCGACTTCCTAAGCGGAGCCACATATGCACTCTCGGGCAACATCCAGAGAGTCAACCAGAACATCTACCTTTTTGCTCCACACAATGTTAACATTAAAGCAATGGTAGACAGAGCAACAGAAGCGGGCAAGCCAAAGAACGAAAGCCCGTGGTAAAGATATACGGATACACAAGGACATACAACCAAGAAGGAAAGGTGAGGTGCAGACACTATGATAATGCCTATTGATATCGATAAGAAAGAATTCAGCCGTGACAAAAAGGGATACAACTCCAGAGAAGTAGATGAGTTCCTGGACATCATAGTAGCTGATTACGAGAAGGTGCTCAACGACAACAGATCGATGGCGCACAAGATCAAACAGCTCGAGAAGCAGCTTGAAGAGGCTCAGAAAGACGACAACGCTATGGTTGAGACTCTCGAGACAGCTAAGAAGCTTATGGCAGACATCTCGGCAAGCGCTGAGAGAAGAGCTGAGCTTATCATGAGAGACGCAGAGCTCGAAGCTGAGAACATGCTGCTCGACGCAAAGGTCAACGTAAGAAAGCTGACAGATGAGCACTCCATCCTCAGCACAAAAGTCAATAGACTCAAAGCTAACTTCCGCAAGATGCTTGAGACAGAACTCGAGAGGATCGATGCCGATGAGTTCGATCTTATCAGAGACCTCGAGATGGAAGCTGAGCCAGATGTAGAAGTTCCTGCAGAGGAGCCTGCTACAAAGGCAGCTACGATCATCATGGACAAGAGCACTGTCGAGGCTGCTGAGGCTGTATCCGCAAATGACGGAAAGACAGCAACAGTATCTGATCTCGCTGAGAGCCTCAAGGCTATGGCAGACGAGCCACAGGAGATCGACAACACTATCATCCTCAAATAGTGTGCACCGATACACGCCGCTAAGCGCTTTTGCAGACCACTTTCAGGCATAGTGGCCGCTCTTAGATCTTTACATAGATCATGTATTAAGATCTACAGAGCTCAGTAGACGCGCTTAGATTATGATTGCATACATGTAAAATACAAATAAAGGGAAGCAGTTTCTTGGGCTGCTTCCTTTTCTGTGTCAAAAAAAGAGGCATCTCCTAATTGAGCTACTTCGTTCCGATTTAAAAAAGAGGGAGTGACTTTCTTGGCCACTTCCTCTTCCATATACCATATTAAAGTTGATGTTATGCGGAGCCCCAAAGATGTGCCGCAACCGTATTTTACCAAGCGTTACTCGAAATCATAAGTGCCGAGCTTTTCGTCTTCTCCCTCGTTCACAAAGTCGCAAATCGCAACGTAAGTCTCGTGGCTGATAACATGCTCGATCTCACACGCATCTTCCTCGGCTTGCTCTTCGCTTACTCCGAGCTTTGAGAGGAAAGCCGTCAGAGCCTTATGCCTCTCATAGATCCTCTTCGCGATCTTGTATCCCGGAGGCGCCAGAGTTATAGGGCCATTGGCATCCATGTTGATGTAGCCACTTTCACGCAGCTGCTTGCACGCGTAAGACACGCTCGGCTTTGTGACACCGAGTCGCCTCGCAATATCTACCGATCTTATGTAGCCTTTCTCTTCCTCGAGTATTAGCATAGCCTCAAGGTAGTCCTCAGCGGATTTATGGATCTTCATCGGTCTGTCCTCCTTACGTGTATGTAAAGCATAACATATATTACAGAAATATTTCAATTTTTGAAAATCTTGTGAAAGATGTATCAACATTGGTGCAAGATGACGCAACTTGTGTTACCATAACGAGGTAGGTATGAGTAGGGTGAGAAATGCCCGGCTCACAGATGGATCTACCTATTCCGGCTCAGGCCGGAGCGGGTCGATACCTTGAAAATTCAAAGAAACAATTAGGAGGAAATTATTATGGCAAAATGGGTTTGCAGCGTATGCGGTTACGTTCATGAAGGCGACACTCCACCTGAAAAGTGCCCACAGTGCGGAGTTCCTGCAGAGAAGTTTAAAAAACAGGATGAAGACGCAGCTATGACATGGGCTTCCGAGCACGTAGTAGGCGTTGCTCAGGGCGTTGATCAGGAGATCTTCGACTTCCTTAAGGCTGAGTTCATGGGTGAGTGCACCGAGGTTGGTATGTATCTCGCTATGAGCAGAGTTGCTTTCAGAGAAGGATATCCTGAAATCGGCGAGTACTGGAGAAGAGCAGCTTTCGAAGAGGCAGATCACGCTTCCAGATATGCTGAGATGGTAGGCGAAGTCGTTACTGACAGCACAAAGAAGAACCTCGAGATGAGAGTAGCTGCTGAGAACGGCGCTTGCAAGAATAAGACAGCTATGGCCAAGAAGGCAAAAGAGCTCGGACTCGACGCTATCCACGACAGCGTTCACGAGATGGCAAGAGACGAGGCGAGACACGGACAGGCATTTGCTGGCCTTCTGAAAAGGTATTTTGGTTAAATAATACTTCGCTTTATTAAAGCTTGAATTCAAAAACTAAAGAAGCGGTTATCACTCTTTGGGTGATAGCCGCTTTTCTTTCCTGTATGAAGAATCTTTCAGACTTTCTCGTTATTCTTCTGAAGTTTTTACATATTTCTTCGAAAGGATATTCCGGCTGCAGGCACTGACCGGATACCATGCGCAGTCCCCGCAGATGGCTCGTAGCAGCTCATCTCCGTTGCCGCTCATAAGATATGTGTCCAGGAGGTCTATCAGTTCGTGATATAAGTAGTGCTTTTCTTCGAGACCGAGTATCTCGCGGACACGAGCGTCGTAGAAAAGCACCTTGTCATCATCGAGACATTTACCTTCCTCATAGCGCTTAGGACATGCCTCGCAGATGCTGTCACTGGAGAACGTTATATCCACCATTATGTCCGCATCCTCTCTGAGCGCCTCTGTGACGCGATCCATACCAACTGTAAACTCGTCACTGTAGCCCTTTCCGCTGTAGCCTTGCGTACATAATAAATGATGCGGCCTCAGAAAAATCATCTGATCGATTCCCCTGAATGCCGCATTCTTTCTATCTGCATTTCTATTGCTATCACTGCTATTCATGCTTTTAAAGTTACTGTTGCTGTCGCAACTGCTCTTACTCTTACTCTGCATGTCTGACCTGTCTTATTGAGCCTTCCGGTTGAAGGATGTTAGCCTTCATAAGAGCTCTTCTCAGCATGACTCCGAAGAAGCCTGTGAGGATGATCTTGATTATCGCTGTTGGGATGAATGGTACCACGCAAGCTGCAAGCGCTGCGCCAAGGCCAGTGCCTGTCGCGACCATGAACCATACAGTTCCGATGGCGTAGTTAACGAGAGCGCCAAGTACGAGCCATACCCAAAGCATTGGATTCTTCACACTCTTGTTTACCGCGAATCCGGCAAAGAGAGCCATGATAGGGAAGGAAACGATGAATCCGCCTGTTACACCGACTACGATGCCGAGCCCACCGGTGAAGTTAGCGAAGACAGGAACTCCTATCGCACCAAGCAGCACGTACAGAAGCGCCGATATAGTTCCGCGCTTTGGGCCAAGCACTATGCCCGCAAGAGGAACCGCTAAAGTCTGAAGTGTCAGTGGCACGCCGCCGGGAAGCGGAATGCTGATCTGAGCCAGCACTGCGATGAGCGCCGTGAACAGAGATATATAACAAAGATCCTGTATGGATAGTTTAGAATTGCGATTAGACATTTGAGCCTCCATTAGCTGTCGGTATGATCGTCCAGCAAAAGCTAAATGCTCGTCGGCAGCGGTATTTGTTGCCCTTCACACATTAAGTGCTACCGAGCATCACGGATAGTGTATCGGTTAAAATGACAATTGTCAATCTAAAAATAATTGAGGTTGACAATTGAAAAGGGGCATACAATCGCTCTACCGAAATAGCACCAAAAATGGAAATAAAACGGTTGACTGCAATCATAATATGAGTATAATAAAAATGAAAGAGGATAATTAGTGACTTATCGTTAAAGGAGCTTCCTGTAACATAAAAACAGGCAGTTGCTAGAAAGGCAGGTGCAAGAAAAGATACCTCAGTGTAAGATTGTTTTTGCTGACCCACGACAGTTGGCAAATCCAATACAAACAGAGAGGTATCTACAATGAAGTCTAACACACAGAACGCAAAAATCGCAGCTATTACTGAAAAAACTCTGATCGTAGGGATCGATGTCGGGAGCGAGACGCACTTCGCAAGAGCATTCGACTGGCGAAACTACGAATATTCCAGAAGGCCACTCGAATTCAGCAACGATGAAGAAGGATTCAAGACGTTAATATCCTGGATCAATGCACTGATGACGAGATACGGCAAGGACAAAGTGATCCCGGGAATGGAGCCGACAGGACATTACTGGTTCAACCTCGGAATGTTCCTGCAGGAGAACGGCATGAGGCCGGTGCATGTGAATCCGCATCATGTCAAGAAATCCAAGGAACTGGACGACAACAACCCGTCCAAGAACGACCGTAAGGATCCGAAGGTAATAGCAGGACTTGTGAATGAAGGCAGATTCTCCTATCCGTACATACCGGAAGGAGTATACGCGGAGATCAGAAGCCTCTCAGGACTCAGGATGCAGGCGCAGAGTGAGGTCACAAGGCTCAAGAACAGGATCGCGAGATGGTTCAGCATATACTTTCCGAATTACAAAGACGTTTACGGAGATATGTGGGCAGCCAGCGGGATAATGGTCCTGAAGCAGGCACCGCTTCCTGAGGACATCGTAGAACTCGGCATCACAGGAGTGAACAAGATCTGGAGAGATGCAAAGATGAGAGCCG
The DNA here is from genome assembly GCA_902790965.1 of uncultured Eubacteriales bacterium. GTDB lineage: Bacteria > Bacillota > Clostridia > Peptostreptococcales > Anaerovoracaceae > Crickella. Next base: position 9,421 of record CADAUB010000013.1, on the reverse strand, counting down.
TTGGGTTAAAGAGGGCAAAGACCCTGGTAGAGGCGGCAGAGCACAGCATCGGGAGCCGTTCAGCACACGATGCAGCAAGGATCGAGATCAGGATGCTTTTGGCAGACTACGAGATGTACACAGAGCGTGAAACTGAGTTAATGAAGCTGATCGAGGAAAAGATCATGGAAGTTCCGCACATAGACAATGTGCTTGCGATCAAAGGCGTTGGAATGAAAACAGTCGTAGGTTTTATCGCTGAAGTCGGGGACATCAGACGTTTCGATGACCCCAGACAGGTGCAGAAACTGGCAGGCTATGCGATCGTAAAGAACGAATCGGGAAAGCATAAAGGCGAGAGTCACATAAGCTACCGTGGAAGAAAGCATCTTAGGTATGTATTGTATGAGGCTGCAGTCTCAGTGGTTGCACACAGCCCTGAGTTCAAAGGCATCCATCATTATTACACGACAAGGGAAAAGAACCCACTCAAAAAGATGCAGTCGATGATCGCAGTAGCATGCAAGTTGATCAGACTGTTCTATATGCTGCTGACGACCGGCAGGGAATATGATCCGGCGAAGATGATCGGAGACATCCAGAGGCCTATGGCACTGGCAGCATAGACAGTCAGAGAAGAAGACCTAGAATTAGTAGCTAACACTGCTCGCGGCCAGAACCGGGCAGCTGTGAGAACGGAGATCCGGTTCCGGTCACGAGCCGGGAATGACAACAGTGTGAGTGCATCAGGAAACGTCCGCCGAAAGGTGCTGATGTATGAGTGCGGTTAGCCAGAAACAATTGAAACAAAGAATGAGCCAGTAGCCGGCGGGAATATTCACCGGAGGGCATGGACCCTGTAAAGGAGCTGGGCTGGCACCCTGTTTATGGGCAGGCGGAACGAAGGAAGTTAGGACCCATCCGAGAGGAAGGAAATCCTGGTAGAAACGGGAGGTGCGCTGCCATAGAGTGAAGGGTATACACAAGGCCATGCAGATCGGAAAATGACAGACGTTCTGCTTCGTATACCCAAAACACCTCTATTCTCGTACCAGATACACGGAGATGCCCATGATCCAGGCTCATTCATGAGGTAAACAACAACAGAAAACCTTGATTTTTCAAGGGATAAACACTTGATTTTATAGGGAGGTGTACCTCTTATGACTTTAGAAGAGATGAAGGCAAGGAAAGTAGAACTTGGCTATACAAATGAAACAGTAGCCAGGCTGTCGGGAGTTCCTCTAGGTACAGTTCAGAAAATATTTTCCGGCGAAACAAAATCGCCGAGGTATAACACGATCCAAAAGCTTCAGGCTGTCCTGAATCCAGATCCAAGTTACACATTAGACAATGACGCGAAATTCGAAGTCGCTGAGTCAGGATATGCTTATAACGCGGCAAGCAACTGGCAGGAAAAACTCCGGAACAAGAAACCGCTTCCTATAAAGCCGCGGAAAATAAAACTGGGAATGTTTGAGGGCAAATATAAAATGCCTCCGGAGGAATTATTTTATAATGACGATATAGCTGAGCTGTTTGAGGATGAATAAAGGAGAAAAGATACGATGCATTTCATATTAGATACCCATTTTTTGATCTGGTCGCTATATGATCCCAAAACTCTTCCCAGCGATGTCCGTGATATTATCGATGATGAGGATTCATATGTCGAATACAGCATTATTTCCTTATGGGAGACAGAGATTAAACATCAAAAGCATCCGATGAGCTTTTCCTTTAATTGTGAGGAATTATATAGAGATGCACGTTCTGAGGGATATCACCTGATGGATTTGGAACCAGCCCACATCGGAACTCTATGCAGATTGAATGAACCGACAAGGAGACACAAGGATCCATTTGACAGGATACTGATTGCACAGGCCAAATATGAAAACGTCTACTTGCTCACTCATGATAAAAGGCTCGCGGATTACGGAGAGGACTGTGTACAGTATCTCTAACGATTATACTAAAGCAACCACGCATCGATCATGGAATCGATAAGTTTGGCATTAAGGCCCCCATCAGCGAAGTTATAGGTCATGATCAGATTGTCCCATGGTACGATGCCATACTGGATATAGTCCCTGACTTTTGCCAGGGCATTTTTAATGTATTCGTCTGAATCCGTAAGACCGAAGTGCTCCCAGTAAAACAGCTTCCTGTCTCGCGGCCTGATTATCGTAAAGTCCGGCAAATAACTCAGGTCAGGAATGCCCAGAGGCGCTTCGTATCTGTAAGGTATGCCGAGTTTATCCAGGCACGAAGCTATGTAGAGTTCACCGACAGACCTTGTCTTCATACCCTTGCCGGTTACGGATTTGAGATCTTCTTCGAAATAACCTTCGATTGGAGTGAAGTCTCGCTGCCATTCATTTAGATCATCATCCGCCCGATAGATTCCATTAGCCAGCTGCGGGTATTTACTAATGAATTCCCGCATGACAGACTCCTCATCGGTCAGCACAAGTTTGTCCGCTAAAGTTTCGATCTTGCTGATGTTCTTCTCCAAGGCGGGAAGGGCAACGCTGATATACTTCTTACGAGTCAAAGAGAAAATCATATCGTTATCATTGTTTATACTGAACCGATGCTCTTTCTTGTGATTCCCACCCTTTGGAATTCTCTGAGAATAGTAATAAGTACCATTTTTACTCTCGATAAAAAGCATGCCTTCAGGCAGTTCGTCCAGCTCAGCCGTTAACAAATCCCGCTGACGCTTCATATTAGAAGCTATGGTTTCCAACTGTTCCTTGTACTGCATAATTTTTTCTAGCCCCTTGTTATTTTTGCAGATATCTAATCCCTTTTTATATCTACAGATGCTGTTTTATCATTCTTAAGAAATTCCCCCGAACGGTCCAATGGGTCCATTGCACCCATACCTATTATACACCGTCCCCAAAAGGAGTTTTCTTGACGTTTCTACATAATCGCTATTTTTTTCAAAATTATGTAGAAAAACTGAGCGCTGATTTGTAGATATTTGAGAAATGACTAGGTAGAAGCCTCAAAATGGAAAGCATTTTCTGATTATTTAAGGTCAAAAGACAAGCAGAGCTTGGTACCAATGGAATTAATGAGTGGTTTTCTACATAATATGATGTTTTTAGCTAAAAATGTAGAAAACAGAAGAAAAGTCCTATTTTGAAGTGCTAAGCACGTGGCTGAGACTGGCAGGGTAAAAAATGAGTGTTAATTTCCTTTAGATGAATGATCCGGTCTGCTCCGAGAGACCCAGCGCTGGCCGGCAGGGCCTACGAAGCCTGCACGGACAGCATCTATCGGAGGAGCTTAGCCACGGAGATCAATGCTTCCGACAATGCGGCAACGCCGTTATGATAGAGGAAGCATTATAGAGCGGGTCGATCGGCTAAGCAGACCCGTGGAGCCCAATGGAGGGCTCCACGAATTAGGAGTTGAGTTAATTCCGTGCGGTGCTGTAATGACAAAGCGAAAAAGAGCACGCACGAGATAGCGTTTCGCGTGGTGTGCGGTGCTCTCGTGCGTGCTGGTATCAATTAATAGTAAAGGTCATTATTTCTGTTTGATGGATGCAATGAATGCTTTATATTCCTCTATTTCTTCATCGCTTAAAGGAACTTCGTAGTTGGGGTTTTCCTCGCTATCAAAAGTACCCAACTCAATATCATACATAATATCATCTGCCATAAATGCGGTATACGCTGCATGGATCTGTTCATCTTCATAATAAGGAGATATATACGTGTATCCTTCGTAACCGGCGATAGTGCCAAATTCGGCATCCGGGTCATCTTCGGCGGGCTTTTCAGCATTGTAAGCTTCTTCAGGAGAGGAATACTCTGAGTCCAGGTCCTGCAAGTGTTTTTGACTCATCTTGTTGACATATATTCTCCTAGTAAGTTTATCGTTTACTGCCTTTTTATAAACAATAAAATCACTGTTACCGATGTCATACGTATATCCCTCAGGGAGTTCATACGTAATGTCTCCTAAAGAATTCATGGTGTTATAGTTGGTGGAAGACTGGTCTCCTGCTCCGCCGCATGATGTGAAAGCAATCATTAGGGAGAGCGACAGGGCAATTGCTACAAGTAACTTTTTCATACGATGGAGTTTCCTTTTCAGTATTCTAATAATAACTGTGAATTTCTGTATATCGCTATCGTGTTGATTATATTGTAGATAGGACTGTATCGGGGGTCAAGTGATAACCGAAACAAGAGATGCCTACAATTTCAATATACAAAAGTGTGTGTTACATCCAGCTTCCGTAGAGAACAAGGGAGATCCTTGCGCAGTTTTATAAATTTAAACAACAACATATTGACAAGATAAACGCGCTGGACTACAATATATAGTGTCCCGAGCAGGGCGCGTTTTTTTACGCGAAAAATAAAAAAGAAGCAAAAATATCGGTAAAGAGCACAAAAACAAGTGCTCTGAAGGAATCGGAAGAGTCCGAATATCCAATAAGCTCAAGGAATCGGAAAACTAAAAGAGTCAAAAGAGACAGAAGAAGAAAAGAGAGAATCGGAGAAAGAACGGCTATGAACACTATCATCAAGAGAGACGGCAAGGAAGTAAGCTTTGACGAGTCTAAGATCTTTAACGCCATCTACGCAGCCAACAAGGCCGTAGACGGAGAGAAGATGACGAGTATCGACTATACGTACCTCACAAAGAAGGTCGTAGAGCAGCTCGAGGGAGATACCTGCACAGTAGAGCAGGTACAGGATATCGTAGAGCAGATGCTCATCAAATACGACTGGGAGAAGACAGCTAAGGCTTACATTCTCTATCGTGCTGAGCATGCCAAGATCAGAGAGGCAGAGTCCGATCTGATGAACATCTACAACGAACTCACATATTCGTACTCCAAGGATGCGGATATCAAGAGAGAGAACGCCAACATCGACGGTGATACATCGATGGGCACAATGCTCAAGTATGGTTCTGAGGGCGCTAAGTACTTCGTGGATAATTATGTGCTTCCTAAGGATATCGCTAAGGCACATATCAACGGTGACATCCACATCCACGACAAAGACTTCTACATGCTAACAGAGACCTGCTGCCAGATCGACCTCATCAAGCTGTTCAAGGATGGATTCTGCACAGGTCACGGCTACCTCAGAGAGCCACAGTCGATCATGAGCTACGCATCGCTCGCTTGCATCGCCATCCAGGCCAACCAGAACGAGATGCACGGCGGCCAGTCAGTTCCTAATTTCGACTACTCCATGGCTTCCGGCGTAGCACGCACATATATCAAGGAATTCTTCTCCGCTCTTACAGAGATAATCGCTGCGAAACTCGACTGCGAGTACTCCGTTGCGAAGGATCTTGCAGACAATATCAAATCAGAAGCTGCTGCTCCTACACTTGCCACTAACGGAAGATATGGCGAAGAGTTAAGCAAGTGGTTCGACGAGCACGGCGAGGGCACAGGCTTCACAAAAGAGCAGCTGGTACGCTGCGGTGAGCAGGCTGCAGAGGCGGCTTGGGCCAGAACAGATAAGATGACTTACCAGGCTATGGAGGCTCTTATCCACAACCTCAACACAATGAATTCAAGGGCAGGCGCTCAGGTGCCATTCAGCTCCGTAAACTTCGGTACTGATACATCGCCTGAAGGCCGCATGGTAATCAAGAACTTCCTGCTCGCGACAGAGGCTGGTCTTGGAAACGGCGAGACACCGATCTTCCCTGTATCCATCTTCAAGGTCAAGGAAGGCGTCAACTTCAACGAGGGAGATCCTAACTACGATCTCTTCAAGCTGGCGGTAAGATGCTCGGCTAAGAGGCTGTTCCCTAACTTCAGCTTCCTGGATGCTCCGTTCAACAAGAAGTTCTACAAAGAGGGCGACTACAACACAGAAGTAGCATACATGGGATGCCGCACAAGAGTTATGGCAAACAACTACGATCCGACTAAGGCAGTAGTTTGCGGCAGAGGTAACCTCTCATTCACATCGATCAACCTTCCAAGGATCGGTATCGAGTCGAACCGCGACTTCGACCTGTTCTACAAGAAGCTCGACGATATGATGGAACTCGTTTCCAGACAGCTGCTCCACAGATTCAGGATCCAGTGCTCCAAGAAGGGACGCAACTATCCGTTCCTGATGGGACAGGGAATCTGGATCGATTCGGACGGCATCGGCCCTGACGACAGCGTAGCCGAGATCCTCAAGAACGGTACGCTCTCGATCGGCTTCATCGGACTTGCTGAGACCATGAAGGCGATGACAGGTAAGCACCACGGTGAAGACGAGAACGTAAGAAAGCAGGCGTTTGAGGTAATCAAACACATGAGAGACTTCTGCGACAAGAAGAGCGCTGAGACAGGACTCAACTTCACACTGCTCGCGACTCCTGCTGAGGGACTTTCGGGACGTTTCGTAAAGATCGACAGAGAGAAATACGGCAAGCTGCCTGGCATCACAGACAGGGATTACTACACCAACTCGTTCCATGTCCCTGTATACTATCCGATCAGCGCGTTCGAGAAACTCGACATCGAGGCGCCATATCATGATCTGACAAATGCCGGACACATCAGCTATGTAGAACTCGACGGCGATACAGCCAAGAACCCTGAAGCGTTCGAGGCAGTCATCAGACACATGAAGGAAGTCGGCGTTGGATACGGCTCAGTCAACCACCCTGTAGACAGAGACCCAGTTTGCGGATACACAGGCGTGATCGACGATGTATGCCCACGCTGCGGAAGACGCGAAGGCGAGCCAGTCACTATCGAGAGACTCAACGAGCTTCGCATGAAATTCCCTAGCGTACCGGTTCCTTGTGACTGCATACACTGAGAGGAATTGTCCTGTCGATTGGCGAGTTTTCCACACGTTTTCAACAGGGTTATCCACAACATAATGTGGTATGTTGGAAAATAAACAACAATATACATTAATATTGCTTTACAAATGGCGATATTAGGCTTAAAATAAATCTGTTCGAAAAATAGAAATAGAAAAGGTAAGAAGGTTATATATACGGAGGTATTGCGATGAATAACAACGTAGTAAAGAACGTAAACGGCCAGGTAGGCGAAGGCGTTGGTTTCGAGAGAATCAGAAGAATCACAGGATATCTCGTCGGCACACTTGACAGATTCAACAACGGCAAGAGAGCCGAGGTAGAAGATCGCGTTAAGCACGGAATGACAAGAAACTAGTTGCCGAAATGTTGATTAAGTAATCGGATGGCCGCCTCGGATCATATCCCCGGCGGTCATTTAACGTCAGCAAAAGATATGTCTGAAGGTAAAGAGTCGAAAATTATCAGAATGTGCGGTATCGAGCCGGAGTCCATCGTCGATGGGCCGGGATTCAGGTTCGTTATCTTTGTGCAGGGCTGTCCTCATCACTGCCATGGCTGCCACAATCCGGAGTCGTGGTCGTTCGACGCGGGATACGATATTTCTGTGGAAGAAGTTTTCGAACAGATAAAGGCAGGCGAGGGCCTTCGTGGCGTCACGTTCAGCGGCGGGGAGCCTTTTGAACAGGTGCCGGCGCTTCTCGAACTCGCCAAGCTCGTAAAGGGAGCGGGGCTTACTCTCATGAGCTATAGCGGATATACGCTCGATGAACTCGAGAGCAGGCACGACCCGGAGACTGACGAACTGCTTTCGATGCTGGACATACTGGTAGACGGAAGATATGACGAGAAGCTCAGGAATCTGACGCTGATCTACTGCGGCTCAGAGAACCAGCGCGTCATAGATATGAGGAAGACGCGAAAGGCCAGGGTCGAGGGCGACCACGGTATGGTGGTGCCTTACAAATCGGATTACGATATAGACATAGTGATTTAAGATAGAAGATGTATGGATTGTCCGGCGGGTTTGGTCTCGCCGTTTTTTTGATTAAGAACGCCACGTTTGCAAGCATGCTTGGAATGGAATATTACTGCATATGTTTTCGTGCGGAGTTGAGGAACATTTGGAGCCTGATGTATGGTATGATGAATGTCACGATACAAATCGACCAGGATAAATAATCGAGGCAGGCGAAAAGGGGATAAAGAGTGAAGTTAGAATTGGTCGCAACAGCCACATTTGGCCTTGAGGCTGTGGTGAGGCGTGAAATAGAGGCGCTTGGATACAAAGTAATAAAGACGGAAGATGGGCGCGTCACATATATGGGCGATGAGCGCGCTATAGTCAGATCCAATCTTTGGCTGCGCTCTGCGGACAGGGTGTATATTCGCATGGGCGAATTCAAGGCGACCGAATTCGAGGAACTTTTCCAGCAGACCAAGGGCCTGGACTGGGAGAGCATTATCCCGATCGATGGAGTGTTCCCTGTTGTGGGCGGATCCGTGAAGTCAGCTCTTCACAGCGTGCCGGCCTGCCAGAAGATAATAAAAAAGGCGGTCTCCGTAAGGCTGTCCGAATTCTACTGCCTGGACACTCTCCCTGAGACCGGGGCAGAATACAGGATAAGATTTATCGCACATAAGGATAACTTCCTGCTGCTTATAGATACGAGCGGGGCGGGGCTCCACAAGAGGGGGTATAGGGTGCGCGATGTCGCGGCTCCTATGAAGGAGACGCTGGCCGCAGCACTTGTGCAGCTCTCGTTTTACAGAAAGGACAGAGTGCTGGTGGATCCGTGCTGCGGCTCCGGGACGATCCCGATAGAGGCCGCAATGATCGCCCGGAACATCGCGCCTGGGCTGTCCCGAAGCTTCGCCTCTGAAGCCTGGGACATCTTCGATGGCGGCGCGGGCAGCGCCTTCAATGGCCTCCCAGGTAGTGGATCGACCGGCAAAGATAAAGGCGAAGACCGATCCGCCCTCAATAGCGAGGCGCGCCGCTCTCCCACCAAAAACACGGCGGCTTCCGATGCCCCGCTCTCCATATGGAAAGAGGAGCGCCGCCTTGCGTTTGAAGCAATTGACGGCGAAGCCTCCCTATACATAACTGCGATCGATATAGACGCCCGCGCCGTAAAAGCCGCCAAGGAAAATTCCGAGGAGGCAGGGCTGGTCGACGATATCGACGTAGTAAAAATGGATATGACACGCTGGGAGCCGGGTGGCGGCATCCCAAAGGGCGCGGGCAAAGACGACCACGTCGTAGTCATCTCCAATCTCCCATACGGCAAGCGTATCGGAGAAGACGAAGGCATTAAAGCCATATACGCCCACATCAAAGAGATCATGGAGGAATGTCCAAACTGGTCATTTTTCCTTATCACCTCCGATAAAATGCTCGAAAAAGAGCTCGGGCACACTGCGGATCGCAGGCGAAAGTTGTATAATGGGACCATAGAGACACAGTTCTATCAGTTCCACGGTGCGAAGCCGGCAAGAAAGGACAAGAAATGAACAAGAAAGATATCTACTATCCGTCGACAGACGGCAAGACACAGATCCACGCGATAGTATGGGAGCCTGATGGCAAGCCTAAGGCCATCCTCCAGATCATCCACGG
>CADAUB010000012.1 GCA_902790965.1 uncultured Eubacteriales bacterium | reverse complement strand
ATCTTCGCAATGTATCTCGCCTCGGCCTCCTCTTTGGAGAGATCTTCTGTTTCATCGGCATCGAAGTCTTCCGGTACATCGCCCGCGTCCTGATCGTCCTCGCTATCCTCCACCAGGATATGCACCTCAGGGATGAAGTCGTGAGCCTCATCGCACTTGACCCCCGTGTAGAGCATCGCGCGCTCGTCGTAGCCCTCCATGATTCTCTCGAATACATAGTTGATGTAGCGGATCGTATGGTCGTTGGTCCTGAAATTCTTCCCGAGCACTATGGCGAGCTCGTTCTCGTCATCCCCTTCGCTGAACCTTTTATACAGGCCCTCGAAAATCTCAGGCTCGGCCTGGCGGAACTTGTAAATGCTCTGTTTGATGTCGCCTACGCGGAACACGTTGTCGGGCCTTGCGACGCTGCTTATAAGGCGCTCCTGTATGTTGTTCGTATCCTGATATTCGTCAACGAATATGTACTTGAAGCGCTTCCGAAGTATGTCCCTCGCCTCTTCGTTTTTCAGGATCTCCACGGCGTAATGTTCCTGGTCGGAGAAGTCCATAAGGCCGTGTTCCTTTTTCTTCTCTTTGTATCTTCTCTCGAATTCCTCGAGCAGCTTAAGATAGTAGACAGTGTAGCCGTAGCTCTCGTTCATCTCGCTGAGCCTTGCGGCGAAGTCAGGGGTGATATATCTGTTTTTGAAGCCCTTCATCCCGTCTCTGATCACGTTCTCGCGAATGCGCTTCACCTCAGCCTTGATAGGCTCGTAGGCTTCTTTTTTGTCCGCTGCCTTAACGATGATGGTGGCTTTTGGAAAATTGTCTATGGCACTTATAACGCTGTCATCAAAGCCCGATGTCGAAAGCTTGTCCAGTATATCTATCGCAGCCTCTGCCTGAGGCTTAAGCTTGGTCTCGTATATCTCTGTCAGGCCAACTTCATCGAACATCGACTGCAGCCTGTTTAAGGCTTCGAGCACTTTCTGGAAAGTCTCAATGCAGTCATCGCTCATGAGTTTTTGAAGGCCTGAGCCCTGGAAAGTCTCAGGAGTCACGTTGAGTATCTCGGCGCTCTTATATGCCCATTCATAGTAATCAGGCATGCTGCGAAGCTTTTGGTACGCTTTCAGCATATTGTCCTTGAACGTTTCTTCGGTGCGCTCCTCGCTGTAGAGCCTTAAAAAGGCCCTGAAACTTCCGCCTTCGATAAGAGCGTCATCCACAAAGGCATCCTCGAAGAGCTCGGTTATCGCCTCTCTCTGGAGCAGCTCTGCCTGAGCCTCATCAGCAGTGCCGAAGCCCGGCTCTATATCCAGTTCATGGAAGAACTCCCTGATCACTCTGAGGGAGAAACTGTTTATGGTGGTGATATAGGCCTTGTAGAGTTTGGCGAGCTGCGCGCTAAGGCGCGGCGCATCCTCGGGATGCGCGGCTATCCGCTGGCGGATAGCCTTAGCGAGCCTAAGCCTCATCTCCGAAGCGGCCGCGTTCGTAAATGTTACGACAAGAAGCTCATCAACATCTGCCTTGCCGTCAAGTATGATACCGATGATCCTCTCTACCAGGACAGCAGTCTTGCCCGAGCCCGCCGCGGCGGATACGAGCACCGACTTGTCTGTGGTCTGTATAGCTAATTCTTGTTCCTTTGTAAATTGTGTACCCATGTGCTTATTATACCATCATCAAGGACCAAAAAACGGGCATCCGAAGATGCCCGCTAAATATCTTATTCTGATCGCTTCAGATCGCATTTTTCTGATCAGGCCTAGACGAGTACGTCTCCCTCCATGCCTTCAGGCACGTCGAGCCCCATCATAGTAAGAAGTGTTGGCGCTATGTCCGCAAGCTTGCCTGTAGTCTTCTTGAAAGGCATAGGCTCGTTGCAGATATGGCAGAGCGGAACTACCGAAGTAGAGTGCTTTGTAACTACTTTGCCCTCATCGTCGATCATGTAGTCAGCATTGCCGTGATCAGCGGTAAGAAGGATCTGTCCGTCGTGCGCGAGTATAGCCTCAGCGATGTTTCCGACCAGTCCGTCGAGAGTCTCGATAGCCTTTACGGCTGCATCGAACACACCTGTATGCCCTACCATGTCAGGGTTAGCGAAGTTGAGGATGTAAAGATCATAAGCGTCTTCGTTGATCTTCTCTATAACAGTCTCCGCTACGAGAGGAGCACTCATCTCAGGCTGAAGATCGTAAGTCTCCACCTTTGGCGAAGGGATAAGTATCCTGTCTTCGTTCTTGTTAGGCTCCTCCACTCCTCCGTTGAAGAAGAATGTGACGTGAGCGTATTTCTCAGTCTCTGCTATCCTAAGCTGCTTGAGGCCAAGATCTGCTATAGTGCCGCCAAGCGTAGGCTCTACTGCCTCTGGCGGGAACGCTACTGTTACGTTAGGCATGGTGGCATCGTACTCAGCCATGCAAACGTATGTGAGATCCTTTGGAGCGGACTTTCTCTCGAAGCCGTCGAAATCAGGATCTACCAGAGCTCTTGTGATCTCTCTTGCTCTGTCTGGTCTGAAGTTGATGAATACTACCGAGTCGCCCGTCTTGATAGGCGAAGCGGTCACTACTGTTGGCTGCACGAACTCGTCGGTCTCGTCCTTAGCGTAGGAATTATCGATAGCTTCCTTCGAGTCCTTTGCCTTGAGGCCTTCCGAAAGAGTCAGCGCGTCATAAGCGCGAATGAGCCTTTCCCATCTCTTATCTCTGTCCATTGCGTAGAAGCGGCCCGAGATAACGCCGATCTGTCCGATACCCTCTTCCTTCATGTACTCTTCGAGAGGAAGCAGCCAGTCGAGTGCGCTCTTTGGCGGCACGTCACGACCGTCGAGGAAGCAATGGACTACAACGTCCTTTACTCCGTTTCTCTTCGCCATATCGATAGTGGCCTTGAGATGTTTGAAGTGGCTGTGGACTCCTCCGTCAGAAACGAGCCCCATAATGTGGAGTGTATGGCCAGAAGCGGCGTTCTTCATGGCTCCGAGAAGAGCTTCATTTTCGAAGAAGCTGCCCGAATCTATGGCTCTTGAGATCTTAAGGAGATTCTGGTAGATAACGCTGCCGGCTCCGATGTTGAGGTGGCCTACCTCGGAATTTCCCATCTGACCCGCCGGGAGCCCTACAGGCTCACCGCTCGCCTCTATAGTGATGAAAGGATATTTTTCGAAGAAACTGTCGAGCACCGGCTTGTTTGCCGCCGCGATCGCGTTTCCGTGTTTTTCTTCTCTGATACCGAAACCATCGAGTATCATAAGCATTGTTGGTCTGTGTTTCATATATTTTTCCTCCGTTATTACAACCGCAAGTATATCACAAAAAAAGCGGTATTCACACATACCGCTCTTACTCATATCTGGTATTTAGGGGACCGCGATTATGCTTCCTCTGTCTCAGCCTCTTCTGGCTCTTCTGCAGTTTCTTCAATAGCCGCTTCCTCGGCAGGCGCCTCTTCAGCGGCCTCAGCCTCTACAGCCTCTGCTTCTTCTGCCTCAGCCTCTTCTGCAGGCTCTTCATGAACAGGCCTCTCGTAAGTGATCATGTCAGCAGCTACTTCCTTTGCAGCCTGGCTGACCGGTCTCTCGCACTCCTCTTCTGTCAAAGCAGGCTTGCCGTCTACGAGATCTCTCGCTCTCTTAGCAGCGAGTATGCACAGCGTATATCTGCTGTCTGTCTTTTCGTTAAGTGTGTTTATTGATGGATAGAGTAACATCTTTTCCCCTTTCTATGTTGAGACGCTTCCGCATTAATTACTATTTATATCTCTATTGCTGACTTTCGTACTCTTTAATGATCGGCTTTACTGCCTCGGGCACTCTTGATGCCTCAGCCAGCATGATGCTTTTTATGGTCTGCACCGATTCTTCGAGCACATCGTTTACGATGTAGTAATCATACTCACCGATCAGTTTTATCTCGTTTACAGCCTGTCCGAGCCTCTTCTCGACATCTTCTCTGCTCTCAGTGCCTCTGCCCTCAAGCCTTGATCTCAGCACTTCCAGACTCGGTGGTAGTATAAATATGAGCACCGCCTCAGGCATGGCCTTCTTGACATTGAGACCTCCTTGGACATCGATATCGAGGATCACGTTGTAGCCTCTCTCGAGACGGTTTATCACCATTTCTTTAGGCGTTCCGTAATAATTATCAAAGACTGTGGCGTATTCGAGGAATCCACCTGCGGCTATATTGGCCTCGAATTCCTCTTTGGTCACAAAGTAGTATTCTTTTCCGTGCACCTCGCCCGGCCTTGGGGATCTCGTAGTCATCGATACCGAGAACTCATTCCCAATCTCTTTTAAGATCTCGGCGCATATAGTACCCTTTCCCGTGCCGGAAGGACCGGATATAACATAAAGTTTTCCTTTATTACGGCTCATATTAACCTCCCGCGGACAGTCATTGTACCACTATTCGCTCAGGTAATGCAATTCAAATAATCCGATTATTTCAGAGTAACGCTGTCAATTACTCGATGTTCTGCACCTGCTCGCGGATCTTCTCTATCTCAGCCTTGAGATCGAGCATCATCGAGGTGATCTCCTTGTCGTTGGACTTAGAGCCGATAGTATTCGCTTCTCTGTTCATCTCCTGGATGAGGAAATCTATCTTCTTGCCGAGGGCCTCGCTTCCGTCGCTTGCTAGAAAACCTCTCAGCTGGCTCACGTGGCTCTCGAGTCTTACGAGCTCTTCTGTGATGTTCGCTTTGTCGGCGAATATGGCAGCCTCGAGCGCAACTCTTTCCTCAGGCACTTCGTAGACACCATCAAGTATCTCCTCTACCCTTGCCTTGAACTTGGCAGCGTATTCCTTCTCTATCTCAGGCGCTCTCTTCTCGATGCTCTGGCGGATGTTCTCCACAGTATCAGCTCTGGCCGAGAGATCAGCAGCGAGCTTGCCGCCCTCTGTCTCTCTCATGCTGCAAAAATCATCGAGCGCTTTTTCTGTCGCAGCAACGAGTCTGCCCGTGACTGCCTCTTCATCTTCCTCAGCAGCGGTAGTCCTGATAACATCAGGCATCTTTGCGAGAAGTCCAAGCGATGGACCTACCTGTTCACCGATCTCGAATGTCTCGCTGAGTTCTGTCAGCGCGCTATAGTACTTAGCTGCGAGCTCTTTGTCGAGCAACACATCGCTGTCGCTCTGGCCGATATTATCGACGCTTACGTTCACTTCTACCTTGCCTCTGTGCACCTTGCCCTTTATAGCGCTTTTGATGCTCTCCTCTGCGAACGCGTACTTTCTCGGCATCTTGACGAATATATCGAGGTATCTGTGATTGACCGCTCTTATCTCAACGGTCACCTTGCTCACCTCGTCGGCGTACTCGCCTCTGCCAAATCCTGTCATGCTTTTGATCATTTCCGAAAGCCTCCTTGTAGTCTTATTGCTTTGATCTTTCGAACAAATTAAATAATACCACAACTTGCCCTATATTGCTTGAACTGGCAGTTCGTTAAATATTATTATTTGAGTAGAAAAACTCGCGAAGATACACGATATATCACGTGGGACAAGAGTATATAGAAGGTGATTTTATGGCAAAACATGAGAAACAGGAAGAACAGAAAAAGAAAGGCGGCTTCTTTAGGACCTTGCTGAAAGTGATCGGCTGGATCCTGGGGATCGTAGTACTACTGTTCGTAGGGCTGATCGGTTTCTTATCGGCGACCGAATACAAGCCGGCAACCCAAGAGGATATCGCAGTCGAAGGCGAGGCCACCGGCACTATAAAGCCTGGCGATGACATGAAGCTGATGACATGGAACATCGGTTACGGAGCACTTGGCGACAATGCCGACTTCTTCATGGATGGCGGAACGTCCGTATACACCGCTGACGAAGAACGCGTCAACAGCAACATGGCAGGTATTATCGAAAACATAAAGGCGGTAGATCCTGACATCGCGATGCTGCAGGAGACCGATAAAGACTCCGACAGGTCACGTCATGTGAATGAGTATCAGATGATACAAGAGGCGCTCCCAGATCGCACATCGTCATTCGCCAATAACTTCAAGGTGACATTTTTGCCATACCCTATCCCTCCTATCGGTAAGGTAGACTCCGGCATAGCCACATTCATGAAGTACCAGCCGACATCAGCGCAAAGGATACAGCTTCCTATATCCTTCAAGTGGCCGATCAGGATGGCCAACCTCAAACGCTGCCTGCTAATCAACAGGGTCCCTGTCGAAGGCACCGACAAAGAGTTGGTAGTCGTAAACCTCCACCTCGAAGCGTATGACAGTGGCGACGGAAAGATCGCTCAGACCAAGCGGCTCGTTGAGATCCTCAAGCAGGAATACGACAAGGGCAACTACGTTATCGCCGGCGGGGATCTGAACCAGATCTTCTCCAGCGAGGACATAGATACATTCGAAGTCGAGGAGGGGCTTTGGGCGCCGGGCGTCATCGGCGTAACGCTTCTAAAAGGAAGATGGTGGTTCCTCATGGACGAGAAGGTGCCTAGCTGCCGAAGCCTCGACAAGCCATATGAGGGAGCAGATCATGATAATTTCCAGTACTACCTGATAGACGGTTTCATCATAAGCGGCAACATGCGCGTCAAGGATTACGAGACTATGGATCTCGGCTTCAAGAACTCCGACCACAACCCAGTGGTGGTAAATCTGGAGCTCAGGAAAAACTCCGATCAATAGTTTTGACCAAATCATACCGAGCTATGGACTGATCCACGATCTATAAAACATCACAATGAAAAGCTTCCTGCCTGGGGTCATCCCCAAAGCAGGAAGCTTTTTAGGTGGATCTATTTCTTTTCTTTGAGCATATCGCGGATCTCTGTCAGAAGCTGGATATCTTCCGGAACAGGAGCCGGCTCTTCAGGAGCTTCTTCGTTCTTGCCTGCGACCTCTTTAGCTTTGTTCATAGCCTTGATGATCGAGAAGAGTACGAGAGCGATGAGCAGGAATTTGATGATAGCGTCGATAAGAGCGCCGAACATGATATTAGCTTCGCCTACCTTTACGCCCCACTCTGCGAAATTGATACCTCCGCAGATAACACCGATGAGCGGTGTGATGATGCTGTCAACGAGAGCTGTTACGATCGCGGTGAAAGCTCCGCCGATGATGATACCAATGGCCATGTCCATGACATTGCCCTTGCTGATGAATTCTTTGAATTCCTTCATGAATGATTTCATTTTGATCAGTCCTCCTTCTTCTGAATAATACCTGGTTTCATGTTCTGTGGCATCAATGCAAGTATATCACAATCGAGTTTGTATTCGTCTGTATCGATGAAAAACATCTTTGCGATAAAGGCTTTCAGGCCTTTCTTCTGCGATGCCTCAAGAAACTTTTCTATGCTATCGATATGCGGGAAGTCGAAATTGAGTGTCTCTGAGCGGTAGTGCATAGGGAGCACCAGCTTAGGAGATGTCCTCTCGATAAGCTCAAGCGCCTCGTCCTTGTTATAGGTGTACACTCCGCCTACCGGCACCATCGCCACGTCTGCGTCCTTGAGAAGCGCCAGATTCTCTTCGGTCAGAAGATCATCAAGTTTCTCGCCAACGTCACCGTAATGCACCATCTTCTCGCCAGTTCTCTTGCTGGTGATGATGTGGATCCTGTTTGGACCTCTCAGAGCACCCTTCTCAGGGTCGTGGAATGTATCGATCCAGGTGACTTCGAACGGGCTCTCGTCCATGTGCTCGATGTTTATGTGCTCAACGCCGTGATGGTCGTCGTGCTCGTGCGAGCAAAGGACTTCGCTCGCACTGTCGACTATCTGGCCGTAGCCGTCGACAGACCCGTGTTTGAACGGGTCGAGCACGATCGAATACCCTGTTTCGTTGTCTCTGATCTTAAAGCATGAATGTCCTACGTATTTGATCAACATTTCTCATACCTCTCGTATATCAAGTAATAACGTGCCTTTCTCAAGGCTTATATCCTTATCTGATAAGCTGTACTGCAGACTGGACTGTCTTTATCTCGCACAGCTCTGCACCCTCTTCATACTCGCCATCAAGAGTCCAGTGCACTCCGCTTTCGATCTCGACGGTCACTTCATGAGCGGACAGCGTCTCTATCTGATGGGAGTTGAAGTTTCCGCTGAGCATGCTGGTCGCGATATCGCTGAGGTCGAGTATGTCCCTCGGCATCTTGACCATCATTACCTCCATCAGCCCATCATTCATATCTACATCGAGCTTGTCGAGACGGAGTATTCCGCCTATCGACTTGGAGTTGCAGACAGCGCCTATAAGGTACTTGCCTTCGAGCACCTTCTCATTCTCTGTTCCTTTGTCCGCTGTGATCCTGGCGTATACCGATTTCAGATTGGCCAGTTCCGTGACTCCACTCATAACGTAGGCAGTATGCCCGAAGATGTTCTTTATATTCTGAGGCACAGAATATGTCACCGAAGTGAACGCTCCAAAGCTGGCCACATAGCTGAAATATCTGCCGTTAAAGCTCCCTATGTCAACAGGCTTGGCATTGCCCTTTATTATGGTGTCGACACATTCGTTGATCCCCTTAGGCAATCCAATGGAATTCGCGAAATCATTGGTGGATCCCGCCGGGATATATCCAAGCTTAGTCTTATGCCCTCCGGAGATGAGTCCGTCTATGGCCTCGTTCAGAGTGCCGTCTCCGCCCGATACCACTACTGTGTCAACGTCTCCACCGTACTCAGCCGCGAACTGCCTCGCGTCTCCGTGCCCAGTGGTCATCAGCACTTTTGTGAGGTATCCCGCGCCGGAAAATCCATTGATGATCTCCGCCAGGTGTTTAGGAGCAAGCATAGTGCCCGCTTTAGGATTCATTATCAGCAGAAGTTCTTTCCTGTCTGCCATCTGTATTGTCCTCCATCTCAGCCTCGGCCTTGACCTCGGCTATTGTTTTCTCTTCAACCAGTTTCTCTTCTACCTTTTGCCTTAAGCTTCTCTCCGCAACGAGCTCGTCGATCTCACGCTCACGCTTCTCCTGATATCCCGGATCGAACTTTCTTGACACTCTGACCGCGATGCTGTCGAGCCTTCTGTCCGCAAGATCGTACTCTCCGTAGAAGAGCTTGTTCCACATCTCTTCGCCCCTGCTGCCATATTGCTTCAGGACGTATTCCCTTATCTTCTCGGGACTTAGGCGGTTCCTCTTAAGCTGTATATCCCAGGACTTATTGAACATCATGCCTATGCAGAGCACCCAGCTTATGAGGTAGAACCACAGCATCATAGCTACGATGTTTGAGAACGCTCCGTACAGGATGTTGTAATTGGTCGCCTTGTCGATATATACCGAGTATGCCCATGTGACCAGCATCAGCCCTATCGTTGCAAGCACCGCGCCCGGAAGTACCGCTTTGATCGGCACCCTGACTCTAGGAAGAACGTAGTAGATCAGGAGCATGAACAGGAAGAACATTACCGCCAGGAGCGGAGTCCTGAGTCTGGATATCACCGCATAGATATCAGGATTCTGAAGCACCCTCTTCGCGATAAGCTCACCGTAAACGTATACGACAAGGATAGTTGCGACGGCAAGGATAAGGATAAGCGCCATCGGGATCGCCTTGAGACGTTCGGTGAAATAGCTGTATCTGTACTTGCCGTTAGTTAGCGTATATGTCGTCAGCCTCGAAAGCGAGAACGAAAGAGACGAACTCGCCCACAGTACGAGGATTATCATGATGAAGTTACTGATACCCGTAGAAGACGCTGAAAGCAGGCTCTCCATGAAACTGCTCATATGCGTCGAGAGATGTGTGCTAAGCCACTCTCTCACGAAGTCCATCGAGATATCGAAGATACCGAGCACCTGCGTGAGCACTATCAGCATAGGAACTGCGGACATCAAAAAGAAGTAGGCCAGCATACCCGCGAATCCGGCATAATACTGGTCGTCAAACTGCCTCCACACGTGGAAGCCCATCTTTACCAGTCTCTCCCAAGTGAGGGGGAGCTTTTTCTCTTTCTCTTTACCCTGCAGTTCTTTTTCTTGTAGATCGCTCATTGTAATGATACTTCGAAGCCTATCCGGGCAGCCTCTCAAGTTATCCTAGTAGCCGCTCAAGTTCTTCAAGCGCCTTCGCCCTGTGACTGATGCGGTTTTTGACATCAGGCCCCATTTCGGCAAAAGTCTTATCATACCCGTCAGGAATGAAAACCGGATCAAAGCCAAAGCCTCTGTCTCCGCGGGTCTCCTCTGTGATCTTGCCCTTGCATTCACCCCTGGCAACAAGCCTGCTTCCATCAGGCCATATCATAGTAATGACCGTGACAAAGCAAGCCCCTCTTTTACTTTCAGGCACTCCCTCAAGAGCGGCCAGCAGTTTTACGTTATTGTCGTCGTATGTGCAGCCCTCGCCGGCATAGCGAGCACTGTAAATGCCCGGCGCTCCGTCAAGAGCGTCGACCATCAGCCCGGAATCATCCGCGATGATAGGACTGTCCAGATATTTTTCAAGAGCAGGGTCTGCCTCGATCATATCCCTTATGGCACTCGCCTTGATGTATGAGTTCTCCTCGAAGGTAGTCCCTGTCTCTTCTATATCGTCAGTCGGGATGCCGGCATCGTCTCTTGAAATCACTGAAAAGCCATGCTTTCCAAGGATAGCCTCTATCTCTCTTATTTTGTTTTTATTCTGTGATGCTAATATTGCTGTCTTCGTATTCATGTTGTTATTTTACCATTCTTCCCGTGCAACCGCCATCATAAGGGCGCATTCGATGCGTTTCCTGTGAAGTTTACAGCCGAATTCGTATACTTTGTTGATGTCACCATTCGAGTGGTAGTTGTTGGCAGCACAGCCTCCCGCGCAGTATAGCCTTGCCCAGCAGTCTTTGCATTTGTCCCTTGTATAGATGTTGTTTGCGCCGCTGAAGATCTCTACGACCTCAGGGTGTGTGATGCCCTCGTAGATATTGCCGACTATCATATCGTCGTCGCCTACGAACTGGTGACACGGATAAAGGTCTCCGGTCGGTGTCACCGCCAGATATTCTGTCGAAACGCCGCAGCCCGCGACCCTTTTGTATATGCAAGGGCCTCCGGTGAGATCTACCGTGTAGTGGTAGAAGTTGAACCCGTCTCCCTCTTTCTCTCTCTTCAGCATCTCAAGCGCGAGCTTTTCGTATTCCTCGTAGAGTTTTGGGAGGCCTTCCTCATGAAGTGCGTAAGGTGCCGAAGGATCGGCAACTACCGGCTCGATGGACGTCTCCTTGAATCCCAGATCTGCCATCGCGAGTACGTCGGAACAGAAGTCCTTGTTGTACGCGGTATACGTACCTCTCATGTAGTACTCGGTGGAGCGCCTCTCGGCTCCCTCCTCAGTGCGCGAGTCGACAAGGGCCTTGAAATTGCCCATTATGCTGTCGTATGTGCCGCCGCCCGACTTGGAATGGCGCATGCGATCGTGTGTCTCGCGCCTTCCGTCCATGCTGAGCACTACGTTGCCCATCTCGCGGTTGGTAAAATCGATCACGTCCTCGTCTATGAGAACGCCATTCGTAGTAAGCGTGAAGTTGAAGATCTTGTCGGTCTTCTTCTCTATCTCGCGGCCATAAGCCACTATCTCTTTGCATACATCCCAGTTGATTAGAGGCTCGCCGCCGAAGAAGTCCACTTCAAGATGGCGCCTCGATCCGCTGTTCTCTACCAGATAGTCGAGCGCCCTTTTCCCTACCTCGGCGCTCATGATGCCGCTCTTGCCGGAGTAGTCACCCTTGCCCGCGAAGCAGTATTCACAGTCCATGTTGCACCCGTGAGCTACATGGAGGCATATCGCTTTCAGGACCGACTGTTTAAGCTTTATCTCATCAGCTGCCGCCTCGAAAGGATCCTCACTCCAAAGCTGCCCGGCATCCGAGAGCTCTGCAAGATCATCCAATGTCTCGCGGACATCTTCCCTGGATATGCCGCTGGAACTGACAATATCCGCGACGATGGCATCGAGAATCTCCTTATCAGCAAAGAATTCCTTTGCGCTCAGATCACTGTCGCTCATGACGATGTCGCATCTCTCGATGATATCAAAGGCGACATCATCTACCGAATGCACCGCCCCGCTCGCAGCGTCAACTACTATATTAAAGCCATTTAATCTATATGTATGTATCATTGTCATTGGTAGGTGCGTGAATATACGACGACGATTTTGCGTGGACGAGCCGCACGGAATCGCACGACGAGGCTACAGGCGAGTGGCTAGGAACCGGTCGTCGCAAGCGAAGCGTCAGACTAGGTTCCCCACGAGGCAAGGCCGAGCGAGTAGCGATTCCCGGCGAGGGAGCATAAAATCGAAGGCGTATATTCACGCACTATATTCAAATTGAAAAACAGTGCACTAACGAAAAAAAACGGCGCTGCGAGCGCAGCGCCGCCATAAGCCTCTTACTTGTCCTTGCGCTGCTCGCAGTGCTGGTTGGCAACGCTGCAGGAAGTCTTGCTTGCTGACTGGCAGGAAGTCTGGCACTCGCCGCATCCGCCTGTCATCTTCGACTTATTCATATCTCTTGTTGTGATTGTCTTGATCCTCTTCATTGTTTTCTCCTCCGTATGAATCATTACCCGTGTAGAATATCATTCTGCCACGGCAGTGTCAACGCTTTATCACTTGCTGCCAAAGAGCTTTCCAAATACGGAATGCTTTGCCTCTGGCTCTTCCTCTACGGCAGGAGCGTCATCAGAAGGCGCATCTGCCGGCTTGTCTTCATAGGCGAATGACGCAGGGGCCGGTTCATCAAATTCGACTTCAGGCTCTGTCTCTTTGTTGGCCTTAGGGATCTCGATCGTGTCCCTGCTCGCCAGAGTCTCTTTTATCTCTTCTTTGGCCTCTTCCTGTTCAGGACTCTTAGTCACGCCGTTTTCGTCCTTCTCAGCGGCGGTTATATTGAAGCTGAACACAGCTTCTTTTTTCATGTCTCTGTTGACTATGCGGATCCTGTCGGCCTTGCCGTCAGTGCTGTCAGCCATTACCAGGATATCCTTCGACTCGCCTGCCGCGATATCGAGCGTGACTTCCTGACCCGGTTTAGGTGGGAGATCCCAATTCCTGGTATCTGGGTTATAGGCGGTGTGGAAGAATCTGATCTTTCCTACAGTCACGTCTATGTGGTAGATGCAGTCTTGATTGACGCTTGGAAGCAGGCATTCGCTCTGTTTGTCGCCAAGCTGTCCTCTCAGATTTACAAGTCCGTTCGCGGTTCTGTATACGAGGCCTCTGTACTCGTTTCTTGAATTGGCAGCCTCGCTTATGATCACCACATCGCACGGAGCGTTGTTGATAACGTACTCGGTCGTTGTTCCAATGGAGCTGAGCATGTCAGCCTTGGACGACTTTGTCATGACTATCAGATCTGCGCCTATCTCGCGGGCAGTCCTGGTGATACGTATACCGGCCTTGCCTACCGCGGAAACGGTACTGACCTTGTAGTCTTCAAGAGTCTGAATGATGAGTTCGAGTTTCTCATCAAGTTCTTTGAGCGCCTGTGTCTCGGCTTCGGACTTTACCGAATACCCGAGTCTTTCGTCCACCATCATGAGCACTAATTCAGCGTCGCTTGGCGGATAGTGCTTTCTCGTGTAGTGGAGCGCTTTCAGGCTGCGTTCTGTATCCTCAAGTGGCAGAAGTATCTTTTTCATTTCTTGTTCTCCATACTTTGCTACGATATATACTTTTCGACATATGATTTTAACACAGAAAAGGCTCTATTTCAAAAACCTGCTGTGCAGTGTCAGGATAAAAATCTCGATCACGGCGTAGAGCACCAGATAGTCGTCGTCATACGAATGGACTATATCGTTGCGGCATCTCCCAAGGTCATTGAAAATGAGATTTGGCGAGCCGGCGATCACAGCCTTGAGCTTACCGTCTCTCTCGATCTTGTAATTGCACGAGATATTGCCCTTCCTTACAGCAGGGAATATGCTGATCCTGTATGTGCCGTCCTCGGTCTCGGCCATAAAGCCTTCTCCTTCACGGTCTTTGAATGGCCTTATCTCTCCAAAGTGCTCGCCGTTTGCAGTCAGTTCAAAGCCGGCTCTCTGTATAGGCTCACCCTTCTTGTTCAAGGCGTGCGGTATAACAGCCGCCATCTCAGCTCCGTCAGCATCAAGCACTGCTGCCCTGAAAGGATTGAGAGCGTAATCTGCCTCGAGCACGTCATTGTCTTCGGAATCCTTGAACCAGCCGTTTGACGAGTTGTGGTAGTAGAACCTGTACTCCTCCAGGTTGTCAGGGACCTGGACGTCTTTGCCGGAGTCGATGTCTTTGACCAGCTTCATGAGGTGATCTAGCATGATCACCGACGTGAGCCTGAACCCCGCGTAGATGGCGTACCTTTCAGGGGTGGCCTCGTACTCTGCCGGGTTGATCAGCCTGTCGAATCTGTACTCTTCTTTCTCGTCACGCACGATCTTGTTCATCTCCATGGTGTGCCTAAGCACAATGCTAGAGCCCTTTCGACCGATTATGATGCTGTCCCAGAAGACGTTGGGCCCGAAGATGATGCAATCGCCTTTGTAGTCCTTGTGCCCTCCAAGCCACGCCTTGCCAAGCGGAGTATTCATATCCTTTAGCTTTTCATAGAGCGCTTTGATCTCTATATTCGCTTTGACCTGCTTCTCGTACAGGCTTCTGTCGTTGAAGCCGCCGCGCCCTCTCAGGTAGAAGATGCCGAAGCCCAGCAGCATTACCACGCCGCCAAAGATCAGATGACCGGAAAGCACGGTAATAAAGCCAATGACCAACCATATCACTGCTGCTACTGTCAGCATTCTGTCCTGTCTCATATGTTCCTCCCGGCGCCTACGCGTCCGCTACGCCTCTAAGAGAGCGTCCATGCCCTTGCGGATCGCAGCCGCCTTAGCGTTGACGTCGTCTTCTGAATCCCCGCGAGCCATTACATAAGTTTTGATCTTAGGCTCAGTGCCCGACGGCCTTACAGCTACCGCGCAGCCTTCCTCAAGTTCGTAGAAGAGTACATTGCTCTTTGAGAACCCAGGCACGCCCGCCAGATAATCCTTAACGCCTTTGACCTTAAGACCGATCTCAGCAGGCGGATTGCTTCTGATGCGGCTCATAACAGCCTCTCTTACCTCGGCTGAATCGTAGCCCAGGAACATCTTCGACTGCGTGTCCTCGACAAAGTGACCGTACTTCTCGTAAAGAGCCTGAAGGCCCTGCCACACTGACATACCCTTTGTTCTGTAATAACAGCCGACCTCAGCGAGCATCATCGCCGCAAATACTGCATCTTTGTCTCTGGCATATGAACCACCGAGGAAGCCTATGCTCTCTTCGAATCCGAATATGAAGTCCATATCTCCATTTTCTTCGAACTCTTTGATCTTTTCGCCGATAAACTTGAAGCCCGTAAGCACTTCCATTATCGTGACATCGTTGGCCTCACATATGGCATTTGCCATAAGAGTCGAAACTATGGACTTGCACACGAACGGCTTAGCCGGCATAGCGTTGATCGCTTTTCGCTCGGTGATGATGTAGTCGAGCATAAGGCATGCTATCTGATTGCCGCTCAGCACCTTGTATTCGTCTCCATCTCTTACGACAGCACCGCAGCGGTCAGAGTCGGGATCGACTCCGATCACAAGATCTGCGTCATTCTTCTTCGCGTATTCGATCGCGAGAGCGAAGCCCTCTGTGTTTTCAGGGTTAGGCGACTTGACCGTAGGGAAATTCCCGTCAGGTATCATCTGTTCTTCTACAGGGATGACTGCCCCATAGCCCTGGCGTCTTAGGATCTCAGGCACCAGCTTGTAACCAGCTCCGTGGAAAGGTGTGAATACGATCTTGATGTCCTTCGCCACCTGATCGATGTACTTGTGAGTGATCGATGTCTCCATGACCCTGGCCATGTACACCTCGTCCATCTCGCTTCCGAGCATCTGGATAAGTTCCTTGTCCACAGCTTCATCAAAGTCCATGGTCTTTACGTCTTTGAAGATGTCTATCTTGGCGATCTCGGCCGAGACGACATCAGCGTGCTCAGGCCCCAGCTGGGCACCGTCTGCCCAGTATGCCTTGTAGCCGTTATATTCCTTTGGGTTGTGGCTCGCAGTGATATTGATGCCGGCGATCGAACCGGTCTCTCTGACAGCGAACGAAAGCTCAGGAGTCGGGCGCATGTCGTCAAAGATATATACTCTGATTCCGTTTGCCGCGAGCACCGATGCCGCTTCCTTAGCGAAGAGTCTTGAGTTGATCCTGCAGTCGTGAGCGATAGCCACGCCGTTTCCTTCTTCAGAATCTCCGTCTATCTGTCCGCCCTTTTCGATGATGAGGTTGGCAAAGCCCTGGGTCGCGTATCTTACGGTGTAAACGTTCATGTTGCTTATGCCGGCTCCCATGATGCCTCTAAGGCCCGCCGTTCCAAAGCTGAGCATGGACTTGAAGCGTCCCTCTATCTCCTCTTCATTTCCTTCAAGAGCTCTCAGCTCTTTCTTTGTTTCCTCGTCGACAGTGTCAGACGAAAGCCAGTATTCGTATTCTTCTCTGTAGTTTCTCATTTCTCCGCCTTCTTTTCTTTATCCTTGATCGTCAGATTTCTCCAACTATTGATTATCTATGTTATTGCCGCACTACTATCGTTACACTTCCTCGAACTGCGAATTGTAGAGCTCTGTATACGCTCCGCCCTTCGCGAGAAGTTCTTCGTGTGTGCCCTGCTCGACTATATCTCCGTGATCCATAACGAGTATGAGATCGGCGTTTCTGATCGTAGACAGCCTGTGCGCGATGATGAAGCTCGTCCGCCCCTGAGTAAGAGCGTCCATCGCCTTCTGTATCTCTTCCTCTGTCCTTGTATCTACGGACGAGGTCGCCTCATCGAGGATCAAAAGGCGTTTATCCGCAAGCACCGCCCTCGCTATGGTGAGGAGCTGCCTCTGTCCCTCGGATATGTTAGTCGCGTCCTCATTCAGCATCATATCATAGCCGCCGGGCAGTGTCTTGATAAAATGATCCGCCTTCGCCGCCTTTGCCGCTGCGATCACCTCTTCATCCGTCGCGTCTTCTCTGCCGTAAAGTATATTCTCTTTTATCGTTCCGCTAAAGAGCCAGGTGTCCTGAAGCACCATAGCAAAGTTGTCTCTTAGCTCCTTGCGCGTGAACGCCCTGATGTCCTTACCGTCTACCCTAATGGATCCGCCGTCGACATCGTAGAACCTCATAAGCAGCTTTACCATCGTAGTTTTACCGGCTCCCGTAGGCCCTACTATAGCGATCTTCTGGCCCGGCTCCACCTTAGCGCTGAAGTCCTTGATGACAGGCTGATCCTTTTTGTAGCCGAATCTCACGTGGATGAATTCCACCTCGCCTTTGATTTCGCCCATCTCGGTCTCGGCTCCCTCGGCGTCGATCTCTTCGTCTTCGTTCAGGAACTCGAATACCCTCTCAGCCGCAGCCGCCATTGACTGCACCTGGTTCATTATCTGAGCGATATCCTGGATAGGCTGACCGATGTTCTTGACATACTGCACGAAAGCCTGGATGTCTCCGACTCCGATGGCTCCTCTCACGCAGAACACTCCGCCCGCCACAGCGACCGCCGCGTAACCAAGGTTGCTTACGATCCTCATAAGCGGCCTCATAAGGCCGGAGAGGAACTGGGATTTCCACGCGGATTCGTAGAGCTTTTCGTTGGACTGGTCGAACTCCTCGATCATGGCCTCTTCTCTGTTGAATGCCTTTACGACGAGGTGGCCCGAGAAAGTTTCTTCGACCTGGCCGTCGATTATACCGAGGTATTTCTGCTGAGCCGCGAAGTGCTTTTGTGAGAACTTGATAAGAAGTCCCATCACAAGCGCCGAAAGCGGGATCACCAGAAGTGCTATGAGAGTCATGGTAACGTTTATCGTGAGCATGACCACCACTATACCTACCATGCTGATTATCGCCCATATGAAGTTGGATATGCTCTGCGAGAGCGACTGTCCGAGAGTGTCGACGTCGTTGGTGATACGGGACAGTATCTCTCCCGTCTGCACTCTCTCGAAGTATCCGATCGGCATGCGGTTTATCTTTTCAGATATGTCGCGCCTCATCCTGTAGACGATCTTTTGCGTGATGTTCGTCATGATGAGGGCCTGGACGTACTGAGCCAGCGCACCAACGAAGTAGAGCGCAAGAGTAAGCATCAGCACTTTCGCCACAGCGTCAAAGTCGATCCCGCCCGTGCCGTGGATCTTGTTCATAACGCCTTCCGCAAGCAAAGTGGTAGCGCGCCCCATCACCTTAGGGCCCACCGTCTCGAATATGGTAGCAAGAGCAGCCACGAAAATGACCACGACTATAGCGAATTTATAGCCGCCCATATAGCTAAGCGTGTCCATTATTGCCTTGCGGAAATTCTTAGGCTTTTCTCCGGGCGCCAAAATAGAGCTTGGCCCGCCGCCTCTTCTTCTCTGGCGCGAACCATCTCCCTGGCCTGTCTGTTCCTCTTCCGACTCTTCAGGCTGCGCTTCGTATTCCTTTTTCGCGAGTTCCTCTTTGCTCATCTAATGCGTATAACTACTACTGCGCTTTCATGCCAGCGCGGCCTCCGACAGCTGGGATATCGCCGTCTCGCGATATATCTCGCAGCTTTCCATGAGTTCTTTATGCGTGCCCTTGCCGACTATGCGGCCTTCATCGAGCACTATTATCTGATCCGCGTGGAGGATAGTGCCCACCCTCTGCGCGACTATTATCTTTGTACTTCCTGCCGTGTGCTCCGCAAGTGCCTTACGAAGAGTCACATCGGTCTTCATATCCAGTGCCGAGAAGGAATCGTCGAAGATCATTATCTTTGGCTTCTTCACGATGGCCCTGGCGATAGCGAGCCTCTGTTTTTGCCCGCCAGATACGTTAGCTCCGCCCTGAGATACTTCTCTTTCAAATCCCTCAGGCCTCTCAGCAATGAACTTGCTGGCCTGCGCTATATCCGCGGCAAGCTTCATCTCCTCATCGCTCGCGTCTTCATCGCCCCAGCGGATATTTTCCGCGACGGTGCCAGAGAAGAGTATGCCCTTTTGAGGCACGTATCCTATCTCATCTCTGAGAGATTCGAGGGTGATGTCCCTTACGTCTTTTCCGGCTACCAGCACTCTGCCTTCGGTCGCCTCAAAGAATCTCGGGATTAGATTTATCATCGTTGTCTTGCCGCAGCCCGTAGAGCCTATGATGGCTGTCGTAGTACCGGCCTTGACGGCGAAATCTATGTCTGTCAGTACGTTTTCTTCGGCATCAGGATATTTGAACGAAACATGCTCGAAGCGCACGGTGGCCTCGTCGCCTGCACCGATATTTACGGCGTCTTCCTTGTTCTTGATGGAGGTCTTTGCGCCGAGCACCTCGTAGATCCTGTCAGCGGCTATCCCGGCTCTAGGCAGAAAAATAGCCATGCTGGCGATCATGAGGAAGCTGAACACTATCTCCATGGCGTACGCAATAAACGCCGTCATAGTACCCACCTGAAGCTCGCCCGCGTCTATCCTGCCGGCAGATACCCAGGTGATCCAGACAGTAAGCCCATACATTATGATCATCAGCATCGGCGTCATGGTGATCATGGTGCGATTTACAAAGAGCTGGTTTCTGTAAAGTTCGCCGTTGGCCTTGTCGAACCTCTCCTCTTCGGTCTTTTCGCGGCCAAACGCCCTGATTACCTGTATACCGGTAAGTATCTCTCTTGAGACAGCATTGAGCGCGTCTACGAGAGACTGCATCACCTTGAATTTCGGCATCGCGATCGCAAACGCTACGAGCACCAGAAGGAGTATTGCTATGACTCCGGTCACGATTATAAAGTTCATGTGCGCGTGGGTCTGGTAGACCCTGATGATCGACCATGTGCATATGCAAGGAGCGAAGAGCATCATGCGAAGTATCATGGTGGCGGTCATCTGCACCTGCTGTATGTCGTTGGTGGCGCGCGTGATGAGTGAACTAGTCTTGAAGTCGTCCATCTCAGCATTGGAGAAACTCATTACGTTTTTGAACAGCCTGGATCTCAGATCTTTACCGATGGCTGCGCCTACCCTGGCCGCGATCAGCGACTCGAGAGTAGTGAAGCCCATTACCAGAATGGACATCAGAAGCATAAGGCCTCCGCAGCGGAACATGAATGAGTTCTGTATCTTGAGAAGATCGAGCCCCGCATCAGCGTCGCAGTCTCCGGCGTAGGCGATCCCCATCGCCATAAGGTTGGTGTTGTCTGCAGAGACATCGCCCGTCAGCTTTTCTCCGCGAAGATCAGCATATCTGTTCGCCAGCGGGCTCAGAAGAGCCTCGTCCATCTCCTCCAAAGCCTCTTTTTCCAATGCCTTGCGCCTATATATGCCATCGCTTTCGCTTTCAAAAGCGCTCTCCCATAAAGCCTTCTGATCATCTGTCATATAGCCTTCGGCCGCAAGATACTCGTCGCTGGTAACAGCCTCAGGCACTATATGCTCTATACCTCTGTTCTGGATGCCCGTGTCGATGAGAGCCTGAGTGTAAGCCGGTAAATTCATCTCACAAAAAGCCTGCCCTGCCATTAACAGCAAGACAAGCAGTGCAGCATATTTATAAGGCATCAAAGTCTTAAAGAGGTTTTTCATCTATAATACGGTTTATTTGAAATGTTCGTCGTAAAGGGTGTTACGCGTCGTATCTTCGGTGCCGGCGCTTTCAAGGGCATGTGCTATGTCCTCGATGCACTTGACCTCGATGACATTATCGCGGTCTTCCTTACGCCAAAAGCCCTCGCGAGTCATGTCGTCCATGAATCTAAGGAAGTTGTCGTAATAACCGTTTATGTTGTATATCATCACGGGTTTGTTGGCCCTGCCCAAGAGGCCGAGCCTTTTGAGCGACATCACCTCAGTGATCTCGTCTGCAGTGCCGGTGCCACCCGGAAGCGCTATAAAAGCATCGCCGCGTTCTATCATTATATTTCTGCGATCCCACATTTGCTTGGTCACTATCAGCTCGGTGAGATCGTCTCTGACTTCCTCTTTCGTGATAAAAAACCCAGGCGTGACACCTGTCGCCTCGCCACCGGCCTCTATCAAAGCGCGCGAAACAGCGCCCATCATGCCGAGTTTTCCTCCGCCAAATATGAGCCTGTGCCCGTGCTCCGCCATCCATTTTCCGAGCTCGGAAGCCCTCTTGACGAATTCAGGATCGTTACCTGTATTATTTCCACAATAGACTGTTATATTCATGCTTTTGCCCCGTTTGTATGCTATTGGGGATCATGCCCTACATCACGGAATGTTCTCTGAGATCGGTGATCACTGTTTCTTCCTCGACCGCCTTGTCCCATTCAGGGTCGTAGAATAGATCGAGCCTGAGTTTGTTTGAGATCTCCTTCAGCAGCCTGCATCCGGCGACGCTGTTGCCCTGTACATCAAGGGCAGGGCTGAAAACGCCAATGCCTGCGCGCTTATCGGATACAGCCAGAAGGCCACCGCCGACTCCCGACTTGGTAGGAATACCTACTTTAATGGCGTATGTGCCCGATCCGTCATACATTCCGCATGTCAGAAGCAGCGTCTTTACGATACGCGCTGTGCGGGAAGACATATAGCGCTTGCCGTCTGTAGTGCTGACGCCGTCGTTAGCGAGCTTGTTGGCAAGATTTGCCAGCGACTTCGCGGTCACGTCCATCGAGCACATCTTGGTGTAGAACTTCAGATTGTCTTCTACGTCGACATCCACTATCCCCTTGCTCTCAAGGAGGTATGAAATGGAGCGGTTGCGTGAACATGTCTGCATCTCTGAATTGTATACGTCACGGTTCAGTTCGATTGCAGGATCATCGCACACTCTTCTTGTGTATCTAAGCATATCCTGGAATGATACTTCGGGCAGGAGCAGACTGCTCACCGCTATGGCACCGGAATTGATCAGCGGATTGTATGGCTTAGGATCATC
This sequence comes from uncultured Eubacteriales bacterium, assembly GCA_902790965.1. GTDB lineage: Bacteria > Bacillota > Clostridia > Peptostreptococcales > Anaerovoracaceae > Crickella. Next base: position 5,817 of record CADAUB010000012.1, on the reverse strand, counting down.
CTTATCAAGTTCAACAAAGGAGTCGAAAGCTTCACCTGATGGCTCAGCGCCTACTTTTGCGAATACTTTTTCAGTCCCGCATATCTCGAGCGCTACGATCAGGCTGATAACCTTGGATACCGACTGCATGGTGAATCTCACATCGTAGTCGCCGAGGCATATCATGTCGCCCTTTAGCGGGAATAGGCAGATACCCAGCTGATTAGGATCAACCTTGCCGAGTTCTGGTATGTATGTCGCTACGTGGCCGTTAGGTATCTCTGCCCTCGCGATCTCCATCGCTTTTTCGATTATGTCTATGGAGCTGCCTTTGTCTTCTACCTGGTAGCTCTTGTCTATTATATTTTGGCTGTCCATTTTTTCACCCTATACCAGTCCCTTTCCATATCCCCTTAAGGGGCTTATTCTCCAGTGCGTTTTCTGCTATTATTTTAGTGATGACTTATTATATCAAATCCGGAGGCAATTATGTCGGATAATCACGAACATACACACGATCACGAACATATTCACGAGCACGTCCATATAGATGAAAACGGCAACGAGTATTCGCATACCCACATCCATTCGGACGGCACCCATCACCACGACCACGGGCACATCCATTCCGCGGAACACACGAAGTCTGTACTGAACAGGATGTCCAGGATCATTGGGCATATGGAATCTACCAAGCGCATGGTAGAGGATGGCCGTGACTGCTCCGAAGTGCTTATACAGCTCTCGGCTATAGAATCCGCTATAAAGTCGGTAAGCCGCGTGATCTTAAAAGAGCACCTCTCGACCTGCATCATCGACGCAGTCAAAAACGATGACACCGAGACAATCGCAGAACTGGAGAAAGCGATCGACAAATTCATTCGCTAGTCGGTGGATCATACAAGCGACTGATCATGGGTCGGCCCGGCAACCGGTTCCGGGTAAGTTCTTAAGCCGATAAGAAAAGCGACTCCACAAATGCGGAGCCGCTTTTAGCTTGCTATTTAGTTTTTGATTTCACCTTACTTATATGCCGCTGCGAGTTCTTCTGCCAGAGCATCGAGCTGTGCCCTGCTCTCGTCATTAAGAGCGGATACGATCTTTACGTCGTTTTCACAATAAGTAAGATTCTTGCTTCCCTCGAGCATGGCCTTCATAGTCTTTGCCGCTACAGGAGCCCATGATCCGTTCTCGATGAACGCGACCCTCTTGTTCTGCCAGAGCCTCTCTGTGAGCGACTCGATGAACTCTCTCATGAATGGGAATATGCCGTTGTTGAATGTTGTGGTCGCGAATACGACTGTGTCATATCTGAACGCATCCTCAACAGCCTCGGCGATATCGTCCCTCGCAAGATCTGTTACCTCTACAGCAGGAACGCCCTTTGCCTCGAGCTTCTCAGCGAGGAGCTCGACTGCCTTCTTTGTGTTGCCATAAACCGAAGTGTAAGCGATCACTACGCCCTCAGACTCGGAGCCATAGGATGACCATGTATCATAGAGGCCGAGATAGTATCCGAGATCGGATTTCAGAACAGGCCCGTGGAGCGGGCAGATGATCTGGATGTCGAGCCCAGAAGCCTTCTTGAGTACAGCCTGTGTCTGAGCGCCATATTTTCCAACGATACCGAAGTAGTAACGCCTCGCCTCGCATGCCCAGTCGTCGTCTTCTTCGCCCGTTTCGCCGCAAACGTCGAGAGCTCCGAACTTACCAAAACCGTCGGCACTGAAGAGCACCTTGTCCTTTGAGTCATAAGTCATGATGACTTCAGGCCAGTGCACCATAGGAGCAGCTACGAAGTTAAGAGCATGGCTTCCGAGTTCCATTACCACGCCCTCGCCCACGACTACTCTTCTGTCTTCGTATTCTTCACCCTCGAAGAAATTGGCCATCATGGTGAAAGCCTTCTTGGATGATACGATGGAAGCCGATGGATAAGTGTCCATGAACGCTCTGATGCTTCCGGAGTGATCAGGCTCCATGTGCTGCACTACGAGATAGTCAGGAGCTTTGTCGCCAAGCAGCTCCTTGATATTTGCGAGCCACTCATCGGCGAAGTGAGCGTCGACCGAGTCCATGACCGCGACCTTCTCGTCACAGATAACATATGAATTGTAGGCAACGCCTTCAGGAACGATATAGTGACCTTCGAAAAGATCCACATCGTGATCATTTACACCTACGTACTTGATGTCATTGGTAATTATCATTCTCTATTCTCCCCTTATTCTGCTTTCCAGAGCGAGTGGAGATTGCAGTAAGCATATACAGCAACTACTTTGTCTCCTTCTGTGAGCGCGAAGTTTGCCTTAGGGGCATCGCCCGGCTTGAGAGCCTTTCTCTGTGCGCCCTGCTCTGTCTCAAGAGCGATCCACTCGATGTAGTGAGCATCGAGCATTGGATGCTCGACTGAACCAACTGTTACGTCTACTATGTTGCCGTTTACTGTGAATGCAGGAACGTGCTTTTCGACTGCGGCGTCTGTTGTGCCAGGGATAAGCTCTTCCATTGGCTCTCCGCAGCAGAATACATCACAGCCTGTCTTCTTGATGGAACCGACCATCTGGCCACATTTTGAACATTTAAAAAATCTCATTTTATCCCTCCGTTATTGATTTCCGCCCGGATGAGCCTTCACCCGCGGCACTCCTTAACGATTTTGTCCTTGAGATTTTACCATATGGGCGCCTTTAAGGGCAATGAGACCGGGCAGTGATTTTATTGACTGGAGCGCGTTTTCAATGCTAAATTTAGGTATGATGACTTTGGACGAATTCGAGAACATGGAGGAAACGGATATGATGCAGCTACCTTTCAGCATGGAACTTATGAACGGCAAGGGTGAGCCTCTTGTCATGGACTTCAGAGCAGCTACTACCGACGATGTCGACAAGGTCATGGAACTTCAGGAGACCATAATGAACGCTCTCCCTGATAAAGACCTCTATTCACCTTACACAAAGGAAGAAACACTGCATGAGCTCGAGAACTATCCGTGCTATGTCGCGGAGCATAACGGAGAGCTCGCGGGCTACTCGGTGCTTATCCCAAACGATCCGGATGATCCTGAAAACTACGGCAACCACTTTGGCTACGACAGAGAGCAGCTTGCGAAGACAGCTTCCCTCGACCTTACAATGGTAGTGCCAAAGTACAGAGGCTACGGACTTCAGAGGATCTTCAACAAACTCAGGATCGGCAAAGCCGCCGAAATGGGTGCGAAAGAATTGCTTACGAGCATCTCACCTGACAATCCATACAGCTATAGGAATTTCCTCGTGCTCAAATTCGAGATAGTAGACGAGAGAGATCTGTACGGCGGAAAGAGACGCTATATCCTGAGAAAGGTGATCGATTAACATGAAGAAGCCGTTATACACGCTGCTTCAATACACATGGGGACTGCCGCAGACTCTGCTCGGGTCTGCGGTTTATCTTGCCCACCGCAAGGACAAACACGGCAAATTTGGAAATGCCAAGGTGACATACTGGAACAGGCCAGAGGGGCTTTCGCTTGGCAAGTTCATTTTTGTGCCCGCCAAAGGCACCAGCCTGCTTGACCACGAATACGGGCATACGATACAGTCGCTGATCCTCGGCCCGGCATACCTCCCTCTTGTGGGCCTGCCATCACTCCTGTGGAACCGGCTCCCGTATTTCAGGAACAAAAGAAAGAACACCGGCAGAGATTACTACTCGGTGATCTTTGAAAAAACTGCTAATAAACTTGGTGATCGTTTTAAAGGCAAGAATCGATAGAACAATGATGTCAGCGGCCCACCAACTAAAGTGAGACGTCTGGCACAGTCGATATGTGATCGATCAATATATGGCGGCCATAAAGGCCGCTTTTCCTTCGCTGTTGAGCGCGCCTATTTCCATCTTGGCCGTATCCGAATCACGCTTTACGAACGTGATCGCCTCCCCTTCATAGCACTGTAGCTGGAACTGCATATCCAGTTCAGTTATATCCATCTCGGCGATCTCTTCGCAGGTGAAGCATCCGAGCATAGCGCGGACGTAATTGACGTTGTTCATGTGCCCGCCCCTGTCGATATCCACAGAGCGTATAGTATAACGGCCTATTTCTTCCGCGCCTTCGAAATTCCTGCTCATGCGCTTGAACGGCCTGTCGTCTGGAGGAGCTATCTCTTCATCGGGATATGGATAGAAATTCGTCGTAGGCTCTGGCCTGCCGTTGTCACGCCTCAAGGCCGCCCAAATGCACCTGCAGTATGCGAGCATCTCATCGCCAATATGAAGTGAGCAATCCCTTTCGCAGCTGATCCGATCGGGTGGAAGTATCCACGTAGTGAGCTGAGTCTCCTCCCCTACAAGAGGCCTCCTTTTTATAACCATCCTCATCTTGGATACGACCCAGAAAAGTCCCTTGTCTTCAAGCTGCAATACGCCGGTCTCAGCTGTCGCCGCATGGACGCCCGCGATATCCTGGAACGCGTCAAGTAGCGCCGGTATGCTCATGAGAGAACTCTCATCGCACATACTGCCCATGACGATCGTATCTAAAGTCATTCCCGCTTTTACTGTTTTCATCAGCGTCTGATATATCCCTCTTCAACATTCTGAGAATCTATAAAGTAACATACAGCCCCTATCATGCCGGCATCGTTGCCAAGCGAAGCTGCCCTGATCTCAAGATCTTCGGTAAAATCCGGCTTGATCATGGCAAGCACTTTCTTGCGAAGAGGCTTCACGAGAAGATCGTCTTGCGCCGAAACGCCGCCGCCTATGATCACCACTTGAGGGTTCAGCACATGTATAAGCCCTGTGATGCCGCAAGTGAGTTCATCAAGCCAGTGATCTAGTAGCGCAAGTGCCTTGTCATCTGCAGCCGAAGCGGCATTGAAGACTTTGCGCCCGTTGTCCCATTCACTGTTCACTTCCACAGCATCTCTGACAAGGCCTGCCGTAGAAGCCCTATTCTCGAAATAGACGCCCTTGCCGCCCTCTTCGAGAGTCTTCTCACCTATATGTACCGGGAAGTGACCTATCTCTCCCGCGAACCCGCGGTTTCCTTCGAGCAGCCTGCCGCCGCTGATGATCCCGCCGCCGATGCCTGTGCCAATTACTATGCACAGAACATCATTGCTGCCCTTCGCAGCGCCTATGACGCTCTCAGCCAGCGCGACAGCATTACCGTCGTTTACCAGGCTCGCAGGCACTCCAAACCTTTCGCTAAGAGGCTTCGTCACCTCAGTGAATGACCAGCCCGGGACATTGCCGCCGTTCTGGGCTATAGTGCCGCTGTCCTTCTCAACGCAGCCGGCAGCCGAGACTCCGATGCCAGCAAGTGAGCCCGCCTCAATAGAAGCCTCTTTCAGGATAGCTTCCGCGGCTCTGTAAACGGTCTCCATCACCGGCTCGCCGCCACTTCTGTCTACAGGCGTCTCGCTGCGGCAGAGGATCTCAAGATCGTCATTGATGACGCCGATCTTAATGGCTGTTCCGCCAATATCTATTCCGAGATAAATGTTTTCGTTCTTCATGGTGTTTATTTTACGTCAGCATATACCGCCAGTTCAAGCGTCGCGACTCAAACTAGCCCGACATTTGCTTGTTGTTTTTTTGGATATCTTGAAGACTAATTAGGATACGCACTGCCGAGCTTTTCGAAAATAGTAGACAACGGATGCTCCCCCTTCCTCACATTTCCTGTAAAACCTCAGTTGAATTGCAAAATAAAACTTGAAGAAGCGGCTCGCAGTCGCTATAATAACTTTTGCATTTCGAATAAAGATTTGGGGCGTTAGCTCAGCTGGGAGAGCGCAAGGTTCGCAATCTTGAGGTCAGGGGTTCGATCCCCCTACGCTCCACCAT
>CADAUB010000011.1 GCA_902790965.1 uncultured Eubacteriales bacterium | reverse complement strand
TAACTCGGATGACGCGTTTCGCGTCATTATTGTTTGTCTAGAAATTGAATGGGACAACAAGTTTTGCTTGTTTGTCTTATTCACTAGATCTTTCATTTTCGAAGGATGAATCCTTCTTAATTTCAAGACCTGTTCTACACTATGAAGTTTTCAAGGTTCCGCTGTGCCTCTCAGCGACAGCCTCATCATTATATGCATTCTGACCCATTCGGTCAACACTTTTTTTGATGTTTTTTTGTGTTTTTTAAATTTGTTTTTGGTCACTAATTTAGCATCATTTCTCGTTTCTTTTTACAACGATTTGCGCTTTCAGGGTCTTCTTCTCCGTCAAACAGGCTTCCCACATCGCCCACATAGCTCTGAGCCACCGTCATAGGCTCCCATATAGTATATGGAGGATATCTGAGAAGATACTTCTTAAACGCCTTCTTCATATTGGCCAGCGCGTTCTTTCCTATAGTAAGTGTTTGCCCTGAATAGAAGTTGATAGTGTAGCCACTTATATCGCTCACCTGATCAAGATTGATTATCATCGTCTTCATCGGTCTGTAGAAGGCCCTCTCGCAAAGCACCGTAGCCAGTGCGTTCAGTGTACCATAAAATTCATAGTCGCGCGCCGGTGTTATTACACGTAACTTGCGTCCGTTTTGCTCTACGAGCTCGATCTCATCGATCTTGATCTTTGCACATTTTTTCCCACTTATCACCGAAATGTATTCGGGCAGCGGCCTGAGCCTCTTTTTCTGATAATCCAGTTGCATGATTCCCTCCTCTAATATGTCCCAAATAATTCGAAAGAGTGTTTCTTATTGTCAAAGTTGACAATTTAATAGTATCAAATGGGACAGATTATAGATAAATTAATAAAATGAAGGAATCCGCCAAAAATAGCCAGCAATATATAGATAGTACATAATGCGGTATTAGCGGCATGACATCTATCTGCTGTAATTTCAGGCTGTAGCCCTATCACACCTGTTCTATCTCTTTTATCAAAGAACAATCCGCTTGTATATTCGGCCTACAAGCTATTTCCCCGGAAATCGCGGCAATAAAACAGCCGCCCCGTATATGTGTCTACATATTGTTAGGAGCAGCTATGATAAATCGATATGTCGTCTGAAAAAAATACCATTTTTTCATGTCAAAAAACGCATGGCGGTTTTTGGCGGTCAAAGCTACATCAGGATATCACTTCGTACATCGTTTCGGCGTCTTCCTTCCTGACTGTTTCGGGCATCGCGGCTACCCTCACTTTAAGTGAGTTGGATCCAAATGTTACCTGGATCTCATCACCTAGCTTGAGTTCGAGCCCTGGCTTGGCGACCTTTCCGTTTACCTCCACGCGGCCCTGCTCGCATGCTTCCTTTGCGACAGTGCGCCTTTTTATTATTCTTGAGTTTTTTAAATACTTATCGAGTCTCATTTTTCTACATCAAAAAGCGCGGACAGCGTGAAAGCTATCCGCGTTTTTTGATTTCTTTCTTAGATTACTTGTTGACTGCATCCTTGAGAGACTTTCCTGCCTTGAATACAGGAGCCTTGGAAGCAGGGATCGAGATAACTGTGTCAGGCTTCTGTGGGTTTCTGCCTGTTCTAGCTTTTCTGCTTCTTGTCTCGAATGTTCCGAAGCCGATGAGTCTTACGCTGTCGCCAGCTACGAGAGCCTGCTCGATTGTCTCGAGAACTGCATCGAGAGCTACCTCAGCATCTTTCTTCTTGAAACCAGTCTTATCTGCAACCTTTGCTACCAATTCTGCTTTATTCATAGTAATTTCCTCCTTAGATCAACGATTTTTAATCTGTCATAATTATAAGGCTCACGCTCTCGGTGTGTCAACACAAAAATCGCTGAAAGTGTTGATTTTTCACGAATTATTAGGCTTCCCTTACCATATTTTTATGCCTCTTGTCAACGGGCAAGCTTACATTTTTTTGCGATCCTGTAGATCAAATCGCCTTTAGGTATAAGGGCTACCTCTTCTTCCGTCAAAGCACCCGTCAAAAATACCGCAGCGAAGTAAATCATTACCGCGAGCACGATAGCCAGAAGCGTCGAAACGGCGTTGCTGGATGTCAGCATGAATACAAGTTTATATGCACCGAATGCCCCAGCGCCCATTATGAGCGAAGCGATAAGAGGCCTGACGAACACGCTCATAAGGTTGAGCCTGACATCTGCGTACTTTCTCAGGGCCCGGTAATTTAGGATGCCGGCTGTGAGATACGCACATACCGAACTGATTCCGGCGCCGTTTACATTCAAAGCAGGTATTCCGACAAGAACGTAAGTCAGCACCACCTTTACCAAAGCGCCTATGAATAGATTTATGACCGGGAGGTTCATCTTTCCGATGCCCTGAAGCGACGCGGCAAGTATCCTCATAGTTGCGAGTGTCACTATGCTGACTGCCAGGATCTGAAGCAGTGGAACCGCCATATCTGCTTCGTCGAGTTTCTTCATATAGAGCATGCGAAGGATTGGCTTAGCGAGCACGATAAGCCCCACCGCGCATGGATAAGCTATGACCATCATTGTCTTGAGTCCTGTCCTTATATGGGCGTCGAGTTCTTCTTTGTGTTTAAGAGTGAACGCTGTGGTGACGGCCGGCATCATACTTATACATATGGCGTCGACGAATACATTAGGAAGTCCGATTATCGGATCGACATATCCGCTTATGAGCCCATACAGGTTTTTTGCGGTCTGGTGATCCCAGCCCGTTGCGAGCAGACGCCTTACTATGATCGCCGCGTCTATGTTGATCATTATAGGCATGATACACGCGCCTATAGTAATAGGTATAAGGTAGGCAAAGAGCTGTTTCACCCTATCCTTGTCACTCTCCTCCACTTTGGCGGATTTCCTTATAAGGATGCTTCTTGCCTTGGAATCGAGCCTGTATATGAGGATCATGATGATGAGCGCAGCGATGATTCCTGCTGAAGCTCCGAATGTGGCCCCTGCAGCAGCCTGTTCAAGGCTCGTTTTATAGAATGCGTAAGCAAGCGAAAGGCCGACTATGACCCTTATCATCTGTTCGACGACTTCGGTAATAGCGGTAGGCCTCATGTTTTGCCTTCCCTGATAATAACCTCTCAAAGAGGCAACTATCGGAGTGAATAAAAGCGCGAACGAAACAGCCTTTAAGGATGCTTCAGCTCCCGGATTGGCGTATGCCTTGGCGATTGCTCCCGCTCCAAAGTACATTATCGCGAATGAAACTATTCCGAGCGCGGTAGAGACCTTTAGCGACAACTTGTAGGATTTGTGCGCGTTGATAAAGTCTCCCTTCGCCGTCCTTTCAGATACCATCCTGGAGATGGCCACCGGAAAGCCCGCCGTAGCTATCGCGAAAAAGAGCTGGTATACAGGATAAGCGACTCCGTAATAGGACTGCCCCTCTGCTCCGATCATGTTGGTAAGAGGTATCCTGAATATGGCCCCGAATATTTTGCTGACGATACCGGCAACAGCAAGGATAGTAGCGCCCTTCACGAGCGTCTTTTGCATATCCGTTGAGCGGCTCTTCCCGGCATCTATTGCTTCGTTTTCAAATCTGTCTTCGTTCATCTACTGTTTCCACACTCTGCTCTGATCACAGGCAGCTAAGTATTTTCTTCTTTGCGTTTATAGTCTCAAAGCGCGCCTTTTCGATATCGATGGTAGTGTATTCGCCATCTTTGTAGAGGACCTTGCCGTCGACCATTGTGAGGCATACGTCCTTGCCGTCGGCTGAGAAAATGAGATCATTAGGCAGATCGTCAGACGGGCACATATTAGGACCCGTTACGTCTACCGCGATGATGTCTGCCTTGAACCCCTCTTTGATGAGTCCGCAGTCGTCTCTGCCCTGCGACAGGGCCCCTGCCCTTGAAGCGCTTCGAAGCACCTGCTGAGGCGTCATCGCAGCGGCATCCATGGAGGTCACTTTACCGGTGAGTGCGAATATCTTCATCTCCTCGAAGAAGTTGAGGCTGTTGTTGCTTGCCGATGAATCTGTACCGATGGCAACATTGATGCCCTTTTTATACATAGGCACGACATTGCACATACCACTGGCGAGCTTCATATTGCTGACAGGGTTGCTTGCTACTGTAACGCCCTTTTCTTTGAATATATCGAGGTCGTGTTCTGTGACCCATATGCAGTGAGCTGCAGTAGTCGGGACATCGAAGGCACCAACGGAATAGAATACTTCTGCTGGAGTCTTACCGTGTCTTTCGATGCATTCTTTATGTTCTTTCTCTGTCTCGGAAAGATGTATGTGCATGTTGACGCCATATTCCTTGGCAGCATCAGATATCGCTTCGAGCATAGCAATGTCGTTTGTGTATTCAGCGTGCGCGCTGGCGTCCACCTTGACACGGCCCTCGTCTGTATTGTGATAAGCCCTTATGGCTTCTTTCATCTCTTTGAAGCCCACGCTGTCCTCAACAGGAGTTCCGAAGTTAGTGACCGATCTGCTGATGTTTGTCTTCATTCCCGCCTGAGTCACGGCCTTTACCATGTCGCCGGTGAAGTAATACATATCCGTAGTGGACACTATGCCGAATCTCATGGACTCTGCCATGGTCATAAGAGTCGACCAATATACCGCATCGCTGTAAAGCTTATCTTCGAACGGGAATATCCTGTCATTCAGCCATCTGTCCAGCGGGAGATTCTCTCCATAGCCTCTCATAAGGCTCATAGGAGAATGACCGTGGGCGTTATAAAAGCCAGGCATCAGCACTTTGCCATTGCCATCATATGTATCACCGAATCTTGCTTCGTCTTCCGGGGCATCGCTGCTTATGTATGTGATGCGATCACCCTCGGTGCCGACGTACATATCCGGTCTGTGCTTGTAGTCTTCGTCGATTATTCCGATCTTCTTAAATAGCATATGTATGACCTCCGATCACACTATTGTACCATATTTTGTGTCTCACGTTTATATGCTGATAATTGTCTCATAAGTCCGAGCAGTTTTTCGCAGTTTATAGTCCTGCCCATATGGAGCCTGAGCACCGTTTGCCTTGCGTCCGTGATGGACAATTCTTCGCCGTATTCTGACTTGGCCATTACGAACATGTACGGATGTATCTTGACGTTGTCTGAGAATACCATCTCGACCCAGTTCTCTTTCTTCGAGATGTGTACGGCTCCGATGTACTCCGCGTGAGCCCTTATCTCAGCGATGCGTATCAGTTCGAGCGCTTCGCTAGGAATGTCTCCGTATCTGTCTGTCAGCTCGTCCGTTACATCCATCGCGTCGTCGGAATCCATGATGCCGGCAATCTTCCTGTACGCTTCGAGCCTGAGCGATTCGTCGCTGATATAGCTTGTAGGAATAGCCGCTCTGACTGGCAAGTCGATATTGATCTCCGACCTCGCCTCGCCGACATCTTCGCCTTTGAGCATCCTCACTGCCCTGTCTATCTCCTTGCAGTAAAGCTCGTATCCGATGCTCTCGATATGCCCGCTCTGAGCTTCGCCGAGGATATTTCCGGCGCCTCTGAGCTCTAAGTCTCTCATCGCGAGTTTGAACCCTGCGCCAAACTCGGTGAACTCCCTGATAGCGGCAAGCCTTTTCCTGGCTATGTCGGTAAGCACCTTGCCCGGCTGATACATGAGATACGCGTAAGCGAGCCTGTGCGAACGGCCGACTCTGCCCCTCAGCTGATAGAGCTGCGCAAGGCCAAATCTGTCAGCGTTAAGGATCACCATCGTATTTGCGTTAGGTATATCTATTCCATTCTCGATTATGGTAGTAGCGACGAGCACGTTGATACGCCCTTCCACGAAGTCGAGCATGGTGTTTTCGAGCGTCTCTTCGTTCATCCGCCCGTGGCCCACGCCTATCACGGCATCAGGGCAAAGGCGGCTTATTGTCTCGGCTATCTGGTTGATGCCTGTGATACGGTTGCTCACTACGAACACCTGGCCGCCACGGGCAAGTTCTCTCTCGATAGCGTTACGCAGTATCTCCTCTTCATAAGGAGTTACGTATGTGTGTACAGGAAGCCTGTCGCCCGGCGGCTCCTCTATAAGGCTTATATCCTTGATGCCTGTAAGGGACATGTTGAGAGTCCTTGGGATAGGCGTTGCGGAAAGCGTGAGCACGTCGATGTTGGTACGCATCTCCTTTAGCTTTTCCTTGTGCCTCACGCCAAATCTCTGCTCCTCGTCGACAACGAGAAGACCGAGGTCCTTGAAGTCCACATCGTCAGAAAGCAGCCTGTGCGTTCCTATGACAAGATCGACGCTTCCTGACTTGATCCCCTTTATGGTCTTTTCCTGTTCCTTCGCGGATTTGAACCTTGAGAGCTCTTGTATCTCAAATGGGAAGTTTTCGAATCTTTCCCTAAGATTATGGTAATGCTGATTTACAAGGAGAGTCGTCGGAGCGAGTATCGCCGCCTGCCTGCCTTCAGACAGACACTTGAACACCGCGCGAGCCGCGACTTCTGTCTTGCCGTATCCGACATCTCCGCATAGCAGCCTGTCCATCGGAAGCGGCTTCATCATATCCGCTTTGATTTCCTCGACAGCCCTCAGCTGATCATCGGTCTCAGTATATGGGAAGGCTGCTTCAAACTCGGACTGCCATACCGTATCCTCTCCAAACGCGTAGCCGCCCCCCGCCTGTCTCTTAGCGTAGAGCTTTACCAGGTCTTCGGCGATCTCCATGATCGCCTTACGCGCGTTTTCTCTGGCGCGCTTCCAGCTTCCTCCCGAAAGTTTCGAAAGCGCAGGAGCGTTGCCCGAATTACCGATGTATTTCTGGATCACGTCCAGCTGCTCGGTCGGGATATACAGTGTATCCGACCCGGCATAACGAATGAGAAGATAGTCTCTTGTCATGCCATCGGCGGTGACCGGCACTATTCCTTCGAAGCGCCCTATTCCGTGAGCCTCGTGGACGACATAGTCGCCCTTGTGAAGATCGGAGAACTGTATGCTGTCCTTGGAACTCTTCTTCTTTGCGCGTCCTGTGGCTTTTCTTACAGCGCCCGAGAAGATATCACTTTCGGCTATATAGCAGACTTTCTCGTCTTCCATCACAAAGCCCGATGAAAGGCTGCCGTTTCTATAGCTGATATTGCCCTCTACGTCGGCTATATCCAGATACTCTTTTACTCTTTCGTTCTTCTCTTCTGAGCCGGCAGCGATCACTATGCTGTAGCCGCTCTTGAGAAGCTTGGATACCTCAGACGCGAAGAGCTCTATATGCCCTCCCCACGGAGCGATCTGCCTGCTCTTCACATTGACGATGCGGTCGAGCTTAGGATCGCCGGATATTTTCTCCGGATAAGGTGTAAGTATATACAGATCTCGCTTAGTTACGTTGAATATTTCGTGAAGATCGCTTTTATCGTATGACTCAGGCAGAGCTTCTGCTACTCTTGCGGGATCCACGAGCGCAACAGCGCAGCCACTGGCGTGATCCCACATCCTGACTTTTTCCACATCGAAGAAGTCAATAAGGTCGGCATATATCTGAGAGCTGCTGCTCTCCTCGAATATGTCCTTTACCCTGCTCTTGTATTTATTGATCAGATCTACCCTGCCGTCAGCCACGTCAGGATGAGCGTGTTCCTTGAGATAGCCCTTTATCATGCGGTCGTATTCCTTCATGACCGAGACCAAAGCCTTCTCCTTTTCGGCGTTGTCCGGTATGAATTCCACCGCCGGAGCAAGCGTTATCTCGCTCACGTTTTCGAGTGACCTCTGGGTGCCAGGGTCATAGGTACGTATCGAATCTATCTCATCGTCGAAGAACTCAATTCTGCATGGATACTCGGATGTCGGAGAAAAGACATCGAGTATGCCTCCTCTTGATGTGAACTCTCCGGCTGATTCCGTGACAGCGGACTGCGTATAGCCTCCTTTAACGAGGCCGTCTTTAAGATCGCGCGGGTCTATGCGGTCCCCAGTGCTTAGGCTTATCACCGACTCTCTGAAGCGCTTCGGGCTTTCGGTATGCTTTACCGCGGCGCTAACAGGAGCTATCACCGCTGTCATCCCATGACCGCTCTCTTTATCAGCATCCTTAGGGCATGGAGTAGCCAGCGCAGCCAGGGCTTCTATCCTCTTTATGAGGACGCCCCTGTCTCTCGCTTCATAAAGGATCTGAGTGTCTTCATCCTCAGGAAGCACGATGACCTTTAATTCAGGCATACAAAAAACGAGGTCGTCGGCCAGACGAGCGGCTGCTTGCCCGGACGAGACCACCGCAAAAAGTTTACCATGCTCTTTTAGCGTGGATGCGAGCACATAGGCTGCTCTGCTTCCGCTGATGCCGGTGTAATTACTTGTCATCCTGTTCCTGATCTGCTTTCTTCTCTTCTTTTTTCTTTTCAGTGTGATTGTGCATGTTCATTGCTATATCCACACCCTTTTCGATGATATCGCTTGCCGCCTTCGCAGCCTCACGGGCCGCTTCATCCAGCAAAGCCTGCTCAGCTTTTGGCACCTTGCCTATCACCCTGTCGACGAGATCTTCATCGGCCTTGGCAGCTCCGACTCCGATCCTTATGCGGACAAAGTCCTTTGTTCCGAGCTCGGATACCACGCTCTTCATGCCGTTGTGTGTGCCCGGGCCTCCGGACTTGCGTATCCTTATGGCCCCGACAGGAAGATCGATATCATCGTAGATGACTATCACATTTTGAGACGGCACATCGTACCACATCGCGCTCTCTCTCGCGGCGATACCGCTTCTGTTCATATACGTCTCGGGCTTTACCAGCACGGCTTTTTTGCCGGCTATCTTACCCTGACCTATGAGCGAGTGGAATTTCTTACGCTTTATCTCGATGCCCGCATCATAAGAAAGCACATCTATGGCCCTGTAGCCCATATTGTGCCTTGTCTTTTCGTAATCCTTACCGGGATTGCCGAGTCCTATGATCACATAGGTATCCACGGCAGATCCCGGTTCACTTTTTTGTCTTCTGAAAAGTCCCATCAGCCTCCCCGGCTTAATTGAACATTACTGAAATAGGTTTATTGGAGTAAACTCTCATGATAGTCTCAGCGAAGATGTGACCTGTAGAGAGTACTGTGATCTTTTTGATTCTCTTCTCTTCCGGAATTGGAATAGTGTTGAGAAGTACCATCTCTTTGATTGGGCTGGCCTCGATCCTCTCGATAGCAGGGCCTGAAAGCACCGCGTGTGTAGCGCAGGCGTAAACGCTCTTTGCTCCGAGATCCATGAGCGCCTTAGCAGCATTGCAGATAGTGCCGGCTGTATCGATCATGTCGTCGAGAATGAGGCAGTTTTTGTTCTCAATATCTCCGATGACGTTCATGATCTCGCTCTTGTTAGGCTCAGGGCGTCTCTTATCGATGATAGCGATAGGAACGTTGAACGGCTTAGCCATGTTACGGGCTCTTGATACCGAGCCGTGATCAGGCGATACGATTACCAGATCGTCGAGATCTTTTAGCTTGAAGTAATCTGTGAGCAGAGGCTGACCTACCATGTGGTCTACTGGGATATCGAAGAAGCCCTGCTCCTGGGAAGCGTGGAGATCCATTGTGATAACTCTGTTGACACCGGCAGCTGTGAGCATGTTAGCTACGAGCTTGGATGTGATTGGATCTCTTGCCTTTGCTTTACGGTCTTGTCTGGCATAGCCATAATATGGGATAACCGCTGTGACGCTGTTCGCGGATGCTCTCTTAAGAGCATCTGTCATAATGAGCAGCTCCATCAGGTTGTCGTTGACCGGCTCGGATGTAGACTGGATGATGAAGCAGTCCTTACCTCTTACCGATTCCCATATGCTTACGCTGATCTCTCCGTCGCTGAACTTGGTTACTGTTGCTTTTCCAAGCTCAACGCCCATATGCTCAGCGATCTCCTGAGCCAGTTCAGGATGTGAGTTGCATGTGAAAAGTCTGAGTCTTGAGAAGTCGTCTCCTGTCATGTTGCGAATCATCGTGTAATACTCCCTTCTGTGATTCCCTTGTTAACTACTCTTCTTTGTTTAGGAGCATATCACCTACTTTGTAGACATCCCCCGCTCCCATTGTCATAACTATATCGTCTTTATCTGCAAACTTGTCTATGTACTTGACTATGTCTTCAAAGTCCTTGACGTAATAGACGGGCTTGTCCGGGTGTTTTACCTTCATCGCGTTTACAAGTTTGTACGATGAAATATTATAGATATCCTTTTCTCTTGCGGCATATATATCCGTGATGACCACAACATCCGCGTCACCGAAGGCATCGACGAATTCGTCGAACAGCGCCTTTGTCCTGGTATATGTATGTGGCTGGAATACTAGCCAAAGCTTGTTATGCTTTACGTTCTTTGCTGCGGCCAGCGTAGCTTTTATCTCAGTCGGATGGTGAGCGTAGTCGTCGATCACCTTGACGCCCTTTTCGGTAGTACCGTTGAAGTCAAACCTGCGGTTTGTACCGCTGTATTCCTTCAGGGTCGAAGCTATGACCTCATTGCTTACTCCGAGATACGAAGCCGTAACGAACGCTGCCATAGCGTTGAGCACGTTGTGCTCGCCAGGCACGGAAAGCTCGAGGTGAATGACTTTATTCCCCTTGTGATAGATATCGAATTCAGGGAAGCCGTTCTCGTTGAACACCATGTTTTCGGCGTAGAAGTCGTTGGACTCGCTGTAGCCGTATGTGATCTTGTTTTCGTGATCTTTGAAAATGCTTCTTACGAAAGGATTATCGCCGAAAGCGATCATGACGCCATGAGGCGGGATCTGCTTGGCGAATGTGGAGAACGATTTGACGATATGCTCCATATCCTTGAAGTAGTCGAGATGATCAGAGTCGATGTTGAGGATGACTCCGATGCTCGGCCTCAGTTCGAGGAAGCTGTCCATGTACTCGCAAGCCTCTGTGACGAAGTAGTCTGTGCTGCCTATCTCAACGTTGCCGTGGATCTGAGGCAAATTGCCTCCGACGAGAATGGTCGGCTTGTAGTCTGCATTGCGAAGTATGAGGGATGTCATCGATGTGACTGTAGTCTTGCCGTGGGTGCCGCAGATGGCTACGGAATTGTCGTAGTCGTCCATTATCATGCCGAGCACCTGGGCCCTCGAGAACAGCGGAATGCCGAGTTCGCGAGCTCTCACTACTTCAGGATTGTCATCCGATACCGCCGCTGAGTAGACGATGGCATCGACGTCTTCGACGTTTTCAGGCTCGTGCGAGCTATAGACCTTTATCCCCAAATATTCAAGATGCCTGGTCACCTTCGATGGATTGATGTCGGTACCGCTAACGATATAGCCTCTATCCGCCAATATCTCAGCGACAGCCGACAGTCCGATACCGCCGATGCCCAGACAATGTACGCGTTTATATTTGCTGAAATCCATTATAATAATCTCCCTTTTTGGTTAAACAGTCTCAGGCTGTTTGTCCCGTGTTTGAATATAACAGATGAGTGCCCGCGTTTCAACCAATGATAAAATCAAAACTATTCCGCTTTATCGGAAATTTCTTTCTCTTTTTCTTTCTCTTTCGCCGCGATATCGTTGTTGTCCATGTCTCCCTTGTATACGACGAAGGTGTCATAGAGGTATTCGAGCGAAAGGTTGAGCGCCATATTGATGCCGGTCACCAGATAATCGTTCCAGTGAAGCGTATCGGCAAGGTAATTTCCGAGTATCGTAGTCGCCGGAGTGAATACGATATAGAACGCGAATACCATCGCCATGGCACGCGGCACGTTCTTTGTCGACTTGAACGTATATCTTCTGTTGATCGTAAAGTTCCAGAGCACCGATGCGATGAGCGCTGCCAGATATCTCGGCCAGTATGGGAGATTCGTAAACTCGGTCAAAATGGTGAAGAGACCGATCTCGATGATGCCGGCCGAAGCGGATATGAGTACGAATTTTATCGCTCTTATTACTTCCTTGTTCATAGTGAAATTCCTTTTGATCGTTCTATAGCGTTATCAGTTCTCTGCCTATGTTAGCTGGGCGAAAATGCCCTTGTTAGCTGAGTACAGTTTTTTAAACGTTTTGAAATACGGTTTATACGACTCGTTCTTTTCTTTGTCAGGCTCAAATGTTTTGGACACCTGTACGAAATCCTTGATCGAGTCGATCGATGGTATCAGGCCAAGCCCTACGGCAGCGACCGCGCAAGCTCCCACTGAGCCTACGTTCTGCGGATACTCGACAGTCTCCACAGGGCGCCCTATTATGTCCGCGAGCATCTGGCATGATACATCTGAGAGAGCTCCTCCGCCAACGAAGCGCACCGACTTTGATGTCTTTACTCTCTTGCCCTGGCTCTCGAGCATCCACCTGAGGTGATAGAACACACCCTCGAGCACTGCATGTATAAGCTCGGTCTTTCCTGTCTCAAGCCCTATGCCTATGAACATGCCCCTTGCAGCTGAATCTTCAAACGGGCATCTGTTGCCGTGGAGCCATGGAGCGAATAGAACTCCGCCCGAGCCCGGCTCTACATCCTTTATGGATTCCATCATGTATGAGTAAAGGCTGCTGCTTCTTTCCTCGAAATCAGATGAAACGCCTTCTTTATTTATATAAATGCCTATCTCGTCCTTGGCCAGATGGTCTCTCACCCATTCAAGGCATTTACCTGCTGTCTCCATCTCTGCGAAGTAAACGTATTTCTCGGGATCAGCTCCGGGCATCGCCGCTATCATTGATGTAACATCGGTGACAGGCTTCTTAGTGATAGTTCCTACCCAGCCCGAAGTACCGCTGTAAATATGCGTATCTCCTGCCTCGACGGCTCCGGCTCCAACGCCTATGAGTGAAGCGTCTCCTCCGCCGCCGAACACCGGCGTTCCCTCGGCGAGGCCGAGATCAGCTGCAGCCTTAGCGCTGAGCTTTCCTGCAACATCAGTCGAGTTGATTACCTCAGGCAAATGCTCCCTGGTTACTCCGAGGATATTGCACATCTCATCGCTCCAGCCCCTGGTCTCAGGGCGTATGTCATAAAGGAAGGTGCCAAAAGCTGAATCCTCGGTAGCAATGAAGTTGCCTGTGCAGCGAAGGATAAGATAATCCTTTACGTCGAGCCACTTGTATACCTTAGAGAATATCTCGGGCTCGTTGGCTTCGACCCATTTATACTTCCACACCGGATCTTTGACACTGCCTGCTACAGCGCCTGTGATCCTTAGACTTGGCATCAGTTTGGTAACGTTGGCCCCGGCTATCTGCACACCGTTGGATATACCCTTCTTTATCTCTTTGGTAGCCCTCTGATCCATATAGCTCATCGGACGCCTCAAAGCGTTTCCGTCTTTGTCTACGAGTACAAGCCCCTGCATCTGTGAGCAGAACGCTATTCCGGATATCATGTCAGGCTTTACATGTTTCGCTTCGGCAAGCACTTCAGCCGTGCTTTCTGCCATACCGTCCCACCATTCTTCAGGGTCTTGTTCTGCTCCTCCATTGTCCAATATGTATAGGTTGTATCCCCTTGACGCGTAGGCTACCAGATCGATCTTTTCTCCTACTTCGAAGAGGCATGTCTTTACTCCTGTAGTACCAATATCGTATGCCAGTATGAATTCGCTCATCGTCTCTCCCTTTTAGAAAAAACTTTTATCCATCTATCTTCTTTGAGTAACTGGTTAGATATACGTATCTCTGAAGCCTTGCGTCTACAGGCGAAAGCGGCTTCTCGTTTCTTACATAGCACGCGGCGCAGCAATTCTTGCTGACTATCATCGCTATAGCCTCGGCGTCGCTCTCATTCTTGCCCGCGCAAACAGCGCCTACACCCTTCACAAGCACGGCGTTTCTTCCGATCACGCTGTTCAGTACAGGCTGCTGACCGCCCATGTGATGAAGAACGCCTGTCATAGGCATATTGGATATGAACTTAGGCGCTTTGACGACCGAATAGCCGAGCAGAGCGCGCGTTGCCATCCAAGGATCGTTGTCTACAACCTGTATATCCGGGCCTACTATCTGAGCGAAATCATCTATATAAGGCCCTACTGTCATGCCGGTCTTGCAGCATTCCAGGATATACGGATCGGACACCACTTTGACACATGGAAGCGCCTCGATCTCGACCGCGCCGGTATCGAAGTCCTCCAAACGTGTGAAATCGTGGCTCGGTACCCTTGCTTCAACAAGAGCCTTGCACTTATCTTCGAGCTCTGACGCGCGCCTGAACGCATCATCAAAATCATCGCCGAGGATGATCGCGCCGTGCCTCGCCATAAGGAATTCCTTGTTGCAGGGATTGTCCTTTATGGACTTTTCAAGATTCTTTTTGAGCTTGTCTGTTCCGGGCAGTCCGTAACCGGCACACGGAGCGAAGTCTGTATCCCTGCACTCAGCCGCCACCGCAGACGCGTAGTACTGATGAGTGTGGATAATAAAGCAAACGTCGCTTCTTAGCGAGTACGCTACGGCATGAGCCCCCTTTTCGCTTGAAGGTTTGATATCTCCTTCGTAGGAAGCGTCTTTTACTTTGACGACAACAAGGTCGGATGGGCCTATGCTGTCATATGCTCTGCCGCTTGGTGTGATGACGAACTCATCCGCGCTTATCCTGGCGCTTATATTGCCCCAAGTCCTGGCTATGAGCTTGCTCTCAAGCAATTTGTGACCGGCTTCTATTACCAGTTTTCTCGCTTCGTCTTCGCTGTAGTACATGTTTACCTCCAGGCGTCTATTACTTATCGAGCAGTTCGCAGTTGTCGAATACTCTGTCAAAACGGGCGATAACATCGTCTATCATCTCTTCTGTGTAGGCCGCGCTCGTGTAAAGCCTTGAACCCGCGAGAGTCACGATGCCTTCTGCCATGTATGCCGCTCCTATATGTTCCATTTCGGTCTGCCTGCGGCCTGTTTCCTTCAGTATCATCGGGAGTTCCCATGGCTTCTTCCAGTCGATCGCGTACTGCATAGTGCCTACGCTGTCGAGGTGGCATATGGAGCCCTGGTTGAAAGCGATGAACGGAAGATTATGTCTCTTGATGCTTTCCTGCAGGCCCTTAGTAAGTCTGTCTCCCATGCGGCCGGCAACTTCGCAAGCGTTTCTCTTCTCTATCTCGCAGATGGCGGTATAGCCGGCAACGCAGGAAATAGGAGTAGCAGCCATTGTGCCTCCGCAAAGAGCCTTCTTCACTTTCTTTCCCGACTTATCGAGCCCGGCGCCGAGATGAGCCATGCAATCTGCGTGGCCACCGATGCCGCCTGCTCCAGGATATCCTCCGGCTATGACTTTACCGAATATCGTGAGATCAGGATCGATGCCATAGTAGCCCTGCGCTCCGCCGAGTCCGATCCTGAAACCCGTGACTACCTCGTCGCATACGAGAAGCGCTCCGTATTCGTGCGCCAGTCTCTCGCAGCCTCTGACGAAAGCCTTTGTCACAGGGCGTGTTCCGCTCTCAGGGCCTACAGCTTCGATGAATACAGCTGCTGTGCCGCCATCGAGCTTGTTCTTCTTAAGCTTTCTCTCGAGATCTTCGAGGTCTCCAGGGAAGAACTCATCAGTGTGTCTGAATACGTAGTTTGGTATTCCTCTTGACTGTATTCCCTTTGTGCCCGGGATCCTTATGCCGTATGCCAGCTGATCGCTCCAGCCGTGATAGGCGCCGCCCATCTTGAGCAGATTCTTGTGACCCGTCTTGAGCCTCGCGATCCTTGCCGCTACCATGTCGGCCTCAGTACCTGAGCCGAGCATCCTGAATTTCTCTACGCTTGGAACGCACTCGGATATCTTCTTTGCGAGCTTCAATTCGTACTCATGGAAGAGTCCTGTCGAAGGGCCGCATTCATTGATTATCTCAATAGCGGCTTCTTTTACCACAGGGTCGTTGCTTCCGAGCATTGTAGGGCCGCCCGCCTGAAGCAGATCGTAATATCTGTTCCCATCTATGTCGTAAAGGTAGGCTCCCTCAGCCTTGGCCATCGCCAGAGGGAACGGATAATTGAAAGCGAGGTTGTGCTGTACTCCGCCAGGGATGTACTTTTTCGCTTCATCAGTGAGCTCTTTTGAGCCCTTGCACTTCGCTTCAAAATAGTTCTTTACATAATTATCGAGGGCTTCAGCTTTTACGCCGTATACAGGCCCTCTCTTGAGTTCGTCGAGGCTGGCGTTTAACGCGTCAGCATCCAGGTATTCATCTATTGCCCAGCCGTTATATGCCATTTTTTAGTTCTCCTTTAATGTTATACGCCTTAATTATACACCCAATACATTAAAAAACTCCGACATACTTGCCGGAGTTTTGTATCATATTAAGCGCATTGATTAGATGAGTGTGCCGAGATACTTAAGTGTTCTGCAGAGCTGGCTTACATAGCTCATCTCGTTGTCGTACCATGCTACGACTCTTACCTCGAAGATATGAGTTCCGCACTGCTGAGCGAGTGTCTGTGTCGCGTCGAAGAGTGAACCATAGCTCATTCCGATAACGTCGCTGGATACGATCTCTTCCTCAGTGTAACCGAAGGACTCGTCAACAGCAGCCTTCATGGCCTCGTTGATTCCCTCTACGGAAACTGTGTCGGACATATCCTTGAGTGTTGCGTCGAGGATAGTGATGGAGCCTGATGGAACAGGAACTCTCTGAGCGGAACCGATCAGCTTGCCTGCGAGTTCAGGAATAACCAGACCGATAGCCTTAGCAGCGCCTGTGCTGTTAGGAACGATGTTGATGGCACCAGCTCTTGCTCTTCTGAGGTCACCTTTCTTGTGTGGTCCGTCGAGGATCATCTGGTCACCGGTGTAAGCGTGAATAGTTGTCATGAAACCTGTTCTGAGCTCTCTGTAACCTGCAAGTGCCTTAGCCATTGGAGCGAGGCAGTTTGTTGTGCAGGAAGCTCCGGAGATGATGTTGTCATCCTTTGTCAGTGTCTCGTGGTTTACGTTATATACGATCGTAGGGAGGTCGTTTCCGGCAGGAGCCGAGATGAGTACCTTCTTTGCGCCGGCGTCGATATGAGCCTGGCTCTTAGCCTTGGATGTGTAGAAGCCTGTGCACTCCAGTACTACGTCGATATCGAGTTCTTTCCAAGGAAGCTTGCTTGCGTCTGCCTCAGCGTAAACAGGGAATTTCTTGCCATCTACGATGATGCCGTCTTCGGCTTCCTCTACCTCAGCGTCGAATCTCTTCTGTACGCTGTCATTTCTCAGAAGATAAGCCAGCATATGTGGGCTTGTAAGGTCGTTGATAGCTACGATCTCTACTTCAGGATCATTGTAAAGCTTTCTGAACGACAGTCTTCCGATACGTCCGAATCCATTGATTGCTACTCTCATTGTTATTTTCTCCTTTCAAATAGTCGCCTGACTATGTATTTTCCCTTCTTCTGAACTATCTCGGAAATTTTAGCACTAGGTGAATAAAAAAACAATGCTTTTGGGGTTACGAAAACATTTTCGTAAAAACGCTACTCGCCGAGGTCAGATCTTATTACTTTGCCGAGATTCCATACTCTTGCGGCACTTTTTGCAGCCTCGATCCTCTCCTTTTCGTTGTTGAAAGGAAAATCGCCTGTCTGCGAACCGCAATCCATGCATGTTACCGTCCAGCACCATCCGCTTCCGTCGTCGAGCAGCCCCGCTCCACCGCAGAATGGGCAGCCTTCCAGTTCGATCTCATTATAAATATCCAATGCTAATACCTTCCTTATCTATTTATTTACAGCGGCAATGATCCCGCCGCCGATCACTCTCTTATCTTCATCGTAAAATACCGCCGACTGCCCTGGCGCCGGAGCCTTTACCGGCTCATCGAAATCTATCCTGACAGTCTCACTGCTCTCCCTTGTTATGACAGCCAAAGCAGCTTCGTGGTGATATCTTATCTTTACGTATGCTTTAACGCTCTCGTCCATAGCTATATCCTCTATAGCCAGGAAGTTTAAGTCTTTGCAGATTATCGATCTTTCGAGGACTGACGCCTCGTCTCCGATGACGACCCGGTTGCCTTCCGCGTCTATCCGCTTTACATATGCTGGATATCCGAGCGCCAGGCCGAGGCCCTTTCTCTGACCGACTGTGTAATGGACGATCCCCTTGTGCTGACCGATCACATTACCATTCGTGTCCACGAAGTCGCCCGGTGGCGGCATACTGCCTTCAGTGTGTGAGTCTATATATTCAGCATAGCCTCCGTCAAGCACAAAACAAATTTCCTGGGAATCTTTTTTTGCAGCAGTCACGAGCCCCTGCTCTTCGGCGATACGCCTCACCTCGTCTTTGGTGTAGTCGGCAAGCGGCATCAGTGTGCGCGCAAGCTGCTCCTGGGTCAGCCTGTAAAGCATATATGTCTGATCCTTCTTTGCAGTCTTTGCCTGCTCTACCGTATATCTTCCGCTTTTAGTCTTTACCACGCGGGCGTAGTGGCCTGTCGCCACGTACTCTGCATTTATCTCATCGGCAAATCTCAGAAGGCCCTCCCATTTGACATAGCGGTTGCAGTCAACGCATGGATTTGGCGTGGTGCCTTTGAGGTAAGCTTCCATGAACGGCTCTGTCACATGCTCTTCGAATTCAGGCAAGCTGTTTATGTTATAGAACGGTATACCGAGCTGATCGGCGGTTTTTCGCGCATCCGAAATCTCGCAGCAACGGCTGTATGCTCCGCTGTCCGCCTGCCACGTCCTTAGGGTAACGCCTATCACCTGATAGCCGTTTTCCTTCAGTAAATAAGCGGCTACCGAGCTGTCTACACCGCCCGATAGCCCTATTACTACTCTTTTCTTATCTGTGTCTGACACTTTTTAGAATCCGAGCTCCTTATTGATCCATTTCTGAAGTGCTTTATATGTTTCAGGACCAGCAACGCCGTCTACTGTAACACCGAGGAATTTCTGAAGTGCCTTGGATGTGCCTTCGCCCCAGAGGCCGTCAGCTTCAGCGCCTACCTTCTTCTGGATAGCCTTTACTGTTTCCGGTCCGAGTATTCCGTCCTCTTTGCATCCGAGCACATGCTGGATAGCCTTAATGGACTTAGGGCCAAACTGTCCGTCAACATCGAGCTTGAAGCCCTTGTTAGCGGCTTTCTTTTCCTCTGCCTTAGCCTGAGCGATCTTGAGATCCTCTTCAGCCTTCTTTGCGGCTTCAGCGGCGGCCTTCTCAGCGGCTGCCTTAGCGGCCTCTGCCTGCTCTTTAGCGAGTTCTGCAGCAGTTTTGACCTTTTCCTTTGTCTCAGCAGCCTTTTCCTCGACTACTTTCTTTGCCTCTTCAGCTTTGTCTTTTCCTGTCAATTTGTCAAAAATACCCATGGTTCACCTCTTTCTTTTAAGTGATATCAATAACCATCGTTGTTTGTATTTTATTCCATATCTCCCCTGACGGTCAATGAAATATTATTCAAAGCAGTTATAATTACTGGCCTTCTGCTACTTTTCACCGGCAATGCGCACAGGCATAGATGGCCTTGTAATACCCGCTTCATTGAGAGCTGCTGGTATATCCTCTGTGAGGCCTTCGTACACTGCCCAGTAATCAGCTGTATTCACCCACACCCTTACGGCATATGTGATGCCATCTGTAACGGTACCCGATGCGGCTACCGCAGGAGCCGGGTCGCTGAGCACCTGGCTGTATTTACCTACGGCTCCAAGTATCACCGATCTTACTTTATCTGAAGGCTCAGCACCCGAGATATCGAAGCTGAGATCGACTCTTCTTGTAGGCTCAGCAGTGGCATTTACTATATTCGAATTCATCAGAGTCCCATTCGGGATCATGACTGTAGCGTTATCGAATGTAAGAAGCGTCGTATATACGAGGCTGATGCTCTGCACCGTTCCCTTGTGCTCGCCGGCAACGATGAAATCGCCGACCCTGAACGGTCTGAAGATTAGAAGCATAAGCCCGCCCGCGAAGTTTGCGAGAGACCCCTGAAGCGCCAGGCCTATGGCTGCTCCGGCTGTGGCAAGCAGTGCCACAACGGATGACATGGCCACCCCTAGCTGCGCCACGATGCACACGATCAAAACTGTATAAAGGACAGCCTTTATAAAATTGATGATGTATACGCGCGCCGTCTCGTCTATCCTCTCAAAGTTCTTCAGTTTGGATACGCCTTTGACAAGCTTTCCTATAATGAATTTGCCGACGAAGTATATAACTATCGCCGCAAGTATACGCAGGCCCATATTAAGGGCGGTATCTGACAGCGACGACACCATTTTTTCAAGATTGGATACGCTTGCTTCCATAAGTAGCCTCCTTCAAGAGAGTTTTTTTCAAGTTGATGATATAGCCGTTGACACACCCTATCTGAAAAGTTAAAATTCTGATTCGGAATGATACGGAGGAAATATTACTATGAGTACTAAATTCACATTCTATCCACAGGGCGTATGTTCATTTATGATCGACATCGAGCTCGATGGTGACATCATCAAGGATGTAACTTTTACAGGCGGATGTGATGGCAATCTCAAAGGTATCTCAAGGCTTATAAAAGGAATGAAAGCCTCTGATGTTATCGAAAGACTCGAAGGCACTACATGCGGCTTCAAGAACACATCGTGCCCTGATCAGCTTAGCAAGGCGCTCAGAGATGCGATGTCTCAAAGCGCTGCTAACTGATCGTAGCCTATTTCAATGTAACTTCACCAACCAGGTCGGATCCAAAGAGCCATCTGACCTGGTCATATTTTTTTGTCTGTCCGAGCACCCACATCAGCTTGGTGACTACGGCTTCCTGTGTCATATCGTAGACCGGTATGCCTCCGCAGTCGAGTATGCGCTGGCCCGTCTCATATACGCTGAGGTCGCTTCCCTCGTATCTGCACTGGCTGCCTACCAGTATAGGCAATCCGTTATCCGACGCTTTCCTGATCTCGGCTGTAATGTCGTTTCTGAGGAAAGGCAGGCCGCCAAGGCCAAATCCCTCGATGTACACGCCTTCATAGCCGCCGTTCTGCAGGAAAGAGAATACTTCGAGATCCATTCCCGGGAACACCTTTAGCACAGCGATCTTGTTTGAGAAGTCTGTCTGAAGGTTGATCCTCGCCATCTTTGCCTTCCTCTCTGTGTAGAGCTGCAGTCCAAAGGCATTGACTTCGCCGACATATGGGTAGTTGATACTTTCAAACGCGTTAAAGCTTACCGTCCTCACTTTGCTTGTGCGGCAGCCGAGCATTATCTTCCTGTCAAACGCTACGAACACGCCCGGCACTCCGCTTGCGGCCATCCAAACTGAAGTTTGGAGGTTCATAAGAGCGTCAGACATCGGCATATTGAGCGGCATCTGGCTTCCCGTTATGACTACAGGCACCTGTATGTTCTGCAGCATAAACGAAAGCATCGATGATGTGTATGCCAGAGTATCCGTACCGTGGATCACCACGAAGCCATCGTAGCCCTGAATGCTGTCCGCTATCTTGGTAGCCAGGCTTGCCCAGTCCTCAGGAAGTATATTGGCACTGTCGAGAGACCAGAGATCTTCGACCGACAGCTCTATTTCATCGCTTACGATGCCCAGTTTTGTGATTATCTCTTCGCCTTTTATGGATGGGCCAAGCCCATGGCCCGTGGCCTCAGACGAAAAAGTGCCGCCTGTATTAAGTATAAGTATCTTCTTCATGTGAATGACCTCTCTATTCTTCAGCTACCGGAAATGTCAGCTCTGCCATTACGGTATCTTCTCCGTCAGGATTCAGTATCTGTATAGTCACAGGCTGCGATGGATCCACAGGGAACCAGTACTCACACTCAATCGAGTCTCCCGCGTCTATCAGCTCATATACGTTCTGCTCCTCAAAGGTATCAGCATCTACCTCATCACGAGGCTCGATCACCTCGTCACCCTGGATGGCCTGTATGACAAACGAGCGCTCCATTGAGTCCTTGTTTTCGATATCGTCTACATCGCTGTCGTGCGTGATGAGATCGAGCTCATTCCAGAATGTCATACGCAGGACGAAGAACTCTCCTTCATCCTCATCTTCCTGAACAAATTCACCTTCGTTTACATCTAGTGAAGTGCCCAGATACTCTACGTGGCACGAGAGAGCCTCATCATCAACAGTCGCCAGGTATTCTTCGCCCGAACCTGTGACTGTAGCATTCTCGTCAGTGCCTCCGCCGACCGCATAGTCGGACATCGAGCAGGATGCCATAAAGCATGCCATGATCAGGCTCATTAGTAATACGATATTTTTTCTCATAGTCTTTTCCCTATTATCTATAGTTTTCAGTTCTTACATAGGATATCATCGCAACCGCTTCAGCGCAATAAAAGAGCCTTGCATCTGCAAGGCTAACTGGATTTTTTCTCCACTTTCGTAGGTTTCAGTATAGTTCGAATTTGTTCTGATTTTTTAAGTGAAATCTCTGCAACACCTCTGAAATTATTTACTTCCTATCCTATTGTTTGGAAGTCTCTGTCATGCTCAATTACCGGTATTGTTTTTACATCCATATGTTCTATCCTCACATATGAGCCTCTCTCAATAGCAATGAAGACTTGATCTATCTGTTCTTCTGTTCCCTGTATTTCCATAGTAACGGATCCGCAAGAATCATTCCTTACCCATCCGGTTACACCATATAGACTAGCGGCATGTCTGACCCTGTATCTGAAGCCGACTCCTTGAACCCAGCCATAGCAAACTATGTGTTTTCGAATCACCTTGCTCGTCTCATTCATCAATACAACGTTGAATTTATGCCTTAAGTTCGTACATGCGATATATCTTTCGGTACAGCTTGCCTGTAAATAGCATCTTGAAGAACATTCTTTCGATTGGTGTAAGCTCTTTGACCAGCGCGGCGGGAGTAAAGCTGTGCTCTTTTACGAATCTGATCCTAAGGCCAGTGATAATGCTATCGATATCATTTATCCCATACAGTTTGGTTACACCAATATCCCTGACCGGATTTTTATAATTAGAAGCTTTAACGCCGAAATCAGTATACACATCCATCAGGATATGAAGTTCATGATACTTTTTGTCAAGCGCGTGTAATAACCCCCGTACTTGGCTGTTGGTAAGATACATGCTAAGTCCCTCAAGGACAACGATGGCTGTATCACAATCTGGAAGCGATCCAATCTGCTCAGGTCTGGATGCATCCAAAGCCACCATATGGTACGTTTCATTTTCCCGAAAGTACTTCTTGCGAATCTCTATGACATCCGGAAAATCGCTGTCCACCCATTCAGAACATGGAGTTTTTACCCTCATATGCCTGCTGTCAAGTCCGCATCCAATATGAAGTACCAACGCATCGCTGTTCCTTTGAAGCAAACTGTCTGTCCAGTCGTCGAATACACGGGCTCTCATAGCCATATTGTAAGCAAGCCATTTTGACCTGGACTTACCGCGAATCGGGAAGGCTTCTTCTTTCCATATTCTCTCAGCTGATGGATCGTTCAGGATAATCCCCTGTTGACTCACCTTTGATTTTCCATACAGCGGAATATACAGTGTTTTATTCACTTCATTCATGCGAACTATCTCCTCTGCAAAGCCCGATTTGTCGATTCCTGCACAATGTATCTGGCACCCTTATTATATCCGGCCAGGTTTGTGAAAACATCTCAAAATGTTGAAATATTCAGGGAGTCCCAGCAAAATCAAAAACTCCCGGATGTTCTCCGAGAGCCCTAAAACTGGTTGCGAGGGGGAGACTTGCGCCGGCGCGCAGCGCCAAGTCCCTTTAGGGAAACTCCCTCGGGAGTGAAAGTCTCCCCGTAAAAGAAAAAAGACTCTGCTTTGCAGAGTCACATGGTTGCGGGGGAGGGACTTGAACCCTCGACCTCCGGGTTATGAAATCGCGCTCTTAACCCGTTGGAAACACTGCGTTTCCCTCTTATACTCGTTAGATTTAGTACAAAATTAGTACAAAATCAATTGTTCATTTTTATCTTGCAAGTACTTTTTAGTTATCTGCTTTTATCCATGTGATTTAGTTAATTGAAAATAATACTATTCAATTGCGTTGTTGTAATTTTCCCTTTTACCATATGAATAGATTATTCTCCTACAAGAGAACAACATATTCACATAGAGATGTCTTGCTTTCCAAAACAGTTTGCTTTTCATAATGTTCTTTATGTAGTCATGCGGTTTCATTCCAATGTTGCTCTTGATCAACAATTGAGAACATCCTGACTAATTTATCTCGATTTCAAAAAAGTGTTTTCCCATAGCAGGCATTACAACTTCACCTTTGGTTTTTACTACTTGTGTATGAATGGATACACAAAGCAAGATAGTATAAATGAAAGGTTTCTATACTACATCGGCATTGTTGTCAACGACCCGTCAACGAAATGTTCTTGTTGAAATATCAGTATTTTCAGGCCTTTTTATCGTAATGAATGACCATCTATCAACGACCCGTCAACGAAAATCACGCCCAATACGGAATATATCTCCGCATTTTAACGGCAGCCTGCGGATCAGCCAGTTTTATTTTTCCTGCGCCTAATGTATCCTTAATGATTCTGGATGCCATGGCTTTGTTTGCATCACTGATACCAAAACGCTCACGGAGAACTGAATTTGATACCTCCACCCCATTGACATAGCAATAGCATGTATAGATATAACAGGTCCTGACCTTCTCCTCCTTCGACCATTCACTTAGTGACCTATGCCAGCACAGTGTCGTTCTGCAAAAGTCATCTGTCGTTTCTACCTTAGGAGCTGGAATCTTCCATTCTCTCATGCCTTCTTCGATTCGATCGAATCCACTTCCACGAGCCTCACAGATATGTACTATTCGTAAGAAATTTGCGGTTCTTTCATTACGGGCATGTGGAGCAGTATCAATGATTCTGTCTACATCTACTAAAAGCTTTCCTGGATTTGACACTTCTATTCTCTCATCAAAGATTTCAACCATTAAGCTCTGCCCACGCACAGTCATATCCTGATGGATTATTAAATTACCAAGCATTTCACGAACAGCTTTTTCCGGGAACATAATGAACTCTTCTCTTAAAGCCGTTTCAATAGTTTCTTCCTGCGGAAGCATGCTCATTATATACGTAATTATTTCATCAAAGCAGACAGCATATCCTTTTCTAAAGAACTGGTCTCTGATTGCATTTGTTCTGCCGCTACCTTTGTACCTGATTACGCGTATTGCCTTATTATCCAAGTAATCAAAACTTCTGAAGTCCTTTGCAAACAGAAGCGCTCCCATATTTGTAATTACATAATGGCCATTATCCATCCTTTTTATAAAACCATACTCCTGGAAGTCATGAATAATACCATCACGTGTTCTTGGTACAGGTAGTTTCATCAGTGTATAAAAAGCTCCGGTATCAAGCAGCTCTGTTATTGTACTATCGCTAACATTCTGCTTAGCCGGCATTGTCTCATATGGTCGAATATCGAATATTCGCCACAGTTTCCTCTCTTTTTCAGGAAAGTCTTTCAGCTTTTTCTTATATGATCCAACTCGTATATACTCGATTCCTTTAAAAGCAGTAGGCTGAACCCTTGCAGCAGGTATCTCTATCACTACAACATGACCGGTTTCGGCCTCTAAATCAACAAATTTAAAATCAACATGAGGCGTTAGGAGCTTAAGCAGCCAGTTCTCAAGTTCCTCATTACCAACTTTTGTTAGCTTAGGTCTAAAACCAGTCCCGACAATTTCATGGGTTTCATCTTTTATTCCATAAATCAAATAGCCGGTATCACGCTCATGCAAAGACGCTGAGTTGCTTATCGCGGAAATATACTCTCCAATCATTTCAGGAGAATCATTGCCCACCTTAAACTCAACATACTCTGTCTCATTAGTAAGATTTCTCAGTTCATTTATTAAGCTAAGGTAATACTGTTTATCAATGGTATTCATTGTACTATTCTGAACCTCCCGCGAAACCATATTTGTCTCATCATCGATGATACAGTAGTTCAAAACTATTATCAGTATATCATGCCAACCACTGCGTACTTGTTCATTATCTATGTGATTCTTTTCTTTATTATATATTATTGAATTGTGTCACCACTGGTGACACAATTCAAAGCCACCCGAATCAACAGAAACCGCTAAAATCTGCTATTTTCTCTTTGACAAAAAGCGGCGGGTGTCCTACCCGCCAACATGTGGACCTGGGTCTTTCGACCAGCCCAATAATTTCTTGATTGTAAATTGAGTATATGGGAAAAAGCAGCCTATGTCAATCAGCTCAACATGAAGGTCATCTGATAAGCTCATGTTTACTGCTCTCATAATCCCAGCTTGCCCATTTGTCATCACCAAGTGATAGCTCCAGAAGTTCTGCCGCCACTATCGGAGACTTGATTCTAATGAGATTATCCCATATGTCATCACTTCCAAGAAGATTTACGCCTCCGTGCCAAACTATTTCATCATCAATAACTGCGAAGTGCTCCAAAACCTCATTTCTTGGAATAACGTTAATGCCGTTATTAGTCATATTATTAATAAGTTCCATATAATAATCTGACGAACTATCCAGTACCTGATCCGGGTTTGTTGTGATTACAGTTATCTTTACTCCCGCTTCATGTCGGCTGCGAGCGACATACATGAATCGGTTAACTGGATCAGGTTTGAAGTGGAGTTTTCTGAGAACTATGCTCACGATCTGACCGATGCTCTGAAAAGCGTAGACAATGATTCCTTCCACAGCATTATCTTGAATGCGTTTCTCGCCAAGTATCGTTTCTGCTATTCTGACAAAGACGAGTATCTGCTGGTTACGTCCGTGTTGCTCGATAAGAATGTAGCATCCTCATTCTCATTTCAGTCGAGAATTGAATCTGATCCGACAATAGAACGCAAGATATCATATATGCTCAGAGGATCAGGATTGATTCCGCTGTTGTATGTAGTAAACGAAGTATGGGGCGAGTCAGGCGTAAAGTATATATATTCTCTAATAGACTATGCGTGGAAGAGGTTCATTCCCTCGAGGAAAGAGAGAGCGTGGTTAAAGAACCATAAGGATGATCTATCGAAGAAGACTCTCTTCTACAAAGAACGAACGAAAGAGTAATCACAGAAACTGCTATTCGGCAGTTTCATCCTTTTTACGAAAATTAGAGGCTGCCTGATCGCAGCCTCCGTTCTGTTTAGCATCCTGATATCATGTTGAACAATTCCTCAAAGTAGTCATTCAGTTCGTCCCTGCATCTCACAGATAAGTAAGCATGTTCTTCTTCATTCCCCCAGTAAAGGTCTACGCTGCCGTGAAATGTATTGATATATACATTCGGTCCGCCAAGTGTTACCGCTACATTTGCGCCACGGAAGTGCATTGTGTAATCAAGAGTCCATTCAATATCTAACGGATCATCCTCTTCGAAATACTTGTATGCGCCCTGCTCTTCCAGCATCTTAGCTATAGCCTCTACATATTTCTTATTGTCGTTCATGTCAGTCTCCTTTCGTCTACGCGCCCTGCGCTGCTGTTGTTTTTTGACACTTGCGTAAGAAACACAAGAGCAACGAATCAAGAGCAGTAGTGAATGAAAACAAATAGTTTTGTTGAAATCGGAGATGAAAAGAAAAGTTTTGTTTGCAGTGAACGACTCTTGATGTAGTGCTAAGCTCTTGTGGTACGCTCGAAAGTGAGAAAAACATGACCTAAACATGACCTTTTGAGGCATGAAAAAAGGCTTCCATTCTCTGAAAGCCTTGAAAATAGTGGTTGCGGGGGGGAGACTTGAACTCCCGACCTCCGGGTTATGAGCCCGACGAGCTACCAACTGCTCTACCCCGCGTCATTGTAGTGGTACCGGAGACCGGACTCGAACCGGTACGGGTATCACTACCCACAGGATTTTAAGTCCCGGGTGTCTACCAATTCCACCACTCCGGCTTATCGTATAAAATGGCGCCTCGAGTAGGACTCGAACCTACAACCTACCGGTTAACAGCCGGGTGCTCTACCATTGAGCTATCGAGGCGCATTCGCTGATTGCGACTTGATTATTATAGTGTAGCTGATGTGCCTTGTCAACACACAATTTTATCTTTTTTAGATATCCGCTTTAGGCATCACCGTACACGTTGTCCTTTATGATATGGATCTTCTCTCTGTACTTTGCGGCATTCTCTTCGTCGCCTGTAAGAGCGTATATAGAAGCAAGTTCCTCCATGGCGTCGGTGTTGCTTGGTGAGAGCGTGAGCACTTTCTTATATGCCTCGATCGCCTCGCTGCTGTTTCCGAGTGCTGATTCGGCTACGCCAAGATAGTACCAGAGAGGCCACCACTCAGCATACTTGCCATCGCGGTATTCGCTGAGGACAGACTTTCCGCCCTGATAGTCGCCGCTCATCACCATGTTGCAGCCTTTTTCTATTTCTACAGGCCCGGAGAGTTCGTCAACCAGTCCACTCACTTCATCTCTCAGAGCCAGTAGCGTATCGCCGTCCATCTCGCTCGTCTCGAGCTCGCTTCCTGACGAATGCTCGAGGAATTCCTTCCATGTGAGCTGGGCTTTGAGATAAAGCCCCATGTTGAGGTATCCGTAGCCGAGGAAATAATAACCCATGGCAAAATCAGGATGTATCATCGTAAGGAGCTCGAAGGTCTCTATCGACTCAGCCTTGAAAAGGCCAATCTTTTCTTCATCTCCCATGCCGTCATCTGAGAGCTCTGGCTCGGTCTCGTAGATCTCCTTGCAAGCTCTTCCGTAAAGGTAAAGAGCCTGCCTGCATTTAGGCGACAGCCTAAGAGCCGCCCTCATCAGCATGCAGCAGTCTTCGAGGTCGCCTTTGTCTGCCGATTTCGCTCCTTCAGATACCAGCATCAAAGCTGCTCCTTCGTCATCGCCGCCCGCTGCGTGGCTGATAAAGTCAGCGTAATTTTTCGAATACATAAACGTAGGGTCACCACCGATGACCCTCGCCATATTGATCACTATTCTTCTTATATCGATGGTGACACTGGCTTCGCTTCCCTCGTAACCTACCGGGACAGGCACTCCGCCGAGCATCTCCTCTGCCCCGCTCCTTGCAAGGTAATCAGGCGACAGCTCGTTGAACACCATATCCTGAAGCCTCGGCGTCAGGTATTTACTGATCCTGTCAGTATTCTGTTCTGCCAATTCTATATCTCCTCTGTATCGGTCTCTTCTTCCTCTGTGACCTCTTCTACGGCCTTGATACCGATATCCCAGCCCTTTCTGTCGAATTTTCTCATGGCGTCTTCGGAAAGCTCGCTTTCAAGCTCCGCATAGATAACGTCTCTAAGGACATCGAGCTTGATGGCATCCGAGAGTTCATCATACAGGCCGCCTGCGAACGAGTAGAGTATCCTTGCGAGATGCTCTTTCTTTTTCATCTTGCCACTGAGCTTGTTCCTTCTGATATATGCTGTAAGGCTGCGGAACAGTTCGTATGGCTTGAGGCCTGTGTCGTTCAGCATCTTAGGGATGGAGTTCTTGAAGCCGCCATCTCCGATGTAGCTTTCGACTGTCTTTGCAATGAAGCTGAGCTTAAGCATCTCGTCAGCGCTCATATAGCCGCTCGAGATCACATCGTAAGGAGCTTCGTCAGAGTAAATATAGCCGAATCTGCCGGCTTCTTCTCTAAGCCTTGAGCCCTTGCTGATGCGTATGCTTTCGATGTGTACAGGCATTCCCTCTGCCATGCCGTATGCCTTGTTGAAAGAGCGCGCGAACATCTCCTCGCTCTCCATCGGAAGGCCTGTCCTTACGATAATGTTCGTCTCAACTTTGCCGCCTTGGATGAGCTTTGTGATGTTGTACATGAGCCTGTAGACGTTCTCGTTGCGGCCGATAGTTGCCAAAACCTCGGAGTTTGTGCTCGCGAGATCTACATTAAGCATTATCTGTCCGTTCCTGGCTTCTGCAAGGAGTCTCAGAGTCTCCTCGTCGAGATCGTCTCCGTTAATATTGAATTCAAACGATGTGATGCCGTTGTCATTGTGGATTATGTACTCGAATATGCGGTATGCTCTCTCGCTGTTGTAGTTGAACCAACGATCGAGGAACACCACTCTCTCCACTTCGCACGCGAGAAAATATCTGATCTCGGTGCATATCCTTCCAAGAGGCAGAGTCCTAACTCTGGCGTCAGGCAAATACTGCGCATAGGCGGATCTGTCCGATGTGCCTCTGATGCTCTCGTAATACACAGTGCCCTTGCCCGCTTCGAATCTCTCGTAAGGGAAAGGCAGCGACTCCATATCTATAGGAGCATCGAACGGATTGACCACCACTGCGTCGTCTTCTCTGTACGCGAGGCCGGCGATATTTTCGAAGTCGTACTCGTAGTTCATTATCGACTTGATAAAGTTGAAGAGCACGCGCTCTCCCTCGCCTCTGATCACGTAATCGACCTGAGGATGATCCTTCATGAAAACGCGGGTATGGAACGACACTTCCATGCCACCGAAAATGATCGCGATGCTCGGAATGGCCTTCTTGACCATCTCCGCAACATGCAGGAGCTTATTGATGTTGTATTCATCGCAGTGGAAATATACGATGTTGTACTGACTTCCGGCGATCTCCTCATACATGTCGATATACCCGGTGTTACGGTCAAATATCCTGAGCGTAACATTCATAGGAGAATCAGCGACCACGCTGTACATGTACTTCATCGCGAGATCGGTGCGCTTATTGTCCGATTTGGTTGTGGTCAGTAGTAATTTCATTTCTCTCACCTTTTTCAACGTGTACTTAATCCCCCCCTGCTCGCTTACATTCTCTCAGGCGCCTTGATACCAAGGAGTCCGAGGCAATTGGCTATTACTGTCTTGGAAGCCTTTACGAGTGCCAGCTTGGCGTATTTCTCGTCTTCGTTATCCACCAGAATATGCTCGTCGTGGTAGAACTTGTTGAAGGCCTGCGCTATGTCAACGAGATGACGTGTCAGAATCGATGGCTCGTACTTGTCCGTAGCTTCGATAACTACAGTAGGAACTCTGTAGATGAGCTTAGCGAGCGTGTACGCGCTGTCGCTCTCGAGGTACTTGGAGTCGAAGTTCTCAGTCTTGCTGAGATCAGCTCCCTCCGCGGCGGCCTTTCTAAGCACGCTTGAAGCCCTTGCGTGTGTGTACTGTACGTATGGGCCTGTCTCTCCGTCAAAGTTGAGCACTTTGTCCCAGCTGAATACGTAGTCCTTTATCCTGTTGTTTGAAAGCTCCTGGAAGATCACCGCGCCGATGCCTACTTCTTTCGCGACCTCGTCTACGTCTATTCCCGTTGCTTCTTTTTCGAGCATTATCTCCTTAGTTTTTTCGACAGCTGTGTTCAGAACGTCTTCGAGGAAAACGACTCTGCCTTCACGTGTCGACATCATCTTGATATCGTCTCCGTCGGAGAGGCTGACAAGGCCAAACGGCACGTGGATGCAGTCCTTCTGCCATTCGTAGCCCATGAGTTCGAGCACTTTCTTCCACTGTTTGAAGTGGAGATTCTGCTGCGATGCGACCACGTAAATGCATTTATAGAAGTCGTATGTCTCTTTTCTGTAAACGGCAGCAGCTATATCACGGGTTACATAAAGCGTGGAGCCGTCGGATTTCTTGATCATAGCGGCGCCGAGACCGTATTCCTCGAGATCTACGATCTGAGCTCCCTGCGACTCTACGAGAAGGCCCTTCTCCTTGAGTTCGTCGACGAAGCGCTCCATCTTGTCGGAGTAAAAGCTCTCGCCGTTGTAGCTGTCGAATTCGATACCGAGCATTCCGTATACGCGGTTGAATTCCTCAAGGCTCAGTTTTCTGAACTTCTCCCAAAGAGCGAGCTCTTCTGGCTCTCCTGCCTCGAGTTTTACGAAAGTCTCCCTCGCCTCATCGTTGAGTTCAGGATGTTTCTCTGCCTCTTCGTGGAACTTTGTATAGTAGCCGAGCAGTGATTTGATAGGCTCCTTCGCGAGTTCTTCTTCGCTGCCCCATTTTCTGTAAGCGACGATCATCTTACCGAACTGAGTTCCGTAGTCACCGAGGTGGTTGATGCGGAAAGTGTCATATCCGGTAGCGTCGTAGAGTTTATAGATGGCGTTACCTATTACAGTGCTTCTGATGTGACCGATGTGGAAAGGCTTCGCGATATTAGGTGAAGAATACTCCACTATTACCTTGCGGCCCTGTCCTACGTTGGATCTGCCGTAGGATTCGCCTGCCTCGTTTATGTCTTTTATGAGCTCCTTGGCAAAGAAGGCTCTATCGATAAAGAAATTAACGTAGGCGTTTACGTTTTCGACTTTAGCGAAAGCTTCAGCATCGCTAACACGCCCTGCGATGTCCGCCGCGATCAGCGGCGGGGCCTTGCGAAGCACTTTCGCAAGCCTGAAGCAAGGGAAAGCGTAATCCCCCATGGACTCATCCCCCGGGATCTCTATCCAGCCCTTGATCTCATCCTTGCTGAGCCCCAGGCTCTCGTCGTATATCGCTTCTGCTATTAATTCTTTATAATCTGTCATTGATATCCCCTTTATGTCGAATATTAATTATTTGTTAACCAGTTCTGAAATGCCCTTTTCATCCACGATCTTGAAGTATTCTGCGAATGAACAATGAGTTGCGAAATTTCCTGCTACATTTCTCTCGTCTTGAAGCGCTTTTATAAGCATTGCTGTAAACACTCCATAGCCTTTTGTCTTAGTGCCTGTGAACGAGCCGTCGTATATGACTCCCGACCCACACGAAGGACTGTTTGCCTTGAGTATAGCACCCTCTATCCTAGCGGCATGTCCGCGCGAGGCAAGAGCCTTCATCACAGCCTCAATTGACTTTGTCGCTCCATCATTAAACTGCCGAGTAATGTCGACCCCGTCTTTGTTAACGACGCAGACTTCTTCGCCCGGCTTATTTACTATCTCAGCAGGCGGCCTTGGACTTTCGAGCCCACCCGCTGTCTCAGGGCATATTGTAACATAGTCGTGAGTTTTACAGAACTCGATAACGGCGTCATTTTTATTATTTCCGCCGTTATATTTACAATCATATCCCAATAGGCATCGGCTCACTATATACATATCAGGCTATATTCCCCGCTCTTATTTTAGTTTTTTTCGACCAGAGTCGCTATAGTGCAGCCCTCGCCACCTTCATTGTACGGGGCGGCCTTGTATGATTCAACGTGTTTATTGCGCCTTAACTCACTTCTGAGGCCCTTCCTAAGGATACCGGATCCCCTGCCGTGTATGATGTGAACGCTCTTTAGCCCGGCCAGGAAGGCGTCGTCGATGTACTTATTCATCCTGTCGATGGCGTCGTCGAGGTTCATTCCTATGAGGTTTATCTCAGGGCTCACAGACTTCGCCTTGCTCATCGAAAGATTGCCATACTTTGATCCGTTCTTCTCTTTGTGGCCCTTGGACTCAGACTCCGCCACTACCAGGTCTTTGATATTGGCATCCATCCTGATAGAACCGAGCCTTATCCTGAGATTGCCCTTGGCATCAGGGAGGCTCTCCACATCGCCCGTCTGATCGAGGCCAGTGTGTTTCACCTTCATGCCGATAGCAACATCATCGGGCTCCAGGGCTTTCCCCGTCTGCTTTATCTGAGGCTTAGGTGCCTTTGTTTTATTGAGCTCTTTACCGGCTTCTCTTAAGCGCCTTCTGCTGTCGGCTGCCCCACCGGCTATATGCCCGTCGTTGTAATTCCTGTTCTTAACGCTCTTAAGATCGGCAGCGATCTCATCGATCGTGGTCTCGGCATCTCTTAACATCTCGCCGGCCTTCGACCTCGCCTCTTCGATGATCTTCGCGGCTTCTTCTCTGGCGCTTGCGAGTTCTTTCTCGGCCTCTGTAAGCTGTACTCTGGCAGCTTCTCTCTCCTTGCCCGCTTCGGCGAGCCTGGCCTCAGCCTTTGCCTG
Organism: uncultured Eubacteriales bacterium; assembly: GCA_902790965.1. Lineage (GTDB taxonomy): Bacteria > Bacillota > Clostridia > Peptostreptococcales > Anaerovoracaceae > Crickella. The sequence continues at coordinate 8,018 of CADAUB010000011.1, read as the reverse complement.
ATCGGCCTCCACTCTGGAAACAGCTTCCTCAAATTCGAGCTGTTCTTCGCCCATAAGCTCTGCCGCTCTAGCTATTATAGCCTTATCCAGGCCCAGCTTTTCAGATATCTCGAAGGCATTCGACCTTCCAGGGAGCCCTACTCTCAGCTTGTATGTTGGCGAAAGTGTCTCAACGTCGAATTCCATCGAGGCGTTCTCAACACCCGGAGTAGAAAGAGCGTATTTCTTGAGCTCGGTATAGTGCGTGGTAGCAGCGATAAGCGCTCCGTTTTCCTTGAGCCTCTCAAGTTCAGCGACCGCAAGAGCCGCGCCCTCGAGAGGGTCGGTGCCAGCTCCGAGCTCATCCAGAAGCACCAGACAGCCTTCGCCCGCTGCTTCGAATATACCTATTATATTTTTCATATGAGATGAGAAGGTAGAAAGGCTCTGCTCTATGCTCTGCTCATCTCCGATGTCCGCGAATATTTCTTTCAGGACAGGCATGCTGCTGTTCTCATCAGCTGGAATATGAAGTCCCGACTGAGCCATAAGGCACAGAAGCCCTATAGTCTTTAGCGTGACTGTTTTGCCGCCTGTATTAGGACCTGTGATAAGGAGCGTGGTGAAATCGTAACCAAGCTCAACGTTGATCGGCACCACCTTATCGCCTGGGATCAGCGGATGGCGCCCCATCTTTATGTCTATCTTATATTCGTCGTTCAGAAGCGGCTCTCTGCCGTCCATATCGAGGGACAGCTTGCCCTTGGCGCTTATAAAGTCGAGATCTGAAAGCAACTTCTGGTCGTTGGCGAGAGTATGTACGTGCTCTCCGACACGGCTGCTGAACGCTTCAAGTATACGGGTGATCTCGGCCTGCTCTTCCATCTCGAGCTGCTTGAGTTCGTTGTTCAGGTTGACCACCGACTGAGGCTCCACAAAGAGTGTCGAGCCGCTCGATGACTGATCGTGCACCATGCCAGGGAAGAGGCTTATGTATTCCCTCTTTACCGGGATCACGTAGCGGCCGTTTCGCATCGTGACTATGGCGTCTGAAAGATGCGTCTTAGCAGAACCAGATGTGACTATTTTGCTCAGGCGCGACTTGATCATGGCGTTTTTGCTGCTCATCTCACGCCTTATATTCTTGAGGGCCGGTGAAGCGCTGTCGGCCATTTCATCTTCGCTTATGATCGCAGCATTGATATCGCTTTCAAGCTTGGTTGCCGGCTCAAGAAGCGAGACTATCTCAGGGATTATCTTGAGGCCTTCGGGCATGTCAACAGACAGAAACGCCTTTACCTGTCTTGAGGAAGCGATGCTTGCTCTTACCTTGAGGAGTTCTCTCATAGAGAGGCATCTTCCCTTACTGGCCATCGCAAGTATGTCGGTGATATCGCCGATCTCGCCTACCGGAATATTCCCTTTAGACAGAATAACGGAAACCGCTTCCGTGGTTTCCGCTTGTGCATCCTGTATCATGCGCTTGTTAGCAAGAGGCCCGATCTCCTTAATGCGCTCTTTAGTGAGCGACGACCCGGCCTGCTCTGCAAGCATTTCAAGTATTTTACCGAATTCGAGGAGTGTGAGTATTTTAGAATTCATCTTCCGAAGTATTGAGTCTCTTCATGGACTTCAGCTCGTTTTTGAGATTGACGTTTTCCATCTGAAGATCGAAGTATGCGTTCTCCATCTCAACGAGTTTTTCCTGAAGTTTCTTTTGCTCCTCAGAGTTCTGAGTTTGCTTTCCTGCTTCAGATGACACCTTCTCCTTGAGATCAGTCACCTGTTTTTTAGTCTGTTCCCACATCTGGATATAGTGCTTGACGTCGTTGTCCAGCTGATAATTTTCAGTCTGGAGCTTGAGCGTCATATCACTCTGATCCATAAGTTTCTCTGCGATGTTAAGCGACGCGAGTACTGCGGCCCTGTAATTAGGATTGGAGTTAAGAGCCTTGCTCACTGTCCTGATCTCTTCATCGACCATTTTGGCTATTTCCTTGATGCGCTCTTCACTCTTTTCGCTTGAGAGCACGTAATTCGCTCCGCAGATCACTACATCTGCTCTATTCTTTTCCATATCCTACCTCTTCTGATCTCTCACTGATTCATACATTAATATCGCGGCTGCCACTGCTGCGTTTAACGACTCGATATGCCCCTTCATAGGGATAGTCACCCTTATATCCGCCAATTCTATAAGCTCGTCTGAAACACCGGCGCCTTCGTTGCCTATCACAAGAGCTATGCCCTTTGAAAGGTCGGTTTCATAGTAAGGAACTCCCTTGTCTACCTCAGTCACGGCAATACGTTTACCGCTGCCTTTGAGAAGCGATATAAGTTCGCTTTGATCCTTCGCGTATATCACGGGTATCTCAAACACCGTGCCCACCGTAGCTCTGAGGACTTTATTCGAATAGATATCCGCTGTGCCTTTAGAAGCTATGATCGCCTTGTAGCCTGCGGCAACTGAAGTCCTGATAAGAGTCCCCATATTGCCCGGGTCTTGTATCCTGTCGAGCACCAGTATATTGTCGTCGGCATCAAGGCTATCGAGGGCGGAAGCGCCAGTCTCAGGTGTATCCACCACGGCCAGCATGCCTATCCCGTGCTCGGCATCGGTAAGCTTTGCGAATATCTTTTCCGGAAGCTCGCATACCATTATGTCATCTGACTGTACGGCGTCTCTTAGGATCTCCTCATCGCTGCACTTATCGGATACAAGGATAAAGCGCGGCTTGATGTTTCTATGGAGTATCTCCTCTACCAGATTTCTTCCCTCTGCAGTAAAGGCACGCTCTTCAAGCCTGCCTTTACGTGTTGAGAGCTTTCTGACGAGCTTGACTCTGCTGTTGTCAGCTGATGTTATCTTTGTCAGCATTGGTATTTAAGCCACTCTATATACTATTTACTATTTGAGGAATTCCGGAATAACGAAATCGTCTGGCTCGTTGGCTGTAAGGGTCGGTTCGTTATCTACGAGCTGATCGAGTTCCATCTCAACAGCGTCAAGGCCATCTACTGTGATCCTCTTTGCTGTTACGAGTGTATCCCTTTCTCTGTCTCTGGAAGGTGGAGTGATAGTGATACCGTCCATGCCTTCTCTGTTACCAAAGTCAGTCGCGATGATGGTAACTGAGATCTTGTCAGTCATCTCTTCGCTGATAGTAGCTCCGAATATGATGTTAGCGTCTGCATCAGCCTCGGACTGTACTCTGTCAGCGATAGTGTTGATATCCAGCATACCCATGTCGTATCCGCCTGTTACATAAAGCAGGATCGACTTAGCTCCGGAGATGGATGTCTCGAGCAGTGGGCTGTGGATAGCAGTCTGGATAGCCTGCTCGATCTTGTCTTCGCCTTCGCCATGACCGACACCCATGTGAGCCACACCGCGGCCCTCCATTACTGTCCTTACATCTGCGAAGTCGACGTTTACAAGACCATACTCACTGATAAGATCGGAGATACCCTGAACGCCCTGTCTGAGTACATCGTCTGCCATAGCGAATGCCTCAAGCATCGATGTGTTCTTTTCGCTTGTATCGATAAGTCTGTCGTTAGGGATGATGACGAGTGAGTCAACAAAGTTTGACAGATACTGGATACCCTTTGCAGCGCGGTTCCATCTCTTCTTACCTTCGAATGTGAAAGGCTTTGTGACTACAGCTACTGTAAGAGCTCCGCAGTCCATCGATGCTTTAGCGATGATCGGGGAAGCTCCGGTACCTGTACCGCCGCCCATACCGGCTGTGATGAATACCATGTCGGCATCCTGGATAAGAGCTACGATCTCATCGATAGTCTCCTCAGCAGCCTTCTGACCGATCTCAGGATTAGCTCCGGCTCCTCTTCCGCCTGAAGTCTTTTCGCCAAGCTGGATCTTGATCTCTGCTTTGCACTTTGACAGAGCCTGTCTGTCTGTATTAACACCAATAAATGTAACACCCTGAAGGCCTGCATCGACCATTCGGTTGATCGCGTTACATCCGCCGCCACCGACGCCAATTACTTTGATGATCGCGGCGTTTTCTGTTCCGGATACAAAATCGGAAACGAATTCCATAATTAGTCCTCCTCAAGATAATATACTCATACTAATATATAGTTATAGTAACACAACAAATTGACTATTGCACCAGTTTTTTAGCAAAAAACACAATATTTAGGGGTAGTTTGCTTTACAAGACACAATTACTTGTAAACTAGTTAGTGCCTTATTACCGGTCAGATTATAGGCATGAAGGATGCCGATCCGTCTTCCTCGAAGGTGATCGTTCCTCGCTTGATACCATCTTTGAGCAAATTTTCGACCACCTTATGCAGATGTCCGTTCTTTATGTTGGTCATCAGCGTGTTATAATCCGCCCTTACCATCAGGTTGTCATATATATATGCCTTCACCCTTTTCGTATTGTTCATATCCAGCTTTACGAAATAGAGATCGCCGGCTGTCATTGCGGATATCAGATCGATAGCCTTGTTGGTCTTGTCTCTGTCCTCAGTTCCTATCTTTTCGCCAAGCTTGATCTTGTTCACGATCAGACCCTCGATCAGGGTCGTCTGCGGAGCGGTGCGTGTTTTACGGAGCAGTATCCCCTCTCCGTCCATGACAAGGTAGTCGTTGTCATATTTGAACGCCATTTTCTCGCTTCTCTCGGTGACGACTATCAACAAGGTCGAAGGAAGTTTTCTTCTCACCTCGGCCGTTTTTATATAAGGATTCTGCTCAAGATAGGATACTATCTCTGACTTGTTTGTATTGTAAAGAAGGTTGCGGCCCGGCACGGCATGCGCGATGTTGATTATCTCCTCGCTGGTGTAGTGCTCATTGCCCTGTACCTCTATAGAATCGACGGTAAAGAAGCCGGATATCGAGAAGAAGAATCCGAAAATGACGGCCATAAGAATGAAGGCTGTCACATAGACCCATGTCCTGAAGTGTCTCTGCTTTTTCTTCTTTTCCTTCTTGCGTTTCTCTATCCTGTCACGAAGCTCACCCATCTCGGGATGGTCTGCGGGAAGTCCGTACTGCTTTGAGTCCTCACCCTTTGATTCTTCCGCAGACTCAGCTTTCTCATCCGCTGCAGGCGTAGCCTTCTCAAGATCTTCGAGTGACACAGCAGCATCGTCCGAAGAAGCTGCCTCGGCTACGGTCGACTCATCTTCAGTGACTTCTTCCGGCGGATCAGCTACGGTCGCCTCATCGTTAGCGACTTCCTCCGGCAGATCGGCTACAGTCGCCTCATCTTCGGGCACGTCAAATGCCTCTGTAGGATCGTCTGCTATCGTCTTCTCTTCCAGTGCCTGAGTCTCTTCGATATTCCTGATTTTTGTTTCTCTATTTTCTTCCAATATTTTATCTGTATGTACGCATTATCTCGTCATAGATGATCTGTGTAGCATTTACCGGAGCCACACTGAGGCTGGCCTTTTCCATCCTCCTGATCTCATCTCTATCTATGTCGAGTTCCTTTACGATGCCAAGAGCCCTGTCGGCGGTCTTATACGGATCTTCTTCCTCTCTGACTATAACTGCGCCTCCTGCATCAGCTACGGCTTTGGCGTTGTAGTACTGATGATCCGCGGTCACATTAGGAGAAGGAATAAAAATCGCCGCTCTTCCGGCCATAGTGGTCTCCGCCGTAGAAAGCGCGCCGCTTCTGCTGACGCAGATATCTGAGGCAGACAGTATCTCAGGCATGTTCTTTATGAAGGCGCTTATCCTAACGTTATCCGGGATAAAGCCCTCACTTTCGAGCCTTTTGCTGATGGAGTCGTAGTATTCCTTACCGGTGCCCCAGATAACTGTGTATCCGTCCCTGCCGGCATACTCTCTCGCCACCATTTCGCCTACGTGATTTGTAGTCTCGGATCCGAGGCTTCCGCCAAATACCATTATCACCAGATCGTTTTCAGGAATATTGAGCGATCTCCTGTCGGCTTCCCTGCTCCTTCCCGAGAAATCGGCTCGAACAGGATTGCCGCTGTAGATCATATTGCCCGCATCGCCGAAGTATTCCCTCGCCGATTCAAAGCCAAGGAATACGGTCTTGGCGTATCTGGCTCCAAGCCTATTGGATACGCCCGGGAATCCGTTCTGCTCGTGAAGATACAGCGGTATACCAAGCTTGGCCGCGGCAAGCACCACAGGCACGCTCACATAGCTGCCCGTGCTTATCACTACGTCTGGCTTGAAGTTCTTAAGTATCCTGACGGCCTGGCCTCTTCCCTTTACGGTGCGTAGCGCCGTCTTTACAAGCCTTATCGGATTGCTCCTGTCAAACCACTCGGAATCCACTGTCACCAGTTCGTATCCGTGGGACGGGATTATATCCCTTTCGAGTGGCTCTCCGCTTCCTATGTATATGAATTCGTTCGACGGATCTTCCGCCTTGAATTTGTCCGCTATCGCAAGCGCGGGATAAATGTGTCCTCCCGTTACTCCGCCTGTCAGTACTATCCTCATTGCTTTTCTCCCCTCGCATTTTTGGATACGTTTAGCACTATGCCTATCGCTATCATAAACGCCCAGATGGACGTACCTCCGTAACTGATGAACGGAAGCGTGATACCTGTAGCAGGCATGGATGATGTTACTACCGCTACATTGATTATCACCTGAAGTCCGAGCATGACTGCGACTCCTGTCGCAAGATAGAATCCAAGTCTATCAGGAGCCTTGAGAGCCACCATTATCATCCTGAACAGCAAGATGATATATACGAGCATCAATACGAGGAACCCAATATAACCGAGTTCTTCTCCGAGCACGGCCAGAATGAAGTCATTCTGAGGCTCAGGGAGGTAGAGGTTCTTCGCTACGCTCCTGCCGAATCCAAGGCCCTTCAGCCCGCCGTTACCGAGGGCTATAAGGCCCTGCGTTACCTGGTATCCGTCACCCTGACTGTCTGCGAAAGGATCCATGAAACTTGAAAGTCTCTGGTACCAGTGCTCAGGCGTCCTCGCTGTCATGATGTACATGTATCCGGCTACACCTGCCGCTGCAGGAAGCGCGAGGAACAATAGATTGAGCCCTGCGACAAGCATAATGGCTCCCATGATCGCGACGATTACGATAGCCGTGGAAAGATTAGGCTGCATAACGATAAGTCCGAAGTGAGCCAGCATTACGGCGAAAAGCACACTGAGGCCTTTGGCAGACCTTATATTATCCGGATCTGACGCCAGGTAGCAGGAAGTGAATATTATCATCGCCACTTTACAGAACTCACTAGGCGTGATCCTGATGAAGCCCAGGTTGATCCACCTCTGAGCGTTGTTTACAGAAGAACCTACCGCCATTACTACCACGAGAGAACCTACACTTATGAGCATTATCATCGTAGCTACTTTCATGTACTTGTGGTAATCGATATTCGCTACAATAAGCATGATAAGAAGCCCTGTCGCAACGAAAAACGCTTGCCTGAACAGGTAATATGTCGGATCAGGATCGGCGGAATTAATAGTTTGGTAGTAGCCCGCGCTGAATACCATCGCGATACCAAAACATGAGAGCAGCACAACAAGCAGCACGACCACGAAGTCGTATCTGCCGATCACCTTGCTGAGTCCTTTGCCGAAGCCCTTCGCTTCTTCTGCGGCCGCCTTGGCTTTAGCGCCTCTTCTTTCACGCCTTATGGCCCTTCGCATCGCCACCTTCTCGGCTCTTCCCATTTTCTTTTTTACTTCAGCATCTTCTCTACGCACTCTTTAAAATGCCTTCCTCTTTGCTCGAAGTTAGCGTACATGTCCCAGCTAGCGCACGCAGGTGACAGGAGCACTTTTTCTCCCGGCTTTGCAATTTCTGTTGCTTTGCTTACGCACTCTTCCATGTCCTTGCAATTATATATATTGGTATATCCTGCCTTACGTGCAGCTTCTTCTATGATCGGAGCGTCTCTGCCAAGAAGCACCAGAGCCTCTACGCTTCCTTTGAGATGATTTGCGAACTCGGTGAAATCCTGGCTCTTTCCGTCTCCTCCCGCGATCAGAATGATGCCGTTCTGAAGCGCCTTTAGCGCTATGATCGCAGCGTC
>CADAUB010000010.1 GCA_902790965.1 uncultured Eubacteriales bacterium | reverse complement strand
CATACCGGGCGCACCCACCAGATCAGAGTACATCTGTCCCATATAGGACACCCTATCGCAGGAGACGCTCTTTACGGCGGAAGCGACGAACTCATTGGACGTCAGGCTCTTCATGCGCATTACATCGAATTCGATCATCCGTTCACCCATGACAGAGTAAACTTCGAGGCAGAGATGCTTCAGGATATGAAAGATGCGATAGATAAACTTACCGATAAGTAAGCTCTTATAACTCTTAAACTCAAGATGAAAAAAAACAGGCCGGTCGCGTGACCGGCCTGTAATTCTTTTTGAAAAGTCTTAGTTATCTGAGCTCTGCTCCTACCTTCTTCTTGAGAACGTTTACGATAGCTCCCATCTTCTTTTCGATCTGCTTCGAAGTCATAGTGGAGTCATCGTTACCGATGCGATAGCTGAGCATGATGGACTTCTTTCCTTCTGGGATCTGCTTGCCGCGGTATTCCTCGACGAAGCTGAGTTCTTTGACCATCATACCGATAGCGTCCTTGATCTCCTTCCACTTGACCGATTCGTCAACGAGGATCGAGAGATCCTGATCGACCAGCGGATACTGTGGCAGATGCTTGAACTCGTTTGTTCTGGATGGATAAGCTGTGAGTTTCTTTGTATCGAGCTCGAAGACAGCTGCGCTGATCATCTTGATACCGGAATCCGCAAGAGCTGATACCGATACGAGTCCGAGTGCGCCTACGACTTCTTTGCCGCTCATGATATTGAGCCATACCTTTTCATCAGCCCATGATGGCTTCTCTACCTGCTTGAACGAAAGAGGCTCGAAGTGGCAGTAACCGCTCATGCTCTCGATAACGCCCTTTGCCTTGTAGAACAGAGTCTTGGCGTCTTTGCCTGCGAATGCGCCTGTTAAGAGGTTCTTGTGTACTGGAAGTACTTCGTCAGGCGAAGATGGGCTGTATTCGCCCTTCTCGAATACCTGAGCAGCCTCGAACATAGCGAACTCATCGAAATATCTGTGGTTCTTGTCGATGGACTCGAGCATACCAGGAACGAGAGAACTTCTGAGTATGCCAAGTTCCGGTGCAGGCGGTGTCGCGAGTCTTACGGACTTGTCTGTATCGATCTTGGCCGCGTGTATGAACTTCTCGTCGATCCATGGATATGTGAAGATCTCGTTCATGCCGCATCTGAATGCGAGATACTCTCTGAGCCTTCTTGCGAGATCTGCGTTTACCTGATTGACCGAGCTGTCGAAGTTGACAGGAAGAGGTCTTTTCTTGAAGTACTCGTAGCCGATGAGCCTTGCGATATCTCCAAGGATATCGTCGTGGATGGATACATCGCCTGTCGATCTCCATGTAGGAGCCTTGCAGTGATAAACGCCATCGCTGAACTCTACTTCGTAGCCGAGCCTTGTGAGGATGTCTTCGATCTCGGAACGTTCGATAACTTCGCCGAGTCTTCTGTCGAGGAAATCCTGAGTGATATCGATGACAGCATTCTCTGTCTTTACAGGATAGTTATCTGCAAATGCTTTGATGACGCAATCCGGATAGATCTCCTTGAACAGCGAAAGTGCCATGGATACGCCGAGTGCAGCTCTCTGTGTGTCGATGCCCTTCTCGTATCTGAGAGCAGCGTCTGTCTTTTCGTTGAAGTATGCAGTAGTCCTTCTGATACCAGGCGCGGAGAATACAGCGCACTCAAGGATAACTGAATTTGTTGTATCGAGTACTGAATCGAACTTACCGCCCTTGATACCGGCGAGGTTGAGTGGCTTCTCAGTGTCACAGATAACGAGATGGTCGTGTGTGAGCTCGAGATCCTTCTCGTCGAGAAGAAGCAGCTTTTCGCCTTCATCTGCAAGCCTTACGACGATCTGCTCACCGCTTACGTGTGTGCTGTCATATGCGTGCTGAGGAACACCAACAGCGAGCATTACGTAGTTTGTGATATCTACCAGCGCATTGATAGGCCTCATTCCGGCGTTAGTGATGAGTGACTTCATCCATGACGGGGATTCCTTTACGTATACGTTGTCGATCTTAGTAGCTGTGAATCTGTTGCATCTCTCAGGCTCTCTGATCTCTACAGGGTATTCGGGAAGGCCTGTAGGGAGTTCGTCGCTGAGCTCCTTGAGTGGCAGCTTATAGATAGCTGCGAGCTCTCTGGCCATGCCGTAGTGTCCCCAGAGATCCGGTCTGTTCGAAAGCGACTTGTTGTCGATTTCGAAGATGACATCTGCGAGGCCTGCGACCTCTGCTACGTTCTGGCCTGCAGTGCATTCGATGCCGAGCTCTGTGAAGTCTACGATCTCTCTCTCATCCTTTGGTGGGAAGATATCTTCGAGGTATACCTCAGTAGCTCCGCAGATCATTCCGTATGAAGATTCGCCTCTGAGCTTGCTCTCCTTGATCTTTACAGGCTCGCCCTCTCCGTGCCATACGACTTCAGAGCCAGGCTTGGAAACACATACGAAGTGGCCTTCTGTGAGGTTGCTTCCTCCGCATACGATCTGCTTGAGCTCGCCTTCACCTGTATCCACCATGCAGATTCTGAGAGCGTCGGCGTTTGGATGTGCCTTTACCTCTTTTATCTGTCCCGCGACTATATCGTGGAACTTGTCTGCTGTATTTGTAACTCCTTCTACCTCAACAGTCCTCATTGTCAGGTCGTAAGCGATCTGATCATATGTAAGATCGGCAGGCAGATCGATAAACTTCTTTAAGAAATTGACTGAAATATTCATTCTGTGCCTCCCTCCTACTTGAACTGCTTTAAGAATCTGAGATCAGCGCTGTGGAAGAGCCTTACGTCGTCAACTCCGTAGCGCATCATTACGAGTCTGTCGAGACCGATGTTGGTATAGAAACCTGTCCATACATCAGGATCGAGGTTTGCTGATCTGAGTACGTTTGGATGGATAACGCCACCAGGCATTACTTCGATCCAGCCGGCGTGGTTGCATGCCTTGCAGCCCTTGCCACCACAGATGAGGCATTCCATATCGATCTCATAGCCAGGCTCTGTGAATGGGAAGAAGCCCTCTCTCATGCGGACATTGACCTTGCGGCCGAATACCTTCTCGAGAATAGCTTCGATCATTACACGACCTGAGCTGAACGAGATGTCTTTGTCTACGATAAGAGCTTCGTACTGGAAGAACGCTCTCTCGTGTCTAGCGTCTGTAGTCTCGTTTCTGTACACTCTGCCAGGATATACGAATCTAGCAGGAGCTCCGTGCTCGAGGAGATATCTTACGGAACCACCGGTAAGATGTGGTCTGAGGCAAAGTCTTTCGTTTCCTCGCTTATCTTCTGTTCCTTCGATCCAGTATGTGTCCATCGAGGCTCTTGCCGGATGGTCTGCTGCGAAGTTCAGATTATCAAAGGCGTATTTCTCGCTGGAAATATCGTCTTCACTGTATATTTCAAAACCAAGGGATCTAAAGGCATCGTTGAGGTCGTAGCACATCTGTGTGATCGGATGGAGCGCACCACCGCTTACCTCGATACCAGGAAGTGTAAGGTCTATCTCTCCTTCTACGGCAGAAGCGCTAGCTATGAGTTCCTGCTGCCTTGCCTGTATTCTTTCCGCAAAGAGATTCTTTACTTCGTTGGCCTTCATTCCGACCGACTTACGCATATCGGGATCAAGACTTCCGAGGCTTTTCAGGACTTCCTGCAATTCACTCTTCTTGCCTATCAGTTCTTTTCGGATAGCTTCAAGCTTATCCATGTCTGAAGTTTCCGCAATACGGTTGAATCCCTCTTCGCGGATCTGTTCCAGCTTTTCAAGCATCTTTAGTTCCTCCTTGGTAAAATTTGCTGTATTTTATCACTCATTATTAGCAGTTTCAATAAGTTGCGGGCTCTTCCTGTCTCCTGAGTACGCGGAGAGCTCCGGCTGCCATAGCCTCCTGCTCTACTTCGTTCTCGTATATATACACCGGAGCTATCCAATCGGTGTATTCCTTTATGTATTCCATAAGGCTATCGAATCTGGTGTAGCGGCCTGTAAGGAGTATGGCATCAACTTTGCCCCTAAGCACTGTGGCCATAGAGCCTATGTACTTTACGATATTGTAGCCAAGAGCCTCCCATACAAGAGCTGCTTCCTTGTCGCCATCCTTTACCCTTCTGTACACTTCATCGGCGTCTGAAGTGCCAAAATGGGATACGAAGCCTCCGGTGCCTGTGCAAAGACGCCTCATTTCCTTTATAGAGTGATCCTCGAAGTAATCGAGGACTTCCATCAGAGGGATGGAGCCTGTCCTTGTAGCTGTAAAAGGCCCTTCTCCTCCGGCGCCCTGATTGCAATCCACCTGCCGGCCATTCTCATGAGCCGCGATGGTGATTCCTCCATCGATATGAGCTACTATAAGCCTGGCTTTATCGTGATCCATACCGAAGAGCTTGCAATGTTTCATGGCGGTGCCCCTTAGGTTAAGAGCGTGAGACTCTGTCCTTCTTTCGAGGCCTTTGACGCCTGTGACTCTGGCCACATCGCTGTACTCATCCATGCAAGTCGGGTCTACCATAAACACTCTTCCGCCATAACGCTCCTTCATAGCGTATGCCAGCTGCACTCCGAGTATGGACGGATGTATTGTTCTGGCAACGTTGTTTCTGATATCTGTAAGAAGATTATCGTCAACTTCGTAAGTTCCATGAGGAACGGGCTTGCATCCGCCGCCTCTTCCGACAAAAGCGTCTATGTTATCGAGCTCGATGTCGTTGTCCTCGACGAATCTGCTTATGACATCCATCCTGTAGTCGAACTGATCATTGACTTCGGGAAAGGAATTGAGCACCGAAGCGTCGTGGCTAACAGATGTTTCGAGGAGTTTGTTATCATCCTCAAAAAGAGCGAGCTTAGTGGATGTAGATCCCGGATTTATAGTGAATATGCGGTATTTGTTGTTCTTCATCTGGTGTGATTATCCTTTAAAAGAAAACGGCCTCTCCGTTGCAGAGAAGCCGCTTATATCAAATATATCGACTGCCCTGCCGCTTTGTATTAAAAGACTCCGCCGATGCTGTTAAAGAACGGCGCGAACACGAGCGTAAAGGCAACCATGATCTTCAATACGGTACCGATAGTTTCAGTAGCCATCCTGTCGAAGTATTTGCCTGAATTGTTGAAGGTGAAGAGTATGCACATTCCCGTTATTGTGCAGGCACACGCGAATGCGATTAGGCCGTTGATACCTCCGCCGAAACCGGCTGCAAATGGAGCCAGGATCGAGAGGAAATAAAGAGGAACGAGTCCTCTGAGGAATGTGATGTTCTTTTCGTCGTTATAAATATCGTCGAGTTTATCTCGAAGCGTTACACTTGTTAGTTTGATCGATCTGATGATAAGGCCACCTGCGATAAATACGGAAACAGCGCCCACGATCATGCCGAAGAAAGCGGATGTGGTAAGGATGTTTGCTGATTCACTGTTACCTACTATCGAAAGAGCGCAGTACATAGCTACAAGCGTAACTGCTGTGGAAACAGCTGAGTATGTCTTTCCGATAACGTCTGTCCTTACTGAAGCTGTAAGAAGAACGTCTGCAGGAGTAGGGCCTTCCGTGTCTTCTTCTGAAGCCGATACGATCTCAGAAGCGCTTGCTGTGTTGATGGAGAATCCTCTTACGGTCGAGTTGATAGCGGCCATGGAGTTGATACCAACAGCGGCGAGTGCCATGCCATAGTAGTTGGCGAAGTAATATGAGATGATAAGAGCCACTCCCGTGAAAGCTACAGGAATGATAACTGACATCATACCGATCGAAAGGCTGTATATCATGGACTGGCTAGCGCCTACAGTTCTTGCGCTAGGAACATTCTTCTTGAATGTCTTTCCGTCAGACGAAAAACTCTTTGAGATCTCACCTGAAGCGAGCGCGGCGGCGATGCCTGCGGCAACGCAGATGCCGTAGACGTAGGATTCGAGCACTACCTGGCTGAACAGTACAGCTACGACAGCTACGACAGCGGCTGCAACATAATTGCCTACTGTGATACCTGCATCAGGATTCTTTACGATGTGTCCCCTGTAAGCGAATATTCCGACGACAGAAGCTACGATGCCGGTAGCGAAAACTATCAGAGGGAACTTTGCTGCTGAGGCAACTGTGAACGTCGATGTAACACCTGATGTATCAACGGCGACTCCTGCAAGAAGAGCCGCGGCACAAACAGAAAGCACATAAGTTTCGACGAAATCAGCGCCCGAACCGATGAAGCTTCCGGTGTAGTCTGTGTAGTCATCGCTTTTTACGGAAAGCGCGTAGGCACCAGAATAAGCGGTACCCGAAAGGCCTATGCAAAGAGACGTGACTGAAGCGCCAAGACCGAGGCTTGCGATAAGTTTGATGATGCCATCGGTATCCAGGAAAAGGAAAAGAAGCCCTATTCCGATAAGAGCCAATGACGAGAGGCTAAGCCCCATAACAGAAGCAGATCTGTAAGCTGTCCTTAAAGCGCCTCTGATGTCGCCTTCGTTAGCAAGTGACGATGGAGCGATGCTTCCGGTTACTACTGTCCTTGAGCCAATACTCACTGAGAAAAAACAAAGAATGGCGCCGGCAATAAAAACGGCGGCATTCAAAGGACCGACGCCGAAACCTATAGCCAATCCGACTACAACGATCATCAGCGCCAATGGTAATAATTGTATTGATAAAAATTCTGAACTTCTGCTGCGCACCGTAGCATATGTTTCAGCTGTCTTGTCATTTCTGACGATACTTTTTCTTAGCCAGGCTTCAAGCCCGATCGCGACAAGCAGACCAAACAGCGCGCAAGCAAGCGTTATATATTTAAGCATGATCAGTTAAAAATAGCTACGATTGCAAGTGAAACTACAATGTAAACGATTGAGCAGATAGTAGTGATCCTTGAAAGTATAGCGTCGTATCCCCTGCTCTTCTTTTTACCAAAGAGCTGCTCAGCTCCGCCGGCGATAGAACCCGAAAGCCCATCGCTCTTGCTCTCCTGGAGCAAAATGCTGATTATAAGTACGATGCTGGCGATAAGAAGTATTATCATTAAGGCTGTATGCATATCAGTCCTCCACAACTAATAATTAATTACTTAGATAAAGCGTTCGAAGCAGGCTTTACGGCCAAGATTTCGAACGCTTTAGTGTAACACTTATCAAGACTTAGTGTCAATCGGACTAAGCCCCTTTTGAACGATAAATTGTATATTATGAAAGCTCAGCTGCAGCCCCTGCGATAGCGGCAAAATCGTCTGCCTTGAGGCTTGCGCCACCGATAAGACCGCCGTTGATGTCGGACTTCTCGAGAAGCTCTTTGGCGTTAGCAGCCTTCATGGATCCGCCGTACTGGATGATCATGGCGTCGCCTGTAGCATTGTCGTAGATGCCTGAAAGGACTCCTCTGATAAATGCGCACATCTCTTCAGCCTGATCAGGAGTAGCTGTCTTGCCTGTTCCGATAGCCCAGATTGGCTCGTAAGCGATAACGATCTTAGCAGCGTCTGCAGGGCCAATACCTTCGAAATCGGCGATTACCTGGCCGGCTACGAATGTCTGCTCTGTGCCCTGCTCTCTGATCTCAAGGGATTCTCCTACGCAAAGGATAGGAGTGATACCTGCCTGAAGGAGGGCTTTGAGTTTCTTATTAACAGTAAGATCTGTCTCGTTGAAGTACTCTCTTCTCTCGGAGTGGCCGATAATGCAGTAATCGATGCCGATCTCTTTGAGCATTGGGATCGAAATTTCGCCTGTGAACGCGCCACTTTCCTCGAAGTGGCAATTCTGTGCGCCGAGGCCGATTCCTGTGCCCTCAAGGGCTTTTTTGACTGTTCTGAGGTCTGTGAAAGGAACGCATACGCATACCTGTTCAGGATTTGTGATGTTCTTTGCCTTGAGAGCTTCTACGAGCTCTGCAGCCTCAGACTCTGTCTTGTTCATTTTCCAGTTTCCAGCAATAAGGAATTTTTTCATAATATATTACCTTCTTTCTTCAGTGCTTTTCTTAGTAAGTACTGATTATTTTTCTTCTATGATAGCGATGCCAGGAAGCTCTCTGCCTTCGAGGAATTCGAGGCTGGCTCCACCGCCTGTGCTGATGTGTGTCATCTTATCGGCGAGACCGAATTTCGCAACGGCCGCTGCGCTGTCACCGCCGCCGATGACCGTAGTCGCATCGCTATTAGCAAGGATCTCAGCTATGGCTTTTGTTCCCTTCGCGAAGTTGTCCATCTCAAAGACACCCATAGGGCCGTTCCATACGATAGTTTTCGCTGTGCCTAAAGCTTCTCCGTAAGCCTTGATAGTCTCTGGGCCGATGTCGAGCCCCATTCTGTTTTCAGGAATGCCGTCAGCCGGATAAACATCGCAAGGAGAATCGTTAGCGAACTCATCTGCTGCGACTACATCGACAGGAAGCATGAACTTGACGCCCTTCTCCTCGGCCTTCTTAAGGATATCTGCAGCGAGATCGAGACCTTCTTCGTCGAGAAGTGATGTACCGATCGAATAGCCCTTAGCTTTGAAGAACGTGTAGGCCATGCCGCCTCCGATAATGAGGATATCTACCTTGTCGAGTAGATTGGTGATCACAGGGATCTTGTCTTTTACCTTGGCTCCACCCATTATAGCGGCGAAAGGCCTTTCAGGATCGTTCACTGCGTCGCCGAGGAACTTGAGTTCTTTCTCGATAAGGAATCCGGATACAGCTGGGATATAGTCTGCAATGCCCGTTGTAGAAGCGTGGGCTCTGTGCGATGTGCCGAATGCCTCCTGTACGAATATGTCACCGAGTCTCGAAAGATCTTTGGCGAAATCAGGATCGTTCTTTTCTTCTTCGGCTCTGTACCTGACATTTTCGATGAGGATGATGTCACCTGCCGCGATATCCTCGCAGGCTGCTCTTACTTCGTCGTCTACTACGACATCGGAAGCAAGGAATCTCACATCCTTACCCAGAAGCTCAGAAAGTCTCTTTGCGACCGGAGCCAGGCTCATCTCAGGAACAGCTTTGCCCTTAGGCCTTCCGAGATGGGACATAAGAACTATGGCCGCTCCATTATCAAGCAGGTATTTGATGCTAGGAAGCGCTGCCTGAATACGCGTATCATCTGTGATCTTGTCTCCGTCAAGAGGCACGTTGAAGTCGCATCTCATAACGGCTGTCTTGCCTGTCCAGTCGATGTCTCTGATTGTTTTTTTCATCTTAGTTACCTCTGTTTATATTTAACTTTTTTGATAAGTATTATTTCCCACTAATATTAACAATTGATGTTGTTCTTTACAAGGCAAAAGGAATGATATTGATAGCATTCCTTGCGATCATTTTAGCTGATCACTTCCACCTTGCTTCCGTCAGCCCTGTCTTTTGTGACTATGATCTGCTTGTCTATGCGGGTCTTAAGAGCGTCAACGTGGGAAATTATACCTACGAGCAGATCTTCTCCTGAAAGTTCGGTCAGCGTTCTTATGGCCAGCTCAAGCGTTTCGGAATCGAGAGAGCCGAAACCTTCGTCCACGAACATGGTGTCGAGGCGTATTCCCCCGGCGGAAGCCTGCACTTCGTCTGACAGACCGAGTGCAAGCGAGAGCGAAGCTATGAAGCTCTCGCCGCCCGAGAGAGTGCTCACCGGGCGGTGGCTTCCGCCATAGTGATCCACTACTTCGAGATCGAGGCCGTAATGCGACCTCCGGTCTCTCGCCTCTCCTCCTCTGGCAAATTCATACTGTCCGCCTGAGATCATCATGAGTCTGCGGTTCGCTCTCTTTATGACCCTGTCAAAATAATAAGTCTGAACATAAGTCTCGAGCGATATCCTGTCCTTACCCGTGAGCGAACCAC
Organism: uncultured Eubacteriales bacterium; assembly: GCA_902790965.1. Lineage (GTDB taxonomy): Bacteria > Bacillota > Clostridia > Peptostreptococcales > Anaerovoracaceae > Crickella. Next base: position 22,306 of record CADAUB010000010.1, on the reverse strand, counting down.
TCGCCGTCCTGGCGAGAGAATCGATCACTTCATGCTCTTTGCGGATAGCCTTAAGATCGGCCTCGATCTCTCGTACAGCCCCCATAGAATCGCGGCAAGCTTTTAGGCATGTGGCTATGCTGAGCCTTTCGTCCCCAAGAGCCTTCTTCTTTTGCTCGGCATTGTAACCTGCCTCCCGAGCCGCTTCTTCGTCGTCAGGTGCAAATCCCTCGATTATCCTCTCGAGCTCTTCTATCCTTGCATCGTTGGCCTTCTTAGCTGAGACGGCACTGTTATATGCTTCATCTCGATCAGTGATATCCTTGTTTCTCTTCTCTATTTCCTTATCGATATTGCCTATCCTAGTCTCAGCCTCAGACTTGCTGTCAAACAGCAGGAACTTCTTGATATCACTCTTTCTTTGCTTTAGGCCTTCGCAAGACGCCTTGAGACCGCTTATCTCCACCTCAAGATCGCCCGTCTCTTTTATAAGAGCATCAAGCTCAGCTTTTGCATCTTTGATTTCAGCATCGATAGCCTCGTTTCGGCTGTTCTTCTTTTCAAGGTCCGACTCATCGGCTTTGTAAGTCTTAAGATCTTCTTCAAGAGCTTCCTTATCCTTTATAGCTATCTTCTCAGCCTCAGCAAGATCATCCGTGCCCGTCTCCCTGAGCGAAGTCTCCTTAGCACTAAAGGTCGAAGCATTAAGATTTCCCTTTACCTTATTGGCGGAATTCGATTTATCGTTGGCCTTTTCCTGCGCTTCTTTAGCCTCAGCTTCTTTGGCTTCTATCTCAGCCGCAGTCGGAGCGTTCTCGCTTAATTCGGCTGGCTCAGGATGATGAGTCGATCCGCAGACCGGACAAGGCTCGCCCTCTTCTAGATCGGAAGCGATGATGCCGGCCTGTTCTCTCAGATAAGCCGCCCTCATCTCAGTGAGCGTGCTGTCTATCTCCGCCGACCTCGTGATCAGAGGCTTGAGTTCTTCCTGCTCTTTCTCGAGGTCTTTTTCGAGACCCTTTACCTTTTCGATATCCGAAAGAAGGCCCTCGAGTATAGTGATCCTATTCGAGGTGCGCTCTATATCATTTCTGACCCTGGCAAGCTTTTCACCCGAATACTTGAGTTCTTCCTTCTCATTCAAAAGCTCAGAATGCTTAGACTCAGCCTTTTCCTTCTCAGCCTTAGCAGCCTCGAGCCTTTCCGTCTTCTCTTCGAGGGAATTCTCCTTTTCCTTTAGCTCATCGGTATTCTTGTCGAGCTCATCGTATGAATCGAGGCTTCCTTTGATCAAGGCAGATTCGCTCATGAGCTTGTCGATGATCTTTCTGTCTTTTTCAGATTCATCAAGAGCAACCTTAGCCTTTTCTATATTCTCTTCGAGCTTAGGGATGCTGTTTCTGGCATTCTCAAGCTGCTCGCTGTTTTCCTTGTACTGGTCGATAAGCGCCAGCCTGTTGCTGGCCTCCGTTAGCTCCTTCTCTGCTTGTTCGAGCTCTTTATCGTTTATCTCTGCCTTCTTGCTTCCTGACTCGATCACTTCATCAAGAAGGCTGCAAACGTCGTCTATAAGCGGATTTGAAGCCTCTCTGAGCTGTTCCAACTTTTGACTTAGGCCCTCATCGAAAGAACAATCCGCAGAGCCAAGTGCTGAATCGAGATCAGCCTGCCTGCGCTCATACTTGTCCCTCACTTCTTTTCCCATATTGCCAAGCTCTTTGGCCAGCCTGTCATATGGCTCTGTATCGAAAAGCTTCCTGAAAAGCTTTATGCGGTCGTCAGTGCTGGAATTCAGAACCTGCCTGAACTCACCCTGAGCGATCATAGCGATGCTTCGGAACTGATTGCGGTCTATTCCAAGAATGTTCTTTATCTCATCGGTGACCTTAGAGCTTCCGTCGATCACGTCGCCGCCTGGAAGCGTAAGAGTAGCGCCGGCGGTCTCCGTAGCGGTGCCCTCGCCCCTTTTCTTGGCCCTGGTGTATTCAGGGTTTCTGACTACTTTATAGACCTTTCCCTGATACTCAAAATCGAGCTCTACTTCAGTAGTGTCTCCTGGCTCGGCATACTGCGACCTGACAGTCTTGGTATCTCGGCCGCTTCCGCTCATATCTCCATAAAGGGCGTAAGTTATCGCATCGAAAATGAAGGTCTTGCCGGCCCCTGTATCACCCGTGATCAGATAAAGGCCGCCCTTCCCAAGGCTTGCCATATCTATCTCGGTCCTGTTTTTATAGGGCCCAAAGCCCGTGATGCACAGTCTTAGCGGTCTCATCGATTATCACTCCATACTTTTTCAATGAGGTCAGAAACAAGCTTTTCCTGCTCATCATCCATCGGCTTGCCATTTTGCGATTCATAGAAGCCGCTGAATATCTCTATAGGCGTGCGCATATCGCTATCGCTCATATCCGGGAGTATCGCCGAAGCTCTTGTGCGCTCGTTATCGTAATCGAGCCTCATAATATTAGGATATATGGCTCTTAGCGACTGCAGAGCGCCGATTATATCCTCCTCATCCGTAAGAACTATGCGAAGATAATCGTTCTTTCTGCTTGCTTCACAATAATCATTATCGGTCAATTCTGCGAAAGACCCCTTCATTTCACGCATATCCCTAAGCGGAACAAGCTCTGGAGTAGCCAGATGGCATTTGCAAATACCATCTTTCTTTGCGCCGAATTCGACGATAGTGAATGATTTCGTTTGCGAAGCTTCTGAAAATGAGTATTTCAGCGGTGATCCGCAATATCTGATGCGTGAGGCTCCGTATGATTGAGGCCCATGAAGGTGACCCAGAGCAGTGTAATCAAAATCCTTGAAGACCTCGACGTCGACATTATCCAGGCCGCCGATGCTCACCTCTTCTGACTCACATCTTAGAGCACCGGTCACGAATTGATGCGCTATAAGCACATTGCGCTCGCTGGTATCCACATCCATCTTTTCGATGGCGTAGCCTATAGCTTCGGTAAAGTTTGAAATACTTTGCGCTTTCTCATCATTCGGAAAAGCTGCCCTTACGTGCACCGGTTTTATAAACGGGAGCATATAAAAATTGACACTGCCATGATCATCGGTCAAAGTTATCTTATGCGTAATTCCATCGTACACGCCGGCAAAATGTATTCCCCTCTTGTCCATTATCCTCGAGCCAAAGGACAATCTCTCGGCGGAATCGTGGTTGCCGCTTATGATCATCACTTCAGTACCGGTCTCAGACAAGGCATATATGAAGTCGTCGAAAAGCCTCACTGCCTCAGCCGGTGGAAGCGGTTTATCGTATACATCGCCGGCTATAAGAACAGCGTCTGGTTTTTCCTCTTTGATCTTACTAATGATCTGATCAAGGATATAGCGCTGGTCTTCTATCATCGAAAACTCATTGACACGCTTTCCTATATGCAGATCTGAAAGATGAACGAATCTCACTATTTTCCTCCACGCTTGTTATACAAGCATATATCCTTAATATCGCAACCCTCGCAATCCGGCTTTCTGGCGTGACATACCTTACGCCCGTGGAAGATTATAAGGTGATGCGCCCTGGTCCACTGGTCTTTAGGTAGCCTTTTCATGAGCTGCTCTTCCACATCGACCGGGTCTTTTCCCTCTGTCAGCCCTATTCGGTTCGATACGCGGAATACATGCGTATCTACTGCTATCCTTGCCTCTCCAAAGCCTTCAGCTAGTACTACATTAGCAGTCTTTCGGCCAACGCCCGGTAGCTTTACAAGTTCACTGTAATCACCTGGGACTTTCCCGCCATACTCAGAGACGAGCATTTTCGACAGGGCCACTACGTTTTTCGCCTTGTTCTTGTATAGGCCGATAGTCCTTATTATCTCCTGCACATCAAGAGTATCCGCCTCAGACATGGCCTCTGCCGTAGGATATTTTTCAAACAGCACAGGAGTCACCTTATTGACCGAAACATCGGTGGTCTGTGCCGAAAGCATCACCGCCACGAGAAGCTGAAAATGCGTCCTGAAGTCCAGGGCGCATGCTGCCTCGGGATGCATCTTTTCAAGAGCGTCCATTACGAGCGGTATTTCATTTCTTTTGATCAGTTTGCTCATCGTTTGTTATCCAGAAATTCGTAGTCGATCATGCGGCGCGCCTTTGAGTGGCGGACGTGTTCCTCCATCATCCTGCGAGCCGTGACAGCGTTTTTAGCCTCAAAGGCCAGATAAATAGCTTTATGTTCCTTGAATATGTCCTTCAATTGCTCGATCGAATAGCTCACAGGAGGCAGAGCGTTTTTAAGATACGTATGGTACGTCCTGAGAGAATTCTGTATCATGCGGTCACGGCAGCCATCGTAGATGATATTGTGAAATTCTCTGTTGAATTCAAGTATCCTCTCCGCGTCACCTCTAAGCGTATATAGCTCCATGAAATCAAGAGTCTCAGAGAGCTTATCTATCTCTTCGTCGCTCATTCGCATCACTGCCCATTCCGCTGCCTGTGCCTCATACAGGCACCTCATATCGTATATATCCGATATATCGCGGTCGGTAAGCCCGGCAACGAAAGCGCCTCTGTTAGGGATTATCTTAATTAGGCCTTCAGCTTCAAGCTGGAACAGGGCTTCTCTGACGGGTGTTCTGCTTACGCCGTATTTTTTGCACACATAAGACTCCGAGAGCTTTGCCCCGTCTCTCAAATTGCGCGAAAGAATATCAGCACGCAGTTCCTTATACAGTGACGCCCAGAGAGGCCCGCTATTCTTCTCCTTGATAACATTGGCCATGATGATCTCCGCAAGTTAGATAAGAATGCCCATAATCGCTGTTACCAGAGGCGTGATTATCATATCCGTAATATTGAAAACGATAAGCGCCAGAAGTATCCATGTTCCATACTGATAGACCTTGTACCACCAGCTGTATCTGTCGAGCTTGAATATCTGCGTGATTATGTTCCATCCGTCGAGCGGTGGGCACGGTATCAGGTTGAATATCATGAGAACTACGTTGATGGTAACAGCGTAGTAAATGATCAGGAAGATGTTGTAAACGAGATCTGATGCATTCGTAACGTGAGCCATCATCAGTCTTGCCGGTATTGCGAGAATGATCGCAAGTATCAGGTTCATCGTGACTCCGGCGATAGCTACGAGAAACTCATCGCGCCTTCTGTGCTTGTAGTAGCGAGGATCTATAGAGACAGGCTTACCCCATCCAAAGCCGACAAGTACGAGACATATAAAACCCATCCAGTCTATATGCGCGAGCGGATTCAAAGTGATTCTGCCTTGTCTTCGCGGCGTTGGGTCGCCAAGCCTGTCAGAGACCCAGGCGTGAGCAAACTCGTGAAAACTGAGACCGATTATTATGCCCGGAAGCATCAATACTTTAGTAATAATGGTGTTTATATCCACTTGTGTATTCCTTTCATGTCTGAAATGAATCGGCAGTTATCACAGTATCTCCGTCAGAAGTCGTGATATGGATTCAGCGATCTTTTCCCATACAGAGATCTTTGCCCTGTCTTCAGCAGTGTAAGGCCTTGAGAGCTCTATATCCTTTTCAAACTGCTCATTCATTCTGCCGGTGACATTTCTGTCATAGATAAACGCATTGGATTCGAAATTGAGTCTGAAGCTTCGTATGTCGAAGTTCGTTGAGCCCGCAGTACATACCTCGCCGTCGACTGTCATTGTCTTGGCGTGAAGAAAACCGTTCTCATAGATATATACCTTCGCGCCCTCATTGATCAGCTTTCCTGCGTTGTACAGGGTAGTCCTGTACACGAATGGATGGTCGGGTATGCTTGGTATCATTATCCTGACATCAAGTCCCGATCTTGCAGCCATCGCTATGGTCTCAAGCATCGGAGCGTCTGGCACCAGATATGGAGTCTGTATATAGACGCTTTTCTTCGCGCTGTTGATCATCTTCATCATGGCCATCTTTACCTCCTCTTTAGGAGATTCAGGGCCACACGAGACTATCTGTATAGGGATATCCTTGCTGCCTGGATCATAGGCGTATCTGATCGACTGATCAAGAAGGTCTACTTCTTCCTTAGACGAATAGCGCCAGTCCATATAGAAGCGCTCATTCAGCGCAGCAAGCGAGTTTCCCTTTATTATGAGCTGCGTATCTCTCCAATACCCGAATTTCTTCTTATAGCCGAGATATTCCTTGGCGATGTTGAAGCCGCCTATATAGCCTATCTTGTTATCTATGATGGCCAGCTTGCGGTGATTTCTATAATTGATCCTGAAGAACATGTGGCGTATACGCGGCTTGAAGAAATACGCGTAATGCCCGCCTGCCTTCTTGAACTCTCTGAGATCCGTGTAGCCGATGCTGCGGCTTCCAAGTGCGTCGATAAGAAGCCTTACTTTGACGCCCTCCTTAGCCTTCTCAGTGAGAAGATCGATGAGTTTTTGTCCTACGAAGTCGTCCTTCACGATGAAGTAACAAAGTTTGATCGTGTACTTGGCCTCACGTATATCCTTGCAGAGCCGTTCGAACATCTCCTTGCCGTCGTATATAAGCTCCACGCTGTCGTTTAGAGTAAGGATGGAATCCGCGTAATCGAGATTGAGCGTGATCATATCTTTCCATTTGTAGCCTGGAGCCGAAGGATCATCGACTAATTGCTCTTTGATGGCTTCTTTCTGCCAGCCTACAAGAGTGCCTATCCCAGCCTCTTCCTCTTCTGACATCTTGAATATCTGATGCCGCGCTATGTTTTGCGATAGGATGATGTACAGGAAAAGCCCGATAGCAGGCACAAGGAAAAGCACCATTATCCATGCCATCGTCGCGGTCGCTGACTTGTCGTCGAAGAAAATGAGACCGATCGCTATAAGAAAGTTGAGCACATAGATAACGAGCATTATGTGAGGGACTGTTATCAGCTGTTGTAGTTCATTTAGAAAAACATCCATTTGCTGTCCTCTGCTCTATTCTGTGACTTCTATCCCTTCCAGACTGAAAGTCTTGCTCTCTGTGATCCTCACCTTCACCTTGCGTCCCTTAAGCTCTTCCGGGGCTTTATCAGTGGTGAAGTTGACCAGCTTAAAACCGTCAGTCCTTCCGCTGATAGCTTTGTCGTCTTTATCGCTTATGCCTTCCGCGATAACTTCGTATATATTGCCTTTGTATTCCTGGTTCTTTTCGAAGCTGATAGTGTTCATAACGTCTACCAGTCTGTCGAACCTTTCGTGGCATACCTCGTCAGGTATCTGATCTTCGAACTTCGCGGCAGGAGTGCCTTCGCGAGGCGAATATATGAAGGTGAACGCTGAGTCGTAGCGCACCTTTCTGGCTATATCGAGAGTCTCCTCAAAGTCTTCTTCTGTCTCGCCCGGAAAGCCCACGATGATATCTGTGGATATAGTAATATCCGGGCATACCTTCCTTAGCTTATCCACTATCGTAAGATATTGCTCTCTGTCGTAGTGGCGGTTCATGCGCTTTAGTATCCTGTCAGAACCCGACTGCACAGGAAGATGTATGTTGTGGCATAGCTTGTCGCATGTTTTGAAGCATTCGATCATGTCATCTGAAATGTCCCTCGGATGAGATGTCATGAATCTGATGCGCTCTATGCCTTCTATTTCGTTTACAGCCTTGATGAGATCGGCGAAGGTATTTCCGGCAGCATCCCTGTAGGAATCCACGTTCTGCCCAAGGAGCATCACTTCTATAACACCTTCAGATACAAGGCCTTTGATTTCCTTGCAGATGTCTGGAAGCGCCCTGCTCTTCTCGCGGCCTCTCGTATAAGGCACTATGCAGTAAGTGCAGAAGTTATTGCAGCCATAAGTGATGTTCACAAGCGCTTTGTGGCGATGCATCCTTACGGGCTTCATGCCGTCTTCGGTAATATCCGGATTGTTCGCGATGATGGAACGCATCCTGCGGCCTGTCTTGAGTCTTTCCTCAAGAAGGCGAGGAAATTCCGCGATGTTCTGCGTGCCAAAAACGATATCCACCCAACTGAAACGCTTGTTGATCTCCTCTACAACTCTAGGCTGCTGCGGCATGCAGCCACATACAGCAAGAACAAAATCAGGATCGTTCTTCCTTATCTTCTTGAACTGCCCGAGCGTACCAAAAAATCTCTTATCAGCGTTTTCTCTGACACTGCAAGTATTTATAACTGTGACATCTGCTTTATATGGATCGTCACAGTGCTTATATCCCATCGCCTCGAGCAGGCCCGCAATATTTTCGGAGTCGTGCTCGTTCATCTGGCATCCGTAAGTGATTATGTGATATTTACGGCTCATCGGCTATTTATTTTCCCCCGCTTCATCGTTACTCTTGTCCTTACCCTTATGTCCAATTGTCAGAGGCTTTTCTTCGCCCTTGAACAGCCTCACTATATTCTCCCTGTGCATTATCAGCAGGAATATCGCTACCGCGATGCCAAAATATGTGTACTGAGGCGCAAAGTAGTGCACGAGGAACGGATACGAAATAGCCGCTCCAAGCGAAGCCACTGACATCCTGCGGAATAAAAGAAACAGCACTGCCGCGACCGAAAGCACTATAAGAGCGCTCTGCCAATTAAGCGCGAGCACTGCTCCAAACGAAGCCGCGACGCCCTTACCGCCCTTGAAGCCGTAGAACACAGGGAAGCAATGCCCCAATACTACGGCCGCGAAGGCTACCATGGCGCCGGGATCCCCGGCAACAGCGAATCCTATCTTGACTGCCACGAATGCCTTTAAAACATCCACGACAAAAACAGCGATGCCGGCGCCAACTCCCATAACTCTAATGGCATTGGTCATTCCCGGATTACCGCTTCCCTCTTTGCGAATATCGACTCCTTTGATCTTACCTATTACGATCGCCGGATTGATATCGCCAAGCAAATACGAAATTATAGCTATTCCAATTAATTTAATTAACATAGTATCTGTATTATTATGCGATCAAACATATGCTTGCAACGAGATGGTCCGAGGCGGAGCTGAAATCACACCGCGGCGACGGTCTGACGACGGAAGCGAGTCGGAAACTTGGAGCATCGCCAGTCTCACGGCGATGCGGAATTTTCCGCGAGCCTTGGAGGACCGGCGAAGCGGCTTGTGTTTCGCGACAACGAGGCACGAGTGAAAAGCATATGCTTGAGCGCATATCCTTTATTGATTATCTTTAGTTCTTTTTTCGTTCCAGACGAATTTGATCGATGTTCCTTCGAAGTCAAAGGCCTCTCTGATCTTGTTTTCAAGATATCTGGAATAGGAGAAGTGCATAAGCTCTCTGTCGTTTATATTGAACGAGAACAGCGGCGGCTTTGTGCCGATCTGGCTCGCGTAGTAAACTTTGAGCCTTCTGCCCTTATCTGAAGGCGGCTGCCTCATCATCACAGCATCCTCGATGATGGAGTTGAGCTTGCCTGTGGTGATCCTGACGGATCTCGCATCCTGTATCTTGGCGCATTTTTCGATGATGTCGAAGATGCGCTGCTTGTTGACGACGGATGTGAACAGCACAGGAGCATAAGACGCAAATAGCATCTCATTCTTTACTTTGCGCTCGTAATCCCTCATTGTATTGGTCTCTTTTTCTATAAGATCCCATTTGTTTACTACGATAAGGATGCCCTTGCCCGCCTCATGCGCGTAGCCTGCGATCTTCTTATCTTGCTCTGTGAGGCCTTCGACGGCGTCTATCATAAGAACGCAGATGTCGCAGCGCTCGATGGCGGCGATGGCTCTGATAACACTGTACTTCTCGATCGTGTCATTTACCTTGCTCTTTTTTCTGAGACCGGCAGTATCGATAAGCGTATATTCTCTGCCTTTATATTCGAACGGAGTATCGATAGTGTCTCTTGTAGTGCCCGCAATTGGCGATACGATCACCCTGTTCTGCTTTGTAAGAGCATTTACGAGTGATGACTTACCTACGTTAGGCTTACCGATGATAGCGATATGTACACTCTCATCATATCGGCCGAATGAATCCTCCGGGAAACCGTCGACTATCATGTCGAGAAGATCTCCGATATTTGTCATGTTGGCCGCGCTGATAGGCATAGGCTCGCCAAATCCAAGCTCGTAGAAATCGTATATGTCTTCGTAAGCCCTCGACGGCTTGTCGACTTTATTAACTACAAGAATGACTTCCTTACCCGTGCGGCGAAGAAGCTCTGCTACCTCGCTGTCGGCTGTTGTAAGGCCTTCTTTTCCATCGACCATAAAGATGATGACATCAGCCATATCCATGGCCATTACAGCCTGGTCTCTCATCTGAGAGCGTATGGTGTCGTCTGTATTGACTTCTATTCCGCCTGTATCTATAACGGCAAATTCCTTGCCATTCCAATCCGTCTCGGCGTAAATACGGTCACGCGTAACACCGGGCACATCCTCTACGATAGCCCTTCTCTCTCCGACGAGTCTATTGAAGAATGTCGACTTTCCTACGTTAGGCCTTCCGACGATTGCTAGAATTGGTTTACTCATCGAAAATACCCTCCACGAAATCATGCGCATTGAACGGTTCAAGATCGTCCATAGTCTCACCGACACCAATAAACTTGATCGGCATGTCGTATTCGTCGGTGATTGTGATGGAGATACCGCCACGCGCTGTACCGTCCATCTTCGTTAGTACTATTCCGGTGATATCCGAAACTGTGCTGAATTCCTCAGCCTGGCTTACGGCATTCTTGCCGGTAGTAGCGTCAAGCACAAGAAGATTTTCTCTCGCTGCCTCAGGATATTCTCTCGAGATGACCTTGCTCATCTTTTCGAGTTCCTTCATGAGATTGACCTTGTTCTGAAGTCGGCCTGCCGTATCGCAGATAAGCACATCGACATCGTTGGCTTTTGCGGACTGTATCGCGTCGAAAATAACGGATGTAGGGTCAGCTCCCTCTTCGCGTCTGATCGTTCTTACACCAACTCTGTCACCCCACATCTCAAGCTGCTCTGCTGCGGCCGCTCTGAAAGTATCTGCAGCGCAAAGCATCACGTTCTTGCCCTGCTTCTTATACATATGTGCAAGCTTGGCGATGGTTGTTGTTTTGCCGCCTCCGTTGATTCCGATCATGAGGATGATAAGCGGATATTTGTCTATCATCTTGTTGCGCTCACCCTTGTCCATGATCTCTTCAACGATACGGGAAAGCTCGCGTTTGATCTCGCGCTCTCTGGTGATGTGTTCATAGTTGATGGCTTTGTTGAGCTCGTCTATGATCTTATCGCTCGTCTCGATACCAACGTCAGCCATGACAAGGCCTTCCTCGAGCTGTTCGAGGAATTCAGGGCCGAGCTCAGGGTTGTCGTAGACTGCCATTGTGATGGAGTCTATGAACTTCCTGAATACGTTTTTCTTCTCAAATAATGCCATTTAGGCCTCCTTACTCCAGTCCTTCCGGATCGAATTCGTCACCGAGTTTAAGTGACAGCATGCGGCTTATGCCCTGTTCAGGCATAGTCACGCCATATAATATGTCAGCGTGCTCCATCGTAGCCTTCTGGTGTGTGATAAGAGCAAACTGTATATTCTCAAATTCCTTAAGATAATCGGATACTCTCTCGATGTTCACTTCGTCAAGAGCCGCCTCTACCTCGTCGAGGATTACGAACGGTGTCGGTTTGGCCTTGAGAACAGCGAACATGAGGGCTATAGCTGTAAGAGTCTTTTCTCCACCGGAAAGGAGATTGATGTTCTTGAGCTTCTTTCCAGGCGGCTGTGCTGTGATCTCGATACCCGATTCCAGTGGCTTTGTCTCGTCTTCGAGCCTGAGCTCGGCGTAACCACCACCAAACAGCTCTTTAAAGGTCTCTTCGAAGTTGACTACTACCTTGTCGAAAGTCTCCTTGAACTTAGTCCTGATGGACTTATCCATATTGGAGATGATCTCGTTAAGTTCGTCTATAGCCTTTGTAAGATCAGCTTCCTGAGTTGTCATAAACTCATAGCGCTTGCTTACGGCCTTGTATTCTTCGATAGCCCCTACGTTTACATCACCAAGCTCTGCCAGCCTGAGCCTTATGGATCTCGATTCCTTATTGCCTGCAGTGATGGCGAAGTTCTCGTCTCTCATATCAAGAGCCTCGGCATATGATACCTCGAATTCATCCCAGAGTTTGTCCTTCTGGGTATCGAGCAATGTCTCGTTCTTGGCAGTCTTGATCTCGAGCTTGTACTTTTCGTCCTTTACAGTCTCAAGGGCCTCTCTGCCTGTCTTCTGTGTCGACAGGAGCGTATCGTTTTCAGCTCTTATCTCTTCGAGCTTCGAACTTATCTCACTTATCCTACTCTCAAGCTCTTTCTTGCTCTCACTTAGAGCTCTCTCCTTATCTCCGGATTCCTCATCCGTAGTAGTGAGCTTTTCTCTCTGAGACTTCAGTTCTTCTTCGCTGTTCTTGCTGTCTTCGATAGCCATCTCAAGCTCAGTAACGGTATCGCGTACGCGCTCGATCATCTCGTTGCCAGCGAGAACTCTTGATTCGTTCTCACCGATCTTTACTTTGAGAGCGACTATCGCTTCATTATCAGCCTCGATAAGTGGCTTTATCTCTTCGGCTTCGGCGGAAAGCTCATCGAGCTTTGCCTCAGATTCAGAATATTCCTTTTCAGCCTGAGCTATCTGCTCCTTATGGCCATTTATAAGTTCTTCTGCTCTGGCGATATCTGAACCGATGGTATCCATATCCGCTTTGAACTTATCCATAGCGCCTTCGTCTTCTTTAACAAGAGCCTCAGCGTGATCTCTGTCTGTCTTGAGTACGTTGGATGCGATCTCGAGTTCGGTGATCTCGGCTCTAAGGCTGTCTCTTTCGGCTCTAAGGCTAACCCTTCTGTCAGCTTCCTTGGCTCTTTCGTCTTCAAGCTCTTTGGTGCGCTTTTCGTAGCCTGCGATCTCGTCGCTAAGCTTTGAGATCTCCTTCTTTCTGTTGAGCAGATTGGCTGTGCGGTTCTTGAATCTACCGCCTGTGATGGCACCGAAGGAGTTGATGACTTCGCCTTCGCGCGTAACTATACGGAAGCCACCGATATCCTTCTTGGAAAGGCTTACGGCTCTGTCCATATCCTCTGCGATGATCACTCTGCAGAGAAGATAATCTACTATATCCCTATACTTTTCATCGCAGCCTACCATCTCAGAAGCAAGCCCTACATAACCGGGGGCGCTTTCGACATCGTGTCTTACGTTCAGTCTGTCAGCTTTTACTGATTGCACCGGCAGGAACGTTGCCCTGCCTGAACCGGTGGACTTGAGCCACTCGATGCAGGATTTGGCGGAAGCGTCGTCTTCGCAGACGATATTCTGAAGATTGCCACCAAGAGCTGTTTCAACAGCAATTTCAAGGCCTGCAGGCACTTTGATGATATCTGATACTGTGCCTATGATGCCCTTCTGGCCGCGAGCCATGATAGCTCTTACCGAGTTGTTGTAGCCTTCGTAATTGGCTTCCATCTCATCGATGGTGTTTCTTCTTGCTATGGCCTGATTCTTTTTTACGGAAATCTCGTCGGATTCTTTTGCGATCTTTTCGAGATTTATAGCGACCGATACAATGTTATCGGAAACTTTGGCGAGAGTTTCTCTTTTCTCGTTCAAAACTTTATCGTTTTCTTCGATCTTCTGCTCTAAAGCTTTGAGATTCTCTCTGTTATCCGCCTTTGTATTATCTCTGGTCTCGAATTCCTCTGTGAGAGTCTCTTTTCTCTCCTCAAGGGTATTCATATAGTTGCTGAGAGTCTTGATCTCAGCGTTTCTTGTGATATTTTCGTTGTTTATCTCGATGAGCCTGCTCTTGATATCCTCTATTTTGAGTGAGATCTGGGAGGATCTGCGGCTGTCATCGTTGTATTTCATGACAGCGTTTTCGAGATCGGCCTTCACTTTGTCCATCTCTTCGTTCAGGGACTTTTCGTTATCTTCGAGGCGAGTGAGCTCTTCTGTCTCAGTGCTCAGCCTCTCTGATGCAGACTCGATCTCAACAGCAAGTCTTGCAAGCTCTTTCTCTATGTTTTCTAGTCTCTCTTTGTTGAGCTTTCCTCCGCTTGTGATTACGGCGAGCTCATCTATGGTAGCCACGAGCTTGGCGTTGGCATCTGAATACTCATCGCTAAGCTCTATGTCCTTATCTCTGAGTGAATCTATCCTCTGCTCTGTTTCTTCGAGGCTGGCGCTTGTCTCTTCTAGCTTTTTCTGAAGATCTACAAGCTCTTCCTTGCCGAGATTTACGTTAGCTTCGAGGTTTTCGAGGTTGTGAAGGATTATATTGATGCCAAGAGTCTTGTAGCGGTCTCTCAGCTCGATATATTCTGTTGCCTTTTCGGAATCTTCCTTAAGACCGTCGATGCGGCCCTCGATCTCAGCGATGATATCCCTTACTCTGTCGAGATCGACAGCTGCAGCGGCCAGTTTGTTCTCAGCTTCGCTCTTTCTGCTCTTGTAAAGTACAACTCCGGCTGCTTCTTCAAATATCTGCCTTCTGTTTTCAGGCTTTGTGCTTACGATGTCCGCTATCTTACCCTGGCCGATGATCGAATAGCCTTCGACACCGATTCCTGTATCCATGAAGAGCTCGCGAATATCCCTCAGGCGGCACTGATTGCCGTTTATGAGGTATTCACTCTCTCCAGAGCGGAACATGCGTCTTGTGACAGCTACTTCATTATATTCAAGTGGAAGTATCCCGGCCGAATTGTCTATTACAAGAGTGACCTCTGCCATGCCCTTAGGCTTGCGGGTCGCTGTACCGGCGAATATAACATCCTGCATCTTGGATCCGCGGAGCTGTCTAGAGCTCTGTTCACCAAGTACCCAGCGAAGTGCGTCAGAGATATTGCTCTTTCCGCTTCCGTTAGGCCCTATGATGCAAGTTACGCCATCATTCAGTTCTATTACTACAGGGTCAGCAAACGATTTGAAACCCTGCATCTCTATTCTCTTAAAATACACTTATTCGACTCCCTTGGATAATGCGTTCTCCGCTGCTGCCTGCTCAGCCTTTGCCTTGCTGGCTCCGCTTCCTATACCGAGCGCTACACCATTAGCGAGCGCGGCCACTGTGAACTCTTTCATGTGATCAGGACCGCTCTCATCTACTACTTTATATTCTATTTTTACATTGTGATCTTTATTCTGGAGGTATTCCTGGAGCTTGGTCTTGAAATCACTGCTGAGTTTGCCCTCGGCTGCAGCCTGTATCTTGTCGCCCAAAAGGCGCAGTATCACTCTGCTTACTGTCTCATAACCGCCATCTATGAATATGGCGCCCATCAGCGCCTCAAATGTATCTGACAGGATAGAAGGCTTGGATCTGCCGCCGCTGGCATCCTCTCCTTTTCCGAGTAAAATGAATTCTCCAAGTCCCATATATACAGCCGTATCAGCGAGCGAGGCTTCGCAAACTACATCGGCCCTGCGTCTTGAGAGCATGCCCTCGTGGGCCTTGCCCATTATCTCGAAGAGCTTCATGCCTACGACAGCGTCTACATAGGCATCTCCTATAAATTCAAGGCGCTCGTTGTTGTTTTCATAGCCTATCTTACACTCAGCGGCATACGAGCTATGTGTAAGAGCTTTCTTCAGAAGATCTTCGTCATTGAATCTGTAGTCAATGATCCTGTAAAGTTCATCGTAATTATTCATTGCTCTCTTCTTCTGATGACTTAGCTTCTTCCTCTTCTTTTATCTTTAAGATGGCATCTTCGATCTTGCCTGTGATATCGCTCTTAACGTAATCAACAGCGCGGTGGATAGCGTAATATACTTCTACCGATCTGGAGTTGCCGTGTACTTTGAGCACAGCGCCTTTGAGACCGAGTATAGGAGCTCCGCCTGCGTCTGAATAATCGAAGGTACCCTTTATATCCTTGATTTTGCTATATGCGAGCATAGCACCGATCTTAGCTCTGATACCTTCGGTCAGTTTGTTCTTAAACAGACCCATGATAGCATTTGCCATGCCCTCACTTGATTTGAGGTAAACATTGCCGCTGAATCCATCCATGACGACGACGTCAGACTCACCGACAACTACGTCGCGGGCCTCTACGTTGCCGCAGAAATTCAGATAGCTGTTTTTGAGGAGCTCGAAGCCCTGCTTATGAAGCTCGTCGCCCTTGCCCTCTTCGACGCCGACGTTGAGAAGCCTTACTGTAGGCGCGATCTTACCGGTGATACCTCTTACGAAGATATCTCCCATGATGCCGTACTGAAGAAGGTATTCAGGCTTTGCTTCTACGCTTGCTCCGCAGTCGAGAAGCAGCGTAACGCCCTTCTTGGCTGAACGTGGGAACCACGCAGCGATAGCAGGCCTTTTGATGCCTTTGATCCTGCCGAGTATAGTAAGCCCGCCGGCAAGGAGAGCCCCTGTGGAGCCGCCGGAGATAAAGATGTCCGCTTCACCGTCTTTGAGCATGTTCATGCCTCTTACGATGGTAGAATCCTTCTTTTTCCTGACTGCCATAGCCGGATGCTCTTCGTTGCTGATAACCTCAGTGGCATTGACTATCTCGATATTGTCACCGGTCCATTTATAGTTATCGAGGCATTCTTTGATCTTTTCTTCAGGACCTAAGATAGCGATTGTATCTTCGATCTCTGAAGCGGCTTTAACAGCACCTTTTACTATCTCGTCGGGAGCGTAATCGCCACCCATACCGTCTAATAAAATCTTCACAACAATCAACCCCTTCTACGGAGCTGCCCGCAGGCAGCATCGATGTCGCTTCCGAGCGTGCGCCGTATTGTAACGGCTACGCCATGGCTTTCTAAAATGTCCTTAAAACGTTTAACGTTTGTCCCCCGCGCTTTTTTATACTCTCTCCCATCTACTTCGTTGAGAGGTATAAGATTTACATGCGTAAGCCAGCCTTTCAAGTGGCCGGAAAGTTCTTCGGCGCATTCCTTTGAATCGTTTACACCGTCTATGACAGCATATTCAAAAGTGATGCGCCTGCCTGTCTTCTCTGTATATTCACGGGCGGCTTTCAGAAGATCGCCGTACTCATACTTTCTTGCGACAGGCATTGTCTGCTCTCTCATCTTTTGATTTGGAGCATGGAGGGATATGGCGAGATTTACCTGTGGGAAATCCTCAGCAAATCTATCTATCCCGTCTATTATGCCGCAGGTTGATACTGTTATGTTTCGAAGGCTCAGCCCATAACCCGATGGATCATGTATGAGCCTTATGAACCTGGCTACTTCGTCGTAGTTATCAAATGGCTCACCCATGCCCATGATCACGACGTGATTTATATCTTCGCCCGTGAGATTCCTCATTGCGAGAACTTCCCCGAGCATCTCGCCGCCTGTAAGGCTTCTTTCAAGTCCATCCATTGTGGAAGCGCAGAACTTGCAGCCCATACGACAACCTGCCTGAGACGATATGCAGATGGAATTACCGTAATCGTATTTCATGAATACGGATTCCACGGCCGTACCGTCTGTAAACCTAAACAGACATTTTACAGTTCCGTCTTTGGATCTTTGCTCGAGCTCAGCATAAGGAATGCCTATATACCAGCCTTCAGACAACTTATCCCTAAGAGTTGCCGGGACATTGGTCATCATATCGAAGTCTGTGACTCCCTTTGCGAGCCAACCAAAGATCTGCTTGGCGCGGAACTTCTTATCGCCTAAGCCGGTCACGATATCCTCGAGACCGGCCTGCGATATATTCAATATATTTTCTTTTGTATTAGTTGGCATCGCTGCTATTAGATGCGCTCAACAGCAAGGCCTGTCTTGTGTCCGTTGATATCGAACTGAGGCAGATCTTCTTTTGTCTCGATAGCGACAGCGATAGTCTCATCCATGATGAAGCTCTTTGCTTCCTCTACGGCAGCGCTGATCTCATCATCTGCAGCCATGTAGATCTTGATCTCGTCCATCATCTCAAAATCAGCCTGCTTACGGAGCTGCTGGATTTTCGAGATGACTTCACGTACATAACCCTGGTTGATAAGCTCTGGTGTAAGAGTTGTATCGAGGATAGTGAATACGTTGTTGTCCATGCCAACTTCCTCTGTGATATCGAACTCTTCACCGTCGAGATCCATCTTGACAGGGCCCTCTCCGAGAGCTGCGATAGTCTCCTTAGCGTCGAGGCTTGCGAGCTTAGCGCCGAATGCCTTTACCTTCTTGCCAAGCACAGGGCCTGCGGCTCTGAAGTTAGGCTTGATCTCGAAGTTCATGTACTTGTCGAGATCGTCTTCGAACTGTACTTCGTGTACGTTGAGCTCTTCCATGATGAGGTCTGTAAGGTCGCCGATCTTGTCACTGTAGCTTCCGTCTACGATCACCTTGCTGAGTGGCTGACGTACTTTCAGTTTCTCGGACTCTCTTGTTCCGCGTCCGAGGTTAACGAGCACTTTGACGAGGTCCATTCTCTCCTCAGTCCTGTCGTCGATGAGGCTCTCATCAGCTTCAGGATAGAAAGCGGTGTGAACTGTTGTCTCGCCTGTCAGCTTTGTATAGATCTCGTCGGAGATGAATGGAGCTATAGGCGCCATCATCTTAGCGAGGCCTGTGAGCACTTCGTATGTAGTAGCGTAAGCTGCTCTCTTATCGAGCGACATATTATCGCCTTCGCCCTCAGCGAAGAATCTTCTTCTAGCTCTTCTGATATACCAGTTGGAGAGGTCGCCGTCGATGAAATCACCGATAGCGCGGACTGTCTTCATGTGATCGTAAGCGTCCATAGCCTCTGTAGTGACCTTGATGAGCCTGTTGTATTTCGAGATGATCCATCTGTCGAGTTCAGGCCTCTCAGCGTAAGGAACATCGAGATGCTTCTTTTCTACCTTGTCGATATTCGCGTAGAGGCAGAAGAAGTTGTATGTGTTTCTAAGTGTGCTGAACACCTTGCTGATGACTTCCTTTACGCCGTCTTCATCAAACTTTGTAGGAGTCCATGCAGGCGAACCGTAAACGAGATACCATCTGACTGCGTCTGCGCCATACTTATCCATCATCTCGAATGGATTGACTGTATTGCCTACGTGCTTCGACATCTTCTTGCCGTTCTTATCGAGGATAAGGTCGTTTACGAGTACGTTCCTGTAAGGAGCGCAGCCCTGGATGATAGTCGATACGGCCATGAGTGAATAGAACCAGCCTCTTGTCTGGTCGATGCCCTCGCAGATGAAGTCTGCCGGGAATACTTCGCCGCTCTCATATCTTTCCTTGTTTTCGAACGGATAATGCCACTGAGCGAAAGGCATAGCTCCTGAGTCGAACCAGCAGTCCATTACCTCAGGGATCCTGTGCATGCTCTTACCACACTCAGGGCACTTGATGGTAACATCGTCAACGTAAGGCCTGTGGAGCTCGATGCTCATATCGATATCCTGCTCTACGTCGTTGATGAGCTGTTCACGCGAACCAACACAGTGGAGATGTCCGCACTCGCACTTCCAGATAGGGATCGGTGTGCCCCAGTATCTGGATCTTGAGATAGCCCAGTCCTTAACGTCTTCGAGCCAGTTTCCGAATCTCTTTTCACCTACGTATGGAGGGAACCAGTTGACTGAGTTGTTATTTTCAACCAGCTGATCTCTCAGCTTTGTCATCTCGATGTACCACGACTTGTTTGCGTAGTAAACGAGAGGAGTTCCGCATCTCCAGCAGTGCGGATAGGCGTGTTCCATCTTCTGCTTGGAATAGATCTTGGTGTCGAGATACTTGATGATATCTACATCAAGGCCGTCTTCCATTACGAATCTGCCCTTCCAAGGTGTCTCTGTGTAGCAGCCTCTTTCATCTACAGGCTGAAGCACAGCAAGATCGTACTTGCGTCCGCAGTTGTAGTCGTCTTCACCAAATGCAGGAGCTGTATGAACGATACCTGTACCATCCTCGATGCTTACGTAGTCCATGCAAGTCACGATGAATGCGTTCTTTCCCTTTTCAGGTACGCAGAATGGCTCGATCTGCTCGTATGTCCAGTACTCCATGTCAGAGCCTTTGACCTTGTCTACGACCTCGTATTCGTCGCTTCCGAGCACTTTATCTGCGAGAGCCTCAGCTACCCAAAGATAGTCTCCCTCGCAGGAGCCGGATTTCATAAGGCACTTGATGTAATCGATGTTAGGGCCAACTGTAAGAGCTATATTAGCTGCCAGTGTCCATGGTGTAGTTGTCCATGCCAGGAAGTATTCGTTGTCATTATCGACTCCCGTACGACGGAAGCGGCATGTAAGAGTATTTACTTTGATGTCCTTATAGCCCTGAGCTACCTCGTGGGAAGCGAGCCCTGTTCCGCAGCGTGGGCAGTAAGGCAGGATCTTGTAGCCTTCGTACACAAGCCCCTTGTCGAAAGCGTTTTTGATGATCCACCAACCGGTCTCGATGTAGTCGTTCTTGTATGTGATGTAAGGATCTTCCATGTCAGCCATGTAAGCCATCTTCTCTGACATATCTGTCCACATCTGTGTGTATTTGAATACGGATTCACGGCATTTCTCGTTGAACTCCTTGATTCCGTATTTCTCGATATTTTGCTTGCCGCTGAAGCCGAGTTCTTTCTCTACTTCGATCTCAACAGGAAGTCCGTGGGTGTCCCAGCCGCCTTTACGCTTTACCTGGAATCCCTTCATCGTCTTATATCTGTTGATCGAATCCTTGAGAGTCCTTGCCATCATGTGATGGATTCCCGGCTTGCCGTTGGCAGTCGGTGGCCCCTCATAGAACACGAACGAAGGCGATCCTTCTCTCGCCTTGACGCATAGATTGAGCATATCAAGTTCGTTCCAGTGTTTGATCTGCTCTGACTGATACTCAGCTACAGGCTTGTCCGATAAATTTTCAAACATGTTTTCTTTCTCCTGACAATTGATATTTGAATGGTTTTAAATGTTCTGTGTTATACACTAAGCCATCATTTCACAATAGCATATTGTAACATAATCAGTACCGTGAATTCACCTATAAACAGCCATTTTGTATACAAAAAATAGAATATCTTGACCACCTGATTGCTCGGGATTAAAATCTTCTTGGAGGTCGTTATGCCACTTATAATACTTGGATTATTCGTAATAGTCGGAATAGTGATCTACGCTCTCATAAAGTACGAGAACAGTGTCGATGAAGATGATCGTCCTGTAAGAGAGCGTTACCCTCATGCCTTCCCTCCTAAAAAGGACGTGAAGGACATATTTGATTCTTTCATGAATGTCGATGATGAAGATCTCGAAGGAAACGGCTCAGAGAAAAAGTCAGATGATAATACCATCAAATTCCCTGATGACGCCGAGTTAGAAAAGAGAAAAAGGAATATACACTAAAGGCTTTTGCGGACGTATCTGCCCTCCTGAGTGAGTACACGTCCCTTATCCATATCCATGTAAACAGACTGCATCTCTTCGCGGATGCGGTTTTTTATTTCTGCATCGAGTACCGGGCACGCGAGCTCGACCCTCTTCTCCATATTGCGCGGCATGAAATCTGCAGACGAGATATACATGATTTCGTCTTTGCCGCTGCCAAATATATATATCCTTGAATGCTCGAGGAATCTTCCTACCTTGTTCACTATGCAGACATTCTCAGTCGCGTTTTCGATGCCCGGCAGCATACAGCATATGCCTCTTACGATCATGCGTATCTGACAGCCTCTGCAGGAAGCCTCCATCAGGGCCTCTATAAGCCTGTCGTCAGACAGAGAGTTCATCTTTAAGAAGATGAGACCATCTTTGCCTTTCTTAGCTTCGCGCTTTATGAGCTTCAAAAGATCTTTTCGCATGCTAACAGGAGATACGAGCAATGGACCGTAGTCTCTATTGCCCACATTTTCCTTGCAGATATCCTTGAAAAGGCGCGACGCGGCCTTCCCTATCACCGGATCGGAAGTAAGCAGAGAAAAATCCGTATAAAGCTTAGCCGTCTTTTCGTTGTAGTTGCCGGTAGAGATATTGGTTATAAATCCATCGTCGAATACTATCTGGCAAAGCTTCGAGTGAACTTTGTACTTATCCATTCCGTAATAGACCCTGCAGCCTGCGGCCTTAAGTCTTTCGGCCCACGCCAGATTCTTTTCTTCATCGAAGCGGGCTCTTAGCTCGAGCACTACCCTTACCTTCTTTCCGTTTCTCGCGGCATATATGAGGTAATCCGTGATCTTAGGGTTTGATGCCAGGCGATAAATGGTGATCCTTATCTCTCTTACTTCGCTGCTGAAGGCTGCTTCCCTTAGAAGCCCCAGGAATACATCCATTGAGTCATACGGATAGCAAGATAGAATATCTCGCCTTCTGATCTCATCGATAAGGCTTATCTCTATATCTTCTGTCTGGTCATTTGGGATATGAGGCGGGTAGAAAAGTCCATCTCTTTTGTCATCAGGCAGTTTCTCTGCAAGCTCGTCAAGATATTC
>CADAUB010000009.1 GCA_902790965.1 uncultured Eubacteriales bacterium | reverse complement strand
CCTTGCGGAGTGCTTCATGGCCACGGGCGTAGGAGCGGCGGTCATCAACATAGCGCTGCAGCTCGGTGTAACGGCCCGCTCGGTCGGCATCATAGCGCTCGTCGTCACATGCGTGCTGTCAGTCGCAACAGGAACTTCATGGGGAACATTCGCCGCGTGCGCGCCGATTTTCCTTTGGCTAAACTACATCATCGGCGGCAACATGATCCTCACGATAGGAGCCTGCGCCGGCGGAGCCTGCTTCGGAGACAACATCGGAGTCATCTCGGATACCACGGTACTCTCATGCGGCATGCAGGATGTAAAGATCATCGACAGGGTAAAGCACCAGCTGGGATGGTCGGGACTGTGCCTCGTTGCCAGCTCCATTATCATCTACATGCTGTCGCTTAACCTCACCAATACGGCGGGCAACGTAAGGGAAGCCTTCAGCTCGATCCCGGAAGAGACATTCGAAGTGCTCGCGGAGGAGCGTCCGGCTGCCCTGGCATTGCTGCAGCAGGTGCAGAACGGGGTGCCGTATTACATGGTAATCCCGCTGATACTCGTAATAGTGATCGCGTTCATGGGAGTCAGCACACTCATGACACTCGGAACCGGCATGGTGGCCTGCCTCATATTCGGCTACATCGCGGGGACATGCGATATATCAACATGGCTCAATGACCTCGTGACAGGAGGAATGAGCGCGTCGGGCGGCAGCAACGTCATCATGATGATGTGGGTGTCGATGTTCGGAGGCCTGATGAACAGCATGAACGCGTTCGAACCGTTGTCCAAGCTGATAATCAGGATCTCAAAGAACGTGAACCAGCTGATGAGCTGGTGCGGAGTGCTCTGCATGATCGGCAACGCGGCCCTTGCTGATGAGGCTTGCGAGATCGCGACCATCTCGCCGATCGTAAGGAACATAGTGGAAGAGAACGTCGAGACCGCTGACGAAGAGAGCATGTACAGGCTGCGCACAAGGCTCGCAACATATACAGACGCCCTCGGCGTAATGGGATCCGAGCTCATTCCTTGGCACTGCTACATCGTGTTCTTCTGCACGATCGCAAGTTCGGTATTCCCGCTGCACGTATTCACGCCGGGAGACCTTATCAAAGGCAACATCATGAGCTTCGTGATGGTAGGTTCCATGCTGGTGCTGTCCTTCACAGGACTTGACAGGTTCATACCGGGATTCGCACTTCCGGGCAAGGACAAGGCATGGCTGAAGAAGAGGGACACTGACGCTGAAGCGGCGTCCGCGTAACGCGGCATGTGGCGGGAAAGTCTTACGGTCACGCTGCGGCGAAACACGTGCGGACCCGCCACACGATGCGGCAAGTGTCAAAAGGAGAAGTTATGGTCGAATATCCAAAAGTCGTATGTGATCTCGGGAAGCTCCACGTAAATGTGGAGCGCCTGGCGGACATCCTGCACTCGCAGGGGAAGACCTTCGCCGCGGTAACTAAGTGTTTCTGCGCGGAAGAGCATATCACGGAGATGCTGGAAAAGAGCAGCTGCGACTGGCTCGCGGACTCAAGGCTCGAGAACATAATCTCGTATCATACGTCAAAGCCCCGAATGCTGCTTAGGATAGCTCAGCAGTGGGAGGTGCCGGAGATCATAGAATACACGGAATACAGCTTCCAGTCGGAGCCGTCCACGATCGTCATGCTCGGCAGGGAAGCGGCGCGGCGCGGAAAGAAGCACGGCGTGATGCTGGCCCTGGACATGGGAGACCTCAGAGAAGGATGTTTCTTCAAGGATGAAGAGGACATCATGCGGACGGCGGAAGCTGTGCTGAGAGAGGACGCGCTGGAGCTTTCCGGAGTCGGAACGAACCTCGGATGCTTCGGAGGAGTTAAGGCCTCGCCCGAAAACATGAACGGGATAGCGGAGATCGCGGCGAAGATCCGCCGCAAATATGATGTGCCGCTCCCATACGTTTCAGGGATGAGCACGCTCGCTCAGAGGATGCTCCTCGGAGGCACGATGCCTGAAGGAGTCAACCACGGAAGGTTTGGCGAATACTGGGAATGCGGCTTCGACACGGTGGACAATGTCACGGTGCCGGGCATGTACGACGACGCTTTCGTGATGGAAGCTCAGGTCGTAGAGGTCAAGGTCAAGGATTCCAAGCCGATCGGCGATATCGGAGCGGATGCTTTCGGTCACGTCATAGAGCGGCCCGATCTTGGCCCGATGCGCAGAGGGATAATCGCCGTGGGAGCTCAGGATATCGACAGGGAATACCTTATCCCGATGGATCCGAGGGTAAGGATATTAGGAGGAAGCAGCGATCACACGCTGCTGAATCTGTCCGGCGCTCCGGATATAAAGACAGGCGACATCGTAAAACTGCGGATGCAATGGGGCGCGGTAATGCGTGCCTATACGAGCAGATACGTCGCGAAGGAGTTTACGGACAACCCGATATAGTGTGCGAAGCGTACAGCGCACATTAAAAAGTGACTTGAAGGGCGGAAGTCGGGGCTGAAGCAAAAGCCACAGGGATTCAGGACAACTGCATGAATCTTGTGAAACCTGCCAGTCTTACGTAGATGACGGCTTTACCCTTGAGAGTCATGGTGTCGGGACATTTCCAGGACTTCTGTATCCTGGAAAGGCGGTACCTGACGGTGTTCGGATGCTGATGCAGCTCGTCTGCCATGGCGTTGATATTGCCGCCGGTGGAGACATATGAATAGATGGTGGCAACGAAGTCATCCGCGGCCTCCTTTGAACCTGCGGAGCGCAGATTCGCGTCGAGGAGCTCGAACAGTTCTGTCAGCTCATCACGGGAGGCGCAGGAACACAGCAGGCGGTCCATCTCCATGTCGCCGTAATAACAGGAGCCCATACCTTCTGTGGTGCAGAGGATGTTAGCGTCGAGAGCCTCCCTCATAGCCTGAGGGACCGTAAGGAGGCTGCCGGAAGACATGCTGTATCCGATGCGGAAGCTGTCGTCGATGGCGAAGAACTTCTTAAGGAGCGCCTGCTCAAAGTTCTCGGGAACAAGTGAAGGATCCATGGCCGTGAGGATGTGGAACAGCCCGCGGCGGTAAGGAATGAAAGTATGGCGGATGTTCTCAGTAAGGGTATGCTCCATCAGGAGCTCATCTATGTACTTCTCCATCACGTTTGAGCCGAGCGAATTATACTTCCGCGTAAACAGATCCGGCATGGCTTCGTCATAGCCGGCGATGGAGATAAACGACACGCTGATGAGGTTTCCGTGAAAGAACGGGCTGAATCTGCGCACATTATCAAGGACACTTCCTTCATCCAAACCACGTGTGTATAGCAGGGTGCGCGCGGCCTCTTCATTATCGCGGGCGTTCATCCGCATGAGCTCGGACTTGATAGCAAAAAGGACATCGTCTATGAAGATGTCATGGAAGAACATGACCGGGATGTTGCGCTTATCTGAGAATTCCTTGAGATCATCGGAGAAGTCGCTGAAATACACATCCTTTACAGCTACGGCCGACACGCCGTTGCATATGAGAGAACGTACACAGTTCTCGGCTTTGACGGGATCGTACCTGTAGGCGACCAGAGTGGTCATCACGAACTCGCCCGGAGGGAAGCTCCTGGAGATATCCGCCTCGGATTCCCAGTCAAGGAAGCCGGCGGAAGTGACAGGCGAGTGTACGCCGTTGAAGCCCGAGATGATGCGGAAATCCGAAAACTCGGGTAATGATAGAAGATGCTGAAGAGTGAGCATGATGATGCGACCTCCTTATTACTAAAAGTATATATCAAAGCATGTTCATTAATCCAGTACAAAAGAAATGCAGGAGGAGAACTGAAATGGGACTCGTACAGGAATACAAATTTGAATCAAGGGCGCTCTATCCCGAACTTGCCGGAAAGAGGGTAGTGATCACCGGCGGAGCGTCGGGTATTGGCAAGGCCACCGCGAAGAGGTTCGTGATGGAAGGCGCCAGAGTCGTGGTATTCGACTTCAACGACAAGGCTTTTGAAGGACTCATGGAGGAGATTCCGGGGCTCGAGGGCTGCGTCAAGGTCGACGTCAGCAGCGAGGAGAGCGTAAAGGCCGCTTTCGAAGAGATGGACAGGATTCTCGGCGGCATCGATGTGCTCATCTCAAACGCCGGCATCTCGGTAAGGAAGAACTTCATGGACACGGACTTCAGCCAATGGAAGAAGGTGATGGGCGTGAACCTTGACGGGATGTGCCTTTGCATAATGGAGGCCCTTAAGCGCATGCACAGGGATAAGACGAAGGATGATACCGGAGTCATACTCTGCGCAGCTTCCACAAACGGCATGGAAGGCCACCCGTTCTACACGGACTACAACGCGTCCAAGGCGGCGGTAATAAACCTCGTCCGCAGTGTCGCGCTCGAGCATGCCCCGTGGGTACGCTGCAACTGCATATGCCCGGGATACGTATTGACCCCGATGCAGGAGGCTGAGTATACGCAGGAGATGTTCGAAGAAGTGAATAAGACGATACCGATGCAGAGGCATGCCGACCCGGCTGAGGCGGCGGCGCTCTACGCGTTCCTCGCGTCAGACGAGGCGAAATATATAACGGGGCAGCACATCCCTCTGGACGGGGGAGAGACTGCGTAGGAAATGATCCCGGGCCGCGCACAGCGAAGAAGGTCAGGGCTGACGATACAGCAGAAAAGGAGGAAAAAATGAAGGGATTTGACAGTCATCCGTACATTCCGGATTCGGTCCCGGAGATCCAGGAGGAGATGCTCCGCGAGATAGGCGTGGCGTCACTTGACGATCTCCATAAGAATGTGCCGGAACTGCTTACGCTGAAAGAGGCGCTGGACATCCCGGCCGCCTTCCCGTCAGAAATGGCGCTAAGGAGAGAGGCGGACAGGATATTGTCGCGCAACGCTGACTGCGGAAAATACATCAACTTCCTCGGAGCGGGATGCTGGCAGCATTACGTGCCGGCCATATGCGACGAGGTGAACTGCAAGGGTGAATTCCTCACGGCATACGGAGGAGAACCTTACAATGACGAAGGAAGGTTCCAGGCGCTGTTTGAATATGAGAGCATGGTGGCGGAGCTCGTGGGCATGGACGTGGTAAACGTTCCGACGATGGACTGGGCACAGGCCGCGGCCACATCGATCTCCATGGCTCAGCGAATCACCGGGAGGAGCGAGATTCTGATACCCGAATACGTGGATCCGCAGAAGGTGGATATAATCAGCAACTACACCGAGGCCGCGCTCAATATCCGCAGGGTCAAATGCGGCCCGGACGGCATGACAGACCTGTCAGACCTTGCCGCGAAGACGGGCGCTGACACCATAGGCGTTTACTTTGAGAACCCGGGCTACCTTGGCGTGATAGAGGAGCATGGGCAGGAGATAGCGGGCATGATGCATGACAGCGGAGCGCTTTCTATCGTTGGAGTAGACCCAATATCGCTCGGAGTGCTGGAAGCGCCTGCCGAATACGGAGCGGACATCGTGTGCGGCGACCTTCAGCCTCTCGGAATACACATGTATTACGGCGGCGGCCAGTCGGGATTCATGGCGACCAGGGACGAAGAGCGGTTCGTGATGGAGTTTCCGTCCAGGCTTTTCGGCATTGCTCCTACTTCGGAGCCCGGAGAATACGGATTCGGCGATGTCGCCTATGACCGCACATCGTTTGGCCATCTGAGAGACAAGGCCAAGGAATATGTCGGCACGCAGACCGCGCTCTGGGGCATCACGGCGGGAGTATATCTCGCGACCATGGGCCCTGCGGGCATGGAAGAAGTCGGGAACATCATAATGGCCAATGCCCAGTACGCGGCGTCAAGGCTCGCGACAGTCCCCGGAGTAAAAGTCGATCCATTCGGCTCGGTGTTCTTCAAGGAATTCGTAGTCGACTTCAGTGACACCGGCAAGACTGTCGCGGAGATCAACAAGGCGCTCCTCAGCAGAGGGATCTTCGGCGGCAAGGACATTTCGGGAGAATTCCCAGCGCTCGGACAGGCTGCCCTCTACTGCGTCACCGAGATACATACCAGGGAAGATATCGATGAGCTGGTGCTGGCTCTGAAAAAGATAGTTGCGTGAAAAGGAGGCCGGACATGAAAAGGATAGACAGATCAGAAACAGTCAGAACGGGCTTCCACCAGGCGAAGTGGGATGAACCGATCATATACGAACTCAGCACATCCGGAGAGAGGGGCATCCTTGTAGGGGAGCCCGAACAGGTCATAGCCGGAGAAATGGCGGGCGCTAAGGCGGTGCCCGGGTGCATGAGAAGGAAAAGCAGGGTGAACCTGCCCGAGATGTCACAGAGCCGCGTGCTTAGGCATTATTCGAGGCTCGCCCAACAGACGCTCGGAGCCGATGTCAACATCGAGATCGGCCAGGGCACCTGCACCGTGAAGTACAGCCCCAAGGTCAATGACCGCATCGCGGACAGCATCAGGGACATGCATCCTCTTCAGCCCGCGGAGAGCGCGCAGGGCATACTACGGATCTTCAGCGAGACAGAGCAGTATCTTGCCGCCATATCCGGGATGGACAGGTTCACCTTCCAGCCGGGCGGCGGCTCGCAGGGAATATTCACCATGGCTTCGGTGATCCGCGCGTACTTCAAGGACAAAGGAGAAGACAGGGACGAGATCATCACCACGATCTACTCCCATCCATCTGACGCGGCGGCTCCTGCCGTGGCCGGGTTCAACATCATATACCTTCAGCCGGATCCCGTGACTGGGCTCCCTGACATAGAGCAGCTGAAGGCTGCCTGCAGCGAGAGGACCGCGGCTTACATAGTCGCGAACCCCGAGGACACGGGTGTCTACAACGGGCACGTGAAGGAATTCGTTGACTACGTGCATTCGATCGGCGGGCTCTGCGCATATGACCAGGCCAATGCCAACGGACTGCTGGGAGTCACAAGGGCGCGTGACGCGGGATTCGATGTGTGCTTCTTCAACCTGCACAAGACCTTCGGCGCACCCCACGGATGCGGCGGACCTGCGTGCGGCGCCACGGGCGTTCAGAGCGAACTGGTCAAATACCTTCCGGCTCCCCTGGTGGGATACGATGGCAAGAAGTATTATCTCGACTACGAGACACCGTCGAGCCCGTTGGGAGTGCGCAAGATAAGAGAATGGTACGGCGTGTCAGAGGTGGTGCTCAAGACATGGTGCTGGATAAGGAGCCTCGGCCCGGAAGGGCTGTACCAGGTGGCGAAGACATCGGTGGTGAACAACAATTACCTGTTTAAGAAGCTGATGGAGCTGCCCGAGGTCACATGCTACTACCAGGACGGCAACAACCAGAGGGTGGAGCAGGCGAGATATTCCCTTGAGAACCTGGAGAAGGAGACCGGGATCGGAACGGGAGATATCCAGCGCAGGATGATGGATTTCGGCATGCACTACTGGACATCGCACCATCCGTATTACCTGCCGGAGCCGATGACACTTGAGCCTACGGAGACTCCGTCGAAGAAGGACATCGATGAGTACATAGAGACGCTGAAGTACGTCTTCCGCGAAGCGAGGGAGAACCCTGAGATTATCAGGACGGCCCCTCACCGAAGCGTAACGCATCAGGTGGATGAATCCAGCATGGATGATCCTGAGAAATGGGCACTGACATGGAAGGTGTACTGCAGGAAATATCAGTAGACCGGAGAAAAGATTTGAAAAGAATCGGACTGATCATTAATCCAATAGCCGGAATGGGCGGCCCTGTGGGGCTGCACGGCACAGACAACATGCTTGGCGAGGCTCTGGCAAGAGGGGCCTCGCCAGTAGCGGAAGACAGGGCAAGGGAAGCGCTTGCCTGCCTTTTGCCGTTCAGGGAAGAGCTGGAAGTATTGGTGCCAGGAGGCGCCATGGGCGGAAGGCTAGCCGCGGAGATGGGATTCAGGACAGTACGGATCAGCGGCGAGGACGAGGCTGAAAGCGCGGCGAGCGCAAAGGCCGCCGGGCCAGCAGAAGGCGAAAGCAGCGCCTCGGCGGTCCGGTCTGCCGCCGAACAGGAAACAGACGCGGCGGCCGGGACCGCGCGCCTTTACGCGACGGGCCGCGCGGATACTGTAAGGGCGGCCGCGGGGCTGCTTGCCCTGCTGCCTGACGAAAGGCCGTGCCTTGTACTGTTTGCAGGAGGCGACGGGACCGCGAAAGATATTTTCAGCGGCCTCGGCACGGCCATACCATGCATCGGGATACCGGCGGGTGTAAAGATCCATTCGCCGGTCTATGCCAGGAGCCCCAAGGCGGCAGGGCGCATAGCAGCCGGCCGGCTCAGCGGGGAGATATCCGGGACCCGTGAAGCTGAGGTGCTGGATATCGATGAAGAAGAATACAGAAATGAGCGCATCAGCACCCGCCTCTACGGATACCTGATGGTCCCGGATGACAGCAGGCGGATACAGAACCGCAAGGAGCCGGCCCCTCTGTCCGACAGAGACGCGGCCGCCGCGATAGCGGCAGACGTGGCCGACAATATGGAGCGGGGCTGCCGCTACCTCATAGGAGCGGGTACCACGACCCGCGCCGTCATGGAAGAGCTCGGTCTGCCCTGCACTCTTATCGGGGTGGACCTTGTACAGGACGGCAGACTGATCGCGAGTGACATTTACGGCGCGGAGATTGAGACCGCCGCAAAGAGCGGCCCGGCCCGCCTTGTAGTCACGGTGACCGGCGGCCAGGGATTCCTCTTTGGCCGCGGCAATCAGCAGATCACGCCCGGCGTGCTGAGAGCGGTCGGCAGGAAAAACATCATCATTATCATCACACCGGCAAAGCTTGCGGAGCTCGGCGGGCGGCCGCTCCTCACGGATACCGGTGATCATGAACTCGACAAGGAACTTGCCGGTTATTACAGGGTGATCACCGGCTACGGACAACGTACCATTTGCAAGGTAGAGACCGCATAAAAACTGGGCCCATGCGGCCCGGAATTAGGTTTGCCATTTTATCACCAGTTGCGAGAACGCCCCTGCCTTTTTTAGTTGGCGGGAGCGTTCATCTTGTAAGCATCTCGGAGAGCCTGCGGCCCGCCGATCCGCTGAATACCATCAGGCCGATGGATGTACAGCGCAGTCTGAACGCCATGCACGAAGCAGGGATAGCGGTGAGCACTCTTAAGGATGGGCTGGTACAGATGAGAGACTGCATGGAATATGCGCTTGCCAATCAGCTGATCAGGACAAATCCGTGTATCGTTATCGAGATCCCGTGGGCGGTGCCGAAGTCGGAAGAGGAGATCGCGCTGACACAGGAAGAACAGAACGACTTTCTGTCATATATGGATGACAACTGGTATAAGGAACTGTTCTACTTCATGTGTCTGAGCGGCGTCAGAGTCGGTGAAGCAGGGGCTCTGAAATGGAGCGATGTGGACTTTGAGAAGAAGACGGTCAGGATCAGGGGATCGCTGAGCTGCCAGTACTGCGAGGGCGTAAAGCACATGATGATCACATCGCCGAAGACCATAAACTCTATCAGAACCATTCCGTTCCTTGGAGAAATGGAAGTTCGCCGTTTGATCGTAAAGGCAGGCAGGATGTCGAAAATGATGTCCCGCCTGTTTTTATTAGTGTCTGCAGACAGGAAAGCCTCCGGATGCGCCTGCGGCGGTATCAAATTCAATCAGAACTTATCAGATTCCGTATCTGACAGTCCAAAATCTTGTGTTTTTCCCAATTTCAAAAAAGCAGTGTTTCTGATTATTTTCAAAAATAAAAAAATATAGGCTTCGAAAAGTTGGGATAGCATGCCGGAAGTTGGGACAGAAAACGCTGTCTGAAGACGCCTCTTTCCTCCCTAAAAAAGACATGAGACAAAGAATAAGAGAGACGGGGACTTCCTGTAATCACAGGCGTTCATAAACAGGGCGTTTGCTGAACACACCGGACGTTCGCTAAACAGCTCAAGTAGTTCTGAGATAAAAGTCGCTCGGCAGATCGCAAACGCTTAGGAAAAGTCGCCCGACAGATGGCAAACGCGTAACCTCGCTGAGAACGAGAAATACATTGCAATGATAATTAAGACCCCTGAAAATGTAATATTTTCAGGGGTCATTTTGTTACAGATAATGGTCGAGTTTTTCCAGGATATCTTCGCCGGTCTCCTGGATATGTTCTTTGATCTCATTTCCGATAGAAAGAATGCTTTCTCTTGTCTCAAGACCTGCAGTTCTGACATCGGATATCGCTTTGCTACCCACCATTTGCAGAGTTTTTTCGATATCTCCTTGGATCTCTGAGATATCCTGCTTCAGATTCTTTCCTGTAGCATCTATATCACCGAGGAACTGCATCAGTTCACCTTGCGACTGCATCAGAGAGCCTCTCAGTGGGTCGTGTTTTCCATATACACCGCTCTTGTAATTATCGATCACGACTTCATATCTGTCATAAGCCCTGGCTACCGCGTCTTCCCACGAAATATACAGCTCATCACCGGCTCCTTTCCCGACTGTCTTCATGCATTCGGGCTGTTCGCAGAGCGCAGTAAGCTTTTCAGCAAGCGATTCCGAGTTCTCCTCTATAAGGAATCCATTCTGCCCATCTGTTACACCTTCAGACGCGCAGCTATCTGCCACGATGACCGAGGCTGTGTCCGACGCGGCGGCCTCCCTTACTACGAGGCCATTCGTATCAAAGGTTGAAGGGAAAAGGAACAGATCAGCTCGGCGATACCACGCGCGAAGCTTTTCCCTGTCATAGATGGCTCCTGTAAAGAACACCTTGTGATCTAGTCCAAGCTCTTCGGTATATGCTTTGATATCTCTTTCGTCACCGCCGCCGCCGACAAAGACCATGCGAAAATCCCGGCCTCTTATTTCAAGTGACTTAAGCGCGTCTAGTATGATGCGAAGGCCCTTGTACCACATGAGCCTGCCGATGAAGAGGAAGCAAGGCACTTCCTGAGGCAGATCCAGATCCACTGTCACTTCATGCATGAACTCTTCGGATACTTTCTCCCTAGGCAGATCCACGCCGTTAGGCATTACGATATATTCTCCCTCAAATCCTATAGACCTTAAGTTTTTACCGGCTCCGTCGCTGACGGTCCATATCTCGTCGCACGCATTCACGTTGCGAAGGAGAGCCTGAAGCGCGCCTTTCATTAGGAGCTTGCCCTTCACCGCATTGGCGATGTCTATATCATATTTGGTATGCCAGGTAAGTATCAGCGGCAGGGAGTATGCTTCTGAAAGCGCTCTACCGAGAAGGCATGAACTGATCGGGCAGTGTGTGTGAAGGACAGAAACATGCTGATTTTCTATCTCATGCGCTGCCTCAGGTGAGAACGGATAACCCGCAACGTATCCGATGAGGTCTCTCGTATCGATGCTCGGATACCTGACTACAGGAAAATCATATCCGCTGTCATCTGAACCCGGTACATTAGGGGTCAATACAAGTGAGTGGGAATGATTCTTTTCTATGATGCGCGCGTAGTTTAGAACTGCGTTTGACACTCCGTCTATGATAGGCGGAAATGAGTCATTCAATAAGCATATAGTAGGTTTTGTTTTCATAGGCGTATTGTAACACTTTTGTTTTGGGAATCCCATCTGTATATGCCGGACGGCATCTGTTATTGTAGGGATTGTATTGGCTATGGTACAATCGATTTAGTAAGGGATATTTCACAGATAAGGAGGTGCTCAGCGATGAAGAATAAGATGAAAATAATTATCGGCCTGTTAATGGCGGT
This sequence comes from uncultured Eubacteriales bacterium, assembly GCA_902790965.1. Lineage (GTDB taxonomy): Bacteria > Bacillota > Clostridia > Peptostreptococcales > Anaerovoracaceae > Crickella. The sequence goes on along the minus strand of CADAUB010000009.1, from coordinate 16,300 downwards.
AATGCTTGTGTTTACCTTAGTAGGTTGTGGCGGTGGCGCCTCTAAGAAGACGCCTGCTGAGGAAGCTGCGGAGTCTCTTGATACCATGCTTTCTGCACTGAAGGGCGCAAACGTAGAATCGCTCAACGAGCTGGCCGGCGGAGAAGACATTTTTGCCGATGCCGAGGAAGCATTCGGTTCAAAAGAGAGCGCCGATGTGGTGCTGAAGGCTATGTTTGGTCACTTCGATTATACGATCGGGACTCCTGAGCAAGTGGACGATTCCAATGTGAATGTTCCGGTATCAGTCACCAACGTAGACATGTCGAAGGCTGTCAATGCATGGATCACCGATGCTATGTCGTTAGCTATGAGTGACCCTAGCATTACAGAAGACGAAAAAGCATTTCAGACCAAATTAATGGGAATGTTTGGTGAGTCAGTTGAAAAGGTTGCCTCCGAAGATGGAGGGACTGTCACCAACGATGTAGTATTTCCTATGACTCTGAAAGACGGCAAATGGGAGGTAAGCGAAGATGTCAGTGAAGATACCCTCGACAAGCTCCTCGGAGGAATGATGACAGCCATAAATGGGATCTCAGGTGGCATGTAAACACCAGGTAAGCAAGATACCAAGCGGTATATCAAGCATGAAGAATGAGGAATATTGGAACAAACGCGCTGCATCGTATGACGAGCATGTAATTACTGAGTATGCCGATGCCAATGAGCAGACGGTATCGCGGTCACTCGCGTACTTAAAAGGCAGCGATGAAGTGCTGGAGATCGCCTGTGGCACAGGCATAATGACTCTTGGGATCATAGATCATGTCAGTCATATAACGGCTATAGATATCTCAAGCGCTATGCTGGATAGGCTACGCGAGAAAACAGAGGGGAGATATACAAACCTGTCCCTTATGCACACCGACATTTTCGATCATGAGTTTGATGACAAAAAGTTTGATGTCATCGCCGCGTATAATGTGCTCCTTTATATGGAAAATGTCTCGGAAGTGCTTAGGCGTATCCACAGTCTTCTCAGACCGGGCGGGATGTTCCTTTCGGCATCGGACTGTGTTGGCGGTATTGATAATGCCGACGCGGCAGAGAAGAGAAGGAGAGTAGAGAAGGGTGAACTAAGCTTCGTAGGCTTCTTCACTCCTGATGAACTCGCTAAGACTATAGAGAAAGCCGGCTTTACTGTGCTAGAGAGTGAGAACATACACGAGGGCACTCCAAATCAGTTCATAGCGGCCAAGCGCATCTGATATCCCATTCACTTTACAGAGCGCAAGCCTCGCTCGGATTTTAAAGCGTATAAGTAAAACAAATAGCCATCACGCTCGGCGTGATGGCTATTGCTTTTGTTCAAGATGCTCTATAGAGCAAATGCCTGCTATTCGACTGCGAGGCCTGCCTCGAAGCTGCGCATGTTGCGCTCAGCGCCCTTAGGCCAACGAGCCTTGATAGCGTCTGTGATAGCTTCTTCGCTTACGACATCACCGAGTCCGCTGTGGCGCATTGTAGCCGCGAGCAGATAGATGTTGTCAGCTGTATCCTCAGGCTGATCAGCAGGATCAAGGAATACCAGCTTGAGCTGAGCGTCAGCTGCTGCCTTCTCAACGTCCTCACGTGTTGGGTAAGGAGCCTTGCCAAGCATTACAGCTGTTGGCTGCCACTTGTATCCGTAAACAACGAGTGTTCCACCCGGTTTGATGTATCTGATAGCCTTGAGCGACTCAGAAAGCTCCATAGCGATTCCGAGATCAGCGCCGAGAGGGCGGATATCCGGACCAACTGTCTCTGCTCCAAGCTTGAGCTGAGCTTTTACAAAGCCGCCGCGCTGTGCCATACCCTTTGTTGGGTAGTAGTTTGCAGGTACGTTGAGTTCCTGCGCGGCACGCATGATCATGTCAGCGATAGTAAGGATGCCCTGTCCGCCGACACCGACGAGATAAACATTATAGTTTGCCATTATTAGACCTCCTTCTTCTCAATTGCATTCACTGGGCAGACGTATGTGCAGATTCCGCAGCCGTTGCACTGTGAAGGATTGATGTGTACACCGTTTTCATCGGAGACGATAGCGGCGCATCCTGTTGTGTTGATGCAGCGCTTGCAGTTGATGCACTTCTCCTGATCAACTACGGAGAGACCGTATTTGATCTTGCGGCGTCCAGCCTGGATAGCGCACTCACGGCGGGAAACGATGACCTTAACGCCAGGAAGCTGAGCTGCTTCAACGAGAGTATCTGTCATCTTAGGCAGATCATAAGGATCTACTACCCACAGCTGCTTAACACCGAGGCCCTTTACGATGTCAACTACGTCGACACGTGTGCGGTTCTCGTCATACTGGAATTCCTCAGCGGTATTAGGGTTGACCTGCATACCTGTCATGGAAGTCCAGCCGTTATCCATGATAACTACTGTGATAGGAACCTGATTCTGTACAGCGTTTACAAGAGGTGGCATTCCAGCGTGGATGAATGTACTGTCACCGATAGTAGCGAATACAGGTGTTGGCCACTCTGCGTGAGTGAAGCCCTGTGCCATAGCGATGGATGCTCCCATGGCGACCTCTGTCCAGAGGCAGTCGAATGGAGGGCAGCTGCCGAGGATGGTACATCCGATATCACCTGTGATGATAACTTCGTCTTTCTTGTAACCGAGCTTCTTGACTGCGTCGATGAGTCCCATGTATACACCACGGTGTGGGCATCCTGCGCAAACTCCGATTGGACGAGCAGCGCAGTGGGATTCAGCGTCGTCAGCAGCAGCTGTATCCTGCTTGAACTCTACACCGAAGAGCGCCGCCATTCCTGTAGCGCATGTAGCAGCGGTGTAGTTGCCGATGCGGCTCAGAGGGCCGTTCAGCTTGCCGATGATCTCCACGTTCTTTCCTTCGTGGAAGGCCTGGAGTGAGATGGCTTTCTCAACATGAGGCTCGTTCTCTTCGAGTACGAGGATGCTCTCGCAGTTGTCGAGGAGAGCAGCGAATTCCTCAGTAGCTTCTGGGAGTGTAGCAGCGAGCTTCAGAGTCGATACGCCTTCAACATCAGCGCCTGCTTCCTTGATGAGTTCGAGAGACTCATCGAGGAACGCTGAAGTAACGCCTACCGTTACGATACCCTTGCCGCCTTTCTTGCCGAGGCAGAGTTTATGCATTCCATCTTCGTGGAGCTTTACCTGAGCTGCAGCGAGGCGAGCGATAAGGTCTCTGTGCTGATCCATACAGATCTTGGCACCGGCCTTTGTGTACTTAAGAGGATCGTTTACGAAATGAGGCTTTCTTGGCTCGATCGGATGAGCTTCAGGAAGCTCGATGAGAGCATGGCTCTGAGAAACGTTCGATACAGTACGTACGATTACCGGGCCCTGGATGGCTTCGGAAAGCTCGAACGCATACTGAACGAATGTGTAACTCTCGAGTACCGAGGATGGCTCGAGTACTGGAACGTCACTCATGAGAGCAAAGCCTCTGATATCCTGCTCAGGCATACCAGCGGATACGCCTGGGTCGTCGGCAACGTATACTACCATGCCGCCTGTACATCCGGAGTAAACAACGCTGATGAACGCGTCATAAGCAACGTTGAGACCGGACATCTTCATTGTTACGATCGAACGCTGACCTGCCCATGCGCATGCTGCGGCTTCTTCGAAAGCGACCTTTTCGTTGGTGCTCCACTCGATGGTGACGCCATCGTATTTCTTGCCCCAGATGCTGCCGATAACCTCAGAACTAGGAGTTCCCGGATATCCGACGATCAGCTTCGCGCCGGAACTAAGCGCCGCCTGAGCAGCAGCTTCGTTACCGCTGAGATTAACTTTTGCCATAATTGACCTCCTAATATCTACAAACTACTTATTTACCTGGTTGACCGTATTGCCCTCGATGAACTGCTTGAGATTCTCAGCAGCTGTGTTGAGGAGACGACCACGGCTGGCCTTTGATACCCAGCTGATATGCGGAGTGATGATGCAGTTGTCGCACTTGAGGAGTGGGTTGTCTGGTGCAGGTGGCTCTGTGAGCATTACATCGAGACCAGCTCCGAATACCTTGCCGGAATTCAGACCCTCAGCGAGGTCTTCAGGAACTACGAGAGGACCACGGCTGTTATTGATGATGATAACTCCATCTTTCATCTTCGCGATGTTCTCTTTGTTGATAATACCCTCTGTCTCAGGTGTGAGTACGCAGTGGAGTACGATGACATCGGAATTAGCGAGTACTTCGTCGAGTTCACCATATCTGAATGTCTCACAAACGATGGACTCGTCGTGATAGATATCATATCCGAGTACGTTCATGCCCATAGCCTGAGCTACTTTGGAAGTCTGCTTTCCGATACGGCCCATGCCGAGGATTCCCATTGTCTTGCCCGCGAGCTCGATCTGCTCGGAATCCCAGTAGCACCATTCGCCAACTTCGTTCCAACGTCCGTTGTGAACTCCGAGGCTGTGGTCACCAGCGCGGTGAGCTACTTCCATGAGAAGAGTGATAGCAAACTCTGAAACGGAAGCTGTGCCGTAAGTTGGTACGTTAGTTACGACGATTCCCTTTTCAGTCGCTGCTTCCAGATCTACAGTGTTGAAACCTGTGGACAGGCAGCCTACATACTTAAGATTAGGGCACTGATCCATTACTTCACGGCTGATCATGATGTCGTTGATGCATACGGCGTCAGCGTCGTGGATCCTTTCGATGAGCTCTGACTCTTTTGTGCTGTCATATGCAGTAAAGTCACCGAGGACTTCGAAATTTTCATAGGACAAATCGCCCGGGTTCAGTCCCAGCCCGTCTGGAATGACAATTTTCATCGCTTTCCCTCCTTCAATTTATTAGAACAATAATGACCACTATTAATTGTAATGATACACATATAATAGTTCACTATTATTGTATATCCCGTGAAATATGTCAGTAAAATATCATTTTACGAACGGTTTGCCATAAGTTGTACTTATACTAAAACATTACTTATACCTTGAAAGCCTTATAACGTGTGGTTTTTAGGACTTTGGGGGATATTAACAGACCCCTCAAAATTGCTTATTGACTGTGCCTTATGGACATGTTCTAAAATTTTGGCGTGGATATTGTGATTCTTATTAACTATAATTAAAGTGAAATAGCAGATAAGTATGGGTTTCCTAACAGTTTTACTTATCGCTACTTTTTCAAACAACAGGAATATGGTGCAGAGATTGATAGAGAGGTGATTCTATGCCACTGCTATTACCAGACGATTACGCGTATCCTCTTCCTAAACTGAGAAGAGTACAGCAGGTATTCGATCATACTTCGCTTGATGATGTTGAAGGAACGCTTCTTAAAGAATGGAGCCGTCCTGAGATCAGAGAAAAGATAAAACCTGGTGCCAGAGTTGCCGTAGCTGTCGGCAGCCGCGGTATCAAAAATCTCCAGCTCATAGTAAAGACTACTATCGATCAGCTGAAAGAGCTCGGCGCTGAGCCTTTCATCGTATCCGCAATGGGAAGCCATGGTAACGGTACCGAAGAAGGCCAGAAAGAAGTCCTTACAGGTTATGGCATCACAGAGGAATATATGGGCGTGCCTGTGAATACTACTGTTGATGTTGTAGAGCTTGGAGTTACTCCTCAAGGCAAGACAGTCTATTTCGACCGCGCAGCTTCCGAGGCTGACGCCATCATCCCAATCAACAGGATAAAACTTCATACTGACTTTGTCGGAGAACTCCAGAGCGGCATCTGCAAGATGCTGGTCATAGGCCTGGGCAACCAGATCGGATGCTCTTCTATTCACGAAGAAGATCCAGAGTTCTTCGCTCAGATAATCGAGGACGCCGCTACTATTATAATGGAGAAAACTCCTGTAGTTTGCGGAGTTGCTGCTATTGAGAACGCATATGATGAGACTTTCCACATCGAGATACTCCCTAGAGAGAATCTCATCGCTCGTGAGAAAGAACTCGTAAAGATTGCAAAGACAAAGATGCCTGTGCTGATCCCGCCTAAGATCGACGTGCTTCTTGTGGGTGCGATAGGCAAGGAGATATCAGGTGCCGGCTTCGACCCTAATATCCTTGGCAGAAGTTCATGTCTCAAGGAGTATATGCTGCCGATTCCGGATATCAATCAGATGGTGCTCTTGGGTGTTACTCCGGCGTCCCATGGCAATGCTATCGGCCTTGGCCTCTTTGATGTCACCGTTAAAGAGGTGTTCGATCAGATGGATTTCGAATCCACATATGCGAACAGCATCGCCTGCCGCTGCATCGCCGACTGCAAGATCCCGCTCGTTGCCAAAGACGAAGATGAGGCTGAGAGAGTCGCGATAAAATGCGTCAGAGGCGTCGCCCTTGAAGACCTCAGGGTAGTTAAGATCGCGAATACCCTTGAACTCGGATATATCGAAGTATCCGACAAGGTGCTCGAAGATATCAAAGATGACGAGAGAATAGTTATTCAGTAGATATTGTTCACTAAATAAAAAAGGAGGTTGACAGGTATGAAATTAAACGAAGACCAGCAGGCCATGCTTGATGGAAAATATGGAGAAGGCGCAGCATATGCGATGAAGATCCAGGTAGGCATTGGCGAGTGCTTCGACGCTGAGCGCATGGTGCCTATCAAGAGAGCTCACGTAGCTCTGAGTAACCAGGCAGGTGACCTGTGGTTTGCAGAAAAGCTGGTAGCTGCCGGCGCGAAGTGCCGCGTAGCTCCTACAGTCAATCCGGGCTGGAGCCTTGAATTCTTCCAGAAAGGCTGGCCAGATCTGACTGATGCTGACATTGAGCACATGCAGAGAACAGACAATGCTTATCGTACACTTGGCGCAGTACTTTCATACAACTGCACACCTTATGTAGCGACAAACGTTCCTAACTTCGGAGAGGTATGCGCATTCTCAGAATCCAGCGCTCCTCCGTATGTAAACTCCGTATGGGGTGCTCGCACAAACAGAGAAAGTGCTAACAGTGCTCTTTGCGCAGCTGTTACAGGATGCGTTCCTGAATATGGTCTGCTCCTCGATGAGAATCGTAAGGGCGACATCGTGGTACACGTAGAGGCCGACATGAAGTCCGCTTACGAGTATCACTGCCTCGGAATGATGGGCGACAAGATCGGCGAAGGACTTCCTGTATTCGTAGGACTTCCTAAGGTGATCACACCTGAAGCTCTCAGAAACTTCGGCGCTCAGCTCAACACTTCCGGCGCTTACGGAATGTATCACATCGTAGGATTCACTCCTGAGGCTCCAGATCTCGAGACCGCTCTTGGTGGCAAGAAGCCTAAACACGAAGTTGTCATCACAGACAAGGACCTCAAGGACTTCGCAGAGAAGTTCAGCGATGAAAACGATGGCAAGATCGATTTCGCGATGTTCGGATGCCCACACTTCACACTCGAAGAGACCAAGTATATCGCAGAGCATCTTGAAGGCAAAAAACTCGCAGTTCCTATGTACATCCTGGTATCGAGCCACGCGGCTCAGATGGCCGACAGAATGGGTCTCACAAAGGTACTCAATGACGCTGGCGCAGACGTTGTTCCAGATAGCTGCCCGGATCAGCCGGTATGGCACTTCCTGAAAGGCAAGACTGGTGTCACCGAGTCGCCGAAGTGCGCTTACTATCCAAGACGCAGAGGACTGAAGTTCGTGCTGCGTGACCTTGATGGATGTATCGAAGCTGCTCTGACAGGGGAGGTAAAATAATGGGAAAGAGATTTGCATGCCATAAGATTTCCGAGGGCTGCGCTACAGCCGAGGTTATCAAGACTAAAGAACGTATCATGTTCTATCAGGTCCGCCCTGAAGACGGAATGATGGACGAAAAAGACCATGAGATCAGAGGAAAGATCATCGCCAAAAAGGTACTCATCTTCCCGGGCGGAAAGGGAAGCTCCGTAGTACAGCAGGATGGTCTCTATCATCTGGACAGATTCGGCAACATGCCTTCAGCTCTTATCGTATCGGATCCTGATCCTGTACTGGTTGCCGGCGCTATCATCATGGAGATCCCAATGGTAGACCGTATCGATCAGGAGTTCTATGACACAGTCAAGGATGGAGATCAGGTCACTGTTAACGCTGACGAGGGTTACGTAGAGATCCTCTAAGCTTTAAATCGTTAATACAGCATCATTGACGATATGGTGCTGACATTTATCCAACTTTGATCAAGGAGGTAAAAAGAATGGAACTGACTATTCAGGAAATGGTTGAAAAAGCTCGCGTAGCTATGGACCAGATCAAGGATTTCACACAGGAACAGGTAGACCAGATCTGCTTCGAGGCTGCCAAGGCAGTCTACAAGGACAGAGAGACACTTTCCGAGATGGCTGTAGAAGAGACAAGACTCGGTAGAGTTGATCATAAGATCGGCAAGCTCGAGCTCGCTTGCAGCATGATGTGGGAGTATCTTCAGGACAAGCCATCCGTAGGCGTTATCGCTGAGCATCCTGAGATCGGCATCACAGAAGTTGCTAAGCCAGTAGGCGTTGTTGCCTGCATCTCGCCAGCTACAAACCCTGGTGCTACACCAATCGCTAACTTCATGCAGGCCATCAAGGGCAAGAACGCAATGATCGTTTCGCCAGCTCCTCGTGCTAAGGCTACATCCGGCAGAACAGTAGATCTGATCAGAGAAGCTTGCGTTAAGTGCGGAGCTCCTGCAGACCTCATCCAGTGCGTTGAGAACGTAACTATCGAGAAGTCCGGACAGCTCATGGCTGCTGCTGACCTGATCGTTGCTACAGGCGGAGCCGGAATGGTTAAGGCTGCTTACTCAAGCGGTACTCCAGCTTACGGCGTAGGCCCAGGAAACCCTCCTGTAATCCTTGACAGAGACTTCGATATCGAAGAAGCAGTTCCTATCATGGCTGAGGCTTCCGGTTTCGAAAACGGTATCCTTTGCGACGGCTGCAACCACTTCCTCTATCCAGCAGAGAAAGAAGCTGAGGTATTCGAGGCTTGGAGAAAGGGCAACATCGTAGTATTCGATAAGAAGGAAGATGTTGATAAGTTCCGTGAAGTTATGTTCCCAGAAGGCAAGGCTAACGCTGAGATCATCGGACATGACGCTGACGTTATCGCTAAGGCTGCTGGCTTCGACATCCCTAAGGAGACAGAAGTCATCGCTCTTAAGATCGACAAGATCGGCGCTGAGGAGATCCTCACACACGAGTTCCTCGGACCTACAATGACAATGATCACTTATGAGACATTTGAAGAGGCTGTAGACAAGGCTCTCAAGATCCTCACAGAGCAGGGTGGTATCGGTCACGGCACAGGAGTTCTCTCCCACAACGAAGATCACATCCGCTACGTTGCTGACAAGATCCCGGTAAGCCGTCTCATGATCAACCAGCCATCTTCAGACGGATGGGGCCCAAGCCACAACGGACTTCCGCCAACAATGTCTGAGTCTTGCGGAACATGGGGCAACAACATCCTCGCGGGCAATGTTGACTACATCCACTTCCTCAACATCACACGCATCGCGCGCCGCCTCGACATCGAATGGCCAGATGCAGAAGAAATGTTCAAATAATAAGCATATTTGTGCATTTTAAAGGCTGAAATAGCTGTATAGAGCCCGAAATTTGAAAAAGTTTCGGGCTCTTCCTTAATCATTTTGCTGTCGATGAAGTATAATCATTTGTATAGATAGGGGGATAAAATGACTCTCAGACAGCTTGAGTTTGTTAAGGCAGTAGTAGAAAACCGTAATATTTCTCTCGCGGCTAAGCAACTATATGTTTCTCAGTCCGCTCTTTCGCAGCAGATATCCTCGCTCGAGGAAGAACTGGGATGCGCGCTTTTTTACAGGAAGACTAACGGCGTCACTCCGACAAATGCCGGTTATGTGCTTTATCAGCACGCGCTCGAGATCATAGGTAATGTTTCCGATACTCTGGATGATGTGCGGAAAGCCGATAAGACGGTAGCGGGTGAGATAATAATTGGGACGATCTATTCCGGGCTTAGCATAGCGGCCGACTATATCGAGCACTTTACTTCGCTTTATCCGGAAGTTCATTTCAAGATATTCCCGATGCTTCCTGCCGAGCTTGAAGATTCGCTAGAAGCCGGCAAGATCGATGTGGCGTTTATGCGCTCGGTCAACAGGAGCATCAGGCGCTTTCCGGCCCTTTGGCTTGAAAAAGAAGAGATGGTCGCCATGGTCCCTAAACATATGGACCCATGCCCTGACAGTAATGTTATCAGGGTCGATCAGCTCAAAGATCTCGCCTTTTGCGGAGGTATAGATAAGCATTACAGAGAGTCTCGTAACTGGGATTTCGGTGAGATGCTCGAAAAGGAGCTCAGCGAAAGAGGCGAGGAATTTGCCAGGATATACGAGTGCAGCGGGGCGATAGCCAGCATGATCCTTTCATCTAACGGGCTGGCTGTATCGCTGGTACCGGAAAAGACTGCGCGCTCCATGGATTCGAGGAATTTGAACATAAAGCACGTTGCGGAAACAGAGATGTATACCTGGCCGGCAGTCGCCTGGAACGATGACGTTGCTTCTAGTTATCAGGTAACCTTATTTGTAAAATTTATTTCAGATGACGTAATGAAATGAAGATCAGTGATATAGCAAAAAAATACGGAGTATCCAAGGACACACTGTATTTTTACATTTCAAAAGGTTTGCTAATACCGAGGGTCAACGGTAAGCAATATCTCGCAGATGACACTTTTGAACGCGATCTGCAGATGATACTGAAATACCGCGACTGGGGTTTTCAGCTGACTGAGATCCACTCGGCACTATCTTTGATCCGGAAAAATCCTCCGGGTGAACAGGGCGTAGCAAACACTATGCTTACGGATATCCTTACGCAAAGAGCGGAGGTGATATCCGGAGAGATAGCTTCGCTTGAGTCAAAACTTGTAGATATCAATAGCACTATAGCTTCGCTTAATTTAGGTGAGAAACGCGCCAGCCATCCGAGCAGAAAGATCGGCGTTCCGATATCGATGGTGTCACTTCTCAGATGCCCAAGGTGTCATGGCACCCTCAATTTCTCCCATTCGGATATGTCGCAGACCCAGATCATGAGAGCTGATATCAGCTGTTCCTGCGGCTACAAGGCCAAAATAAGGGACGGCATATTGCTTACTCCTAATCAGGAGCACAGCCAGTACGATCAGGCGGATACCGATAAGGTTATCTACAGCAATGTTCCTGATTATCTGACGAGCCTATATCAGAAAACGTATTACTGGATGGAGAAATGTCTTAAGAACATCATCAATCAGGGCTCGGTGGTGATGGAGACACATCTGAACACTTATTTCTACCTTCAGTATGAGCAGACTCTGATGGAGCAGAACAACTGCAGACTGATACTGGTAGATAAATATCCTGAGATCCTCGGGATGTATAAGGTCGCCTTGGAGGCGAGCGGAAGCGAGATGGAAGTCTTGTTCATCGCTGATGACGGTACGGATATACCGGTCTGCCCAGAGGTAGTCGATGTGTTCGTGGACTTCTTTGGCTCAAATGAGCATCAGTTCTTCAACGATACTGTGCTCGTAGAAGAGCTGTCAGATTATCTGGCACCTACATCCTATATAGTAGGAACTTATTTCTCCATAACAGGAGGCAGGCAGTCCATAAAGAATATGAGATCCTACTATCCTGAGGCGTCTTCTAACAACTTCAATCTGGCAGTTTTCAGGGAAAGCGTAGAAAAGGCGGGCTATAGCGGTGTCTTGTCTGAGTATATAGGCGAGACATCGGAGACCGGAGACGATTACCGTTGCCTGGGCTTTGTTGACAAGGATGAGAAGATACGTCTTGATTCATTCATGTTCAAGAAGGGGCCTAAGAATGTTTTTTATGATCACGACGAGTCAGATCAATAGCATACGCGATCTGAAGCATTAAGTAATAGCAATTAAAAACAGGACCGAAGCATTTGCTTCGGTCCTGTTTGATTTGCTTTTATCTAAGCGGCCTGGAATTACTTATCCCAGCGAGCCTCGACTGCTGCGAGAGCATTATCCATAGCAGCGATTACCTTGTCGATAGTCTCGTACTCCTGGATTGCAGGTGGTTCGATACGGATTACGCGGGCATTGTTGAGTGTTCCGGCTACCATTACGTTCTGAGCGAACATTTCCTTCGAAACTTCCCAACCATACTCTGGGCTATCAAACTCGAGAGCGAGCATGAGACCGATACCACGAACGTCATCAACGTGTGGACGACCCTCAGCGATCTTCTTGAGTCCTTCGAGGTAATAAGCACCCTTCTCAGCAACTGTCTTAGGAATGTCATTCTTAACGATGTAGTTGATGACGCTGAGCAGTGCGGAGCAGGCGATAGCGTTTCCGCCGAATGTAGGCGATCCGAGGATGAACGGATTGTCAGCAAGACCGGACTTGTCGAATACTTCCTGTGTATAAGCGATACCTGTGCAAGGGATAGCTCCACCGGATGATACCTTACCGAATGTCATGATGTCAGCTGCAACGCCGTCTCTGTCCTGTCCCCAGAGCTTTCCTGTACGTCCAAGACCTGTCTGGATCTCGTCTGCGATCCAAAGTACACCGTGCTTCGAGCAGATCTCACGAACGTCCTTCAGATATCCTTCTGGTGGGATGATGAATCCGGACTCACCCTGAACAGGCTCGCAGATGAATGCTGTTACGTGCTCACCGATAGCCTCGAGGTTGCAGATAGCTGTCTCAAGAGCCTCTGCGTTGCCGTGCTCGATGAACTGTACCTTTGGAAGAAGGTTTGGATAATATCTTTCACGGAATACGTCGTTACCTGTCATGGACAGAGCGCCGATGCTCTTTCCGTGGAAGCCGTGTACTGTGGAGATGAAGTATCCTGCGCCATTGGAGAGCATAGCCAGCTTGATAGCCATTTCAACAGCCTCAGCACCACCGTTTGTGAGATATGAGAACTTGATATCTCCAGGTGTTACCATAGCGAGAGCCTTGCAGGCATATCCGCGAAGAGGCTCGATCAGCTCTGTGCTGGAAAGGGTGAGACGATGGAGCTGATGCTCTACGTACTTGATGATCTCTGGATTACGATGTCCGGCAATGTATGTACCGAATCCGCCGATACAGTCGATGAATTCATTTCCGTATACGTCGTAGACGTGCTCGCCTTTGCTGGCCCACTCAACTGTAGCTCCGTCTGGAGTGCAGGATTTACGGAAATCCATATAGCCGGAGTTGTAATACTCGGTATAGTTTTCAATGGTATCTTTCTCGATAGCCTTCATCTCTTCCTGAGTGAGTTCGTCACCTCTTTCGATGAAGTCGAGAGCGCGTGCCAATTCTTTCAAAGTTTTCTCTTTATCCATTGTTTTCCTCCTTGAATATGTGTCAGAGTCTTGCTCAATAATGAATAACAGATATGTGACCTGCTGACACAACGGTGTCATGCTGGTTTGATAACTATATATTAAGATGTAGAAAAAACTCAACGTCAAGCATTTATTTACCCGTATTTGTGGAAACTGCCAAGTCAACTCGACGTTTCTTGTCGCTGAGCCCAAAAAAGTGCTTGACGTTGAGTTGGTCTAGAGTGCGATACTAATTATGTAGAACAAGCTTTAGGCTGAAGTGGCCCTTAGGGTCACGCTAGACAGGAGGCCATAAAGCTCTGTTGTATGAGTTCGCTTCCTTTCGCGAACTATGTTTGTTGCATTGTTAAATATAGAGAGGAGAGTAATTATATGGGAGAATCAACACAAGGTCTTAGGAGAGAGGTTGGCTTGTTCCCTGCGGTATGTACTGCTGTAGGTATCGTAGTATCAAGTTCAGCGCTCTTCATGCTCGGTTCCGGATTTGCCAGCGGTGGTCCTGCATTCGTGATCGCGATGATCATCGCTGCTATTACCAATCTGTTGGTAGCATTTTCATTCTCCGAGCTCGCAGGTATGCTTCCTGCTGCTGGAGGAGTCAACCACTATACTCTTCCTGCAATGGGCCCTACAATGGGTATTTTCTCGGTACTCAGTGGATATTTCATGGTAGCCGGTATTTCCAACGCTGCTGAATCCCTGGTATGCGGAGAAGTACTCAGCATCCACCTGATCCCAAATGGTCCGAGCACTCACTTCTGGGCTTTCTTCATGGTAATCGCCCTCGGCGTACTGAACCTCGGTTCTGTAAAATCGTACGCGACTGCTCAGACTATTTTCGCATCAGTCATGATCGGTTCGATGGTCATTCTGTCCATCATCGGTCTCACAGGAATGACCAGTGCTACGCCGGTTGCTGAATATCCAAAGTTCGATATAAGCATGGGCGGCGGCATCATCGGTATGCTCGGTACTGCTTTCTGGCTGTTTGTAGGTCTCGAATTCGTTACACCTTTGGCTGAAGAGCTCAAGAATCCTAATAAGTTCATCCCACTGGCGATGATCTCGGGTATCATCATCATCTTCATAAGTGATATCCTCTTCGGATTCATGGCTATGAAGTATATCCCACTTGAAACACTTCAGCAGTCCACTACACCTCACGTAGACGCGGCGATGGTAGTACTCGGAAGAGCCGGAGAGATCTGGATCGGTATTATCTCACTCGTAGCTACATGCTCAACACTGAACACATTCGTTGCTGCTATTCCTAGAATGCTTTACGGAATGGCTAACGAAGGCGAGTTCCCGAAGGTATTCGGTAAGCTCAACAAGTTCGGTTCACCTTGGGCAGGCGTAGTTCTCGTAACCATCGTAACAATGTCACTGATCGCGTTCTTCGATGTTGACTATCTTGAGATCCTGCTTCTCGCGGGCTGCATCGGCTGGATGATCGCTTACATCATCGCTCATCTCGACGTCATCATCCTCAGGTACAAATATCCTGATGCTAAGAGAGCGTTCGTAGTTCCATGGGGCATTTTCCTTCCGGTCATCTCGACGATCTCGCTTATCGTCATGATCTGGGAGATCAGCCCGGATCCAGTAGAAAGAATGGAGATCTTCAAGATCGCAGGCATCGGACTTATCATCTGCGCCGTATTCTCGGTATGCTGGGTCAAGTTCGCTATGAAGAAGCCTCTCTTCAAGCCATATACACTTGAAGAAGTTGCTAAAAGCGTTGCTGCTGAGGCTTCTGCATTCGAGGGATAATGGTCCTTGGACAATGACTTATTACGGTCAATAATATGATTTGATCAAATCAATTGCATACTCCGGATGCCCCTGTCTGCGTCCGGAGTTTTTTGATGCCTGCATCGCTGGTCAATAAGGCAGTGATGCAGTACAATATGTAAGAAAAATAACAGATAGGGGATATAACTATAGATGAAAGATTACATTATAAGAGCAACAGCGGCTGGCGATACAGTAAGGGCATTCGCCATTTCTTCTACTGAGCTCACGGCCGAGGCCAGAGAGATACACCACACATTCCCTGTAGTGACTGCAGCGCTCGGCAGACTTTTAAGCGCAGGGGCAATGATGGGATCGATGATGAAGGGTGAGAACGATAAGCTTACCCTGATCATGAAGGGCGATGGCCCGATAGGCCAGCTAACTGTGACTGTGGACAGCCACGGAAATGTCAAGGGCTTCCCGGCTGAGCCTTCTGTGGATATACCTCTTAAAAGAGCAGGCAAGCTCGATGTCGGCGGAGCCATAGGCCGAGGCACTTTGACCGTGATCATGGACCTTGGACTGAAGGAGCCATACAACGGGCAGGTCGAGATACAGACGGGAGAGATCGGAGACGATCTGGCGTATTACTTCACCGTATCCGAGCAGACTCCGTCAGCGGTAGGCCTCGGGGTGATGGTCGATACAGATAGTTCTGTCAAGCACGCGGGCGGATTCATAATACAGATGATGCCTGATGTAGAGGAGGGGACAGTAGCCGCGATCGAGGCAAAGCTCGATGGTGCCGATCCAGTAACCACCATGATGGAAAAGGGAATGAGCCCTGAGGATATCCTTGAGTATTATCTCGGAGATCTCGATCTCAGGATAAATGAAAAGCTGCCGGTGCAGTTCCACTGCGACTGCAGTAAGGAGAGGGTCGCCGGAGCGCTTGCGACACTCAGCACGAAAGATCTGAGCGACATCATCAACGATGGAGAAGAGATAGAAGTGAAATGCTATTTCTGCAATTCAGCTTACAAGTTCCAGGTAGATGAGCTAAAGGAAATGATCGAGAACCGCTGATGCGTTGATTGACTAATAGGGAAAAAGTATATATAATACTATCACGGTACACCGTGATAGTTTTTTCTTTTGCTATTACGGTATACCGTGACAAGCGCAAGGAGGTTCTTATGGACTTTACATACTTACTCAAAGAAAAATCCATGTCGATATATGAGTGCTCAAA